>JAQBPO010000006.1 GCA_028287465.1 Fibrobacterota bacterium
CCAGGTACAGGCACCGTTCCCCGCGCCTGCAGGTGGCGTCCGCGAAGAAGTTGGCGATGCTGGACTTGCCGCTGCCCGCCGTGCCCGAGACCAGGATGCTGCTGCCCCGGTAGAATCCCTTGCCCTCCATCATCACGTCCAAGCGCGGGATGCCGGTGGAAATCCTCTCCTTGGAGGCCGGATGGTCCAGGCTCAGGGAGGATATCGGGAGCACGGAAATGCCCCCCTCATCGATCAGGAACGGGTATTCATTGGTGCCGTGCACGGAGCCGCGGTATTTCACCACGCGCAGGCGACGGGTGGAAATCTGGTCGATGATGCGGTGGTCAAGCATGATGACGCAGTCGGAAACGTATTCCTCCAGGCCTTGCCGGGTCAGGGCCCCGTCCCCGCGTTCCGCCGTGATGACCGTGGTCAGGTCGCGATCCTTGAGCCAGCGGAAAAGCCGCCGGATTTCCTGCCGCAACATGGCATGGTTGTCGAAAGTGCCGAAGAGGGCTTCGAGCGTATCGATGGAAACGCGCTTGGCCCCGATGGTTTCGACGCAGGATTGAAGGACGAGGAACAGGCCTTCCAGGTCGTACGCTCCGGCCACCGCAATATCGCTTTTGTCGATATGGATATACTCGACGATGAGCTTTCCCTGGTCCTCAAGGTCCTTCAGGTTGAATCCCAGGGAGGCCACGTTCTTGGCCAGGTCCTCGGGGCTCTCCTCGAAGGCGATGAAGACCCCGGGCTCGCCGTAATCCAGGATCCCGCGCACCAGGAATTCCATGGAGAACATGGTCTTGCCGCATCCTGCAGTGCCGCAAACCAGGGTGGGCCGGCCCTTGGGAAGGCCTCCCGCCGTGATTTCGTCCAGGCCTTCGATTCCGGTAGGGGCTTTTTCCAAATGGGTTGCAGGTGGACTCATGGTGACCGATGGACTGGACATCGCTTCTCCTTGATTTGAACCGAGGGGGTCGGCCGCCGACGCCCGGTTTTTTCTGTCTGGTACCCGGGCTTTCAATTGGCATTTTCCCGGAATTCGAGGAAAAAAAATAAATAAAACCACGCGTAAATTCACGCGGCCGCCGCTTTTGGAAACCCAAGGCCGAGAGACCGCATTTCAGGATCTTTCCGGTTTTTTTGGAGCCTAATCGGGAACGGGAAAACTCCCCTCGAAGGTGGGGAGCCGGGACAGCGAGAGGTCGATCTACACCCTCCGGAAAGGGCTGAGCATCACGGTCCTGAACCGATGCGCATCCTCCTCCTCGAATCCATCGATTCCGTACCGTACATCGCGGACTTCCTTCGGGGTCCGGTAGGTTCCGAAAAGCCGGTCCCAAAGCGGAAAGACATCCGCGAAATTGGAGTCCGTCTCGCTCCGTACCGAACTGTGGTGCATCCGATGGTAGCCCGGCGAGGAAATGAAGATGCGCGCGAACCGATCGAAGCGCGGGTTCCAGCGGACGTTGGCATGTTGGCTGAAAAGCAGCGGGAGGCTCAGGGTGAAGTACACCGCCGCGGACAGCACGGGCACTCCAAGTACCGCCAGGACCAAGGCCTGGACCGGGAACTGCAGGACCAGATCCAGGGGATGGAACCGCAGGGAGGTGGTGACGTCCGGTGTGGGATCGTTATGATGGACGCGGTGCAGCCGCCAAATCCAGGGAACCCGGTGCCAGGCCCGGTGTAAGAAGTAACCGGCAAGGTCGATCAAGGGAATCCCAAGGGCGATCTTCGCGTAGGCGGGGATGGGCAGGTTTCGGACAAGGCCGAATCGATGCGTTTCCGCCCAATCCATGGTTAAGGCGCTGAAAAGGCCGGTCAAGGCGAAAATGGAAAAGGACGAAAGGGCGAGAACCAAACCCCGGCGGAAATGCCTGCCTCGACCCGGCACCGCCTGCACGTTCGCCGCAAAGGTTTCCAGGACGCCGAACAGGATGATGAACGCGACGATGAGGATGGGCTGGATATCGTTCAGGGTCTTGGCCAGCATGGTTACTCCACGCTTTTCTTGAGGGTTTCCAGGGACTGGGCAAGATGCGCGCGCGAATCGGCGGCATTCTTGGCGATCAAAGCGGGCTTTTCGTCCGAATAGGCGTCCACCAGGGAGACCATGGTACCTTTGCCCGAAGGCGACAGCTTCAGGGTGAAATGGCAGACATAACCGCCATGTTCCGGCTCCCAGGCATAGCGGATTTCACGGTCGGCCTTGGCATGGGTCACGATGAGCATCCCTTGATCTCCGCCTATCCTGCCGGCCAGTTTGGCGCCCGGAGTCCCAAGGGCGTCATCTCCCTTGGCGTCTTCGAAACCGATCATCCGGACCAGGATCTCCTTGCGGATCACCTGGCTCCAGACCTTGCTCGGTTCGGCCGCCAATTCGGCCTTTACTTCGACGGCCACAAGGGTCGTTTGCGCGTATTCCCTTGGGGGACCGGCTTTTTCGGAAGCGATGTCCGTGGCCGCTGAGGCATATGGAGCGCCCAGGGAGACGCCCAAGGCCAGAGCGAGGATGGAAGGGGAAGCGGAGAGGAGGTTTGAGGATTTCATGGCGGGTCCTTTCAATGGGTTTCGGGAAGGGACGGCCGCTTGCCGGCGTCCCTCTTCCATCGAAGTTAGGACCCAGGCGTTGTAACCCTCGTTTGACCCGGCGTTGGAATCTCCAAACCCAATTCCATGGCCGTCCGGAATACGGCATCCACGGCCCTTTTGGCCATTTTCTTGGGAACGGCCAGATCGGGAAGGATAGGCTGGATCAGGGCCCGGGCCCCATCCGTGTTCCCGGATTCCTGCTCGAAACGGGCCCACTTGACCCGCACCAAGGCGGTTTCAGTCGGCCGGGGCAGCCTTTCCATTTTGTCCAGGGCCTCTTTGAGCACGGCCTTGACCGCATCCGGCCTCGACCCTCTCTCCAGGTCACACCAGAACAGGGAGGCATAGGCGAAATAGGTTTTGGCGTCCGCCTTCCGAAGCGCTTCCAGGCCATCCTCGCAGGCCTTTTCCAGGCCCGATTCCCCCAGATTGCGGCGCGCGAAGGCGTCCAGGACGCCATAGTAGGCTTTCTCTCCCCCCTCGGGAATCCTGGCATGCCACTCCCGTATACGGTGCAATACTTCCAGGGCTTCGGAAGGGCAATCTTCCAGGAGCAGATCGGTCGAAATGATCATTCCCGAATAGCAAATCCCCCAAAAGTCCTTCCGCTCCAGACAGAGGCCCAGGAGTTCCTTCCAGATCCGCTGCAACCCATTGAGGTCGCCCGCATGCCGCGCCATCATGAATTCGCAGACCATAACGTGGTATTGCCGGACGTTCAGCAGCCTGCAAATCCCCGATGCTTCCCGGACCATGCCTTCCGCCTTCGGAAAATCCTGATCGGTCATCAGGAAACAGGAAGCCAAATCGGCCAGGTATTCCGCTTTCTCGATCGTTGGGGCTTCGGCCTGCATGGCGACGGATCGGGTCGCGGCCTCCCCCATCTCCTTCCATTGCCCGATCATGTAGAATGAACCCGCCAGGCACGCGAGGGCGAAGGTGAGCAACTGTTTGTCAGGATGGGCCTGCGCCTCGCGTACCATGCCGCGCGCGATCGAAACGTAGTCCCCGGCCAGGCCCAGGACCTGTTCCGCCGACATGAGGTTACGCAAGATGCCGAGGCGGAGGGCCAGGGTATCCCCCGTCGACTTTCCGGCGGCCTCGAATGCCCGTTTTGACAATTCCACCGTTTCCTGGTTGGCGAACATGAAAAACGCCCTCTCGGCCGCGGCGGCGTAATCGCGCACCGCTCCGTCCCAATCCTCGCCCAGATAGGCATGCCTGGCCCGTTCCGCGATTTCCATATCGCCGAAAAACTCGCGCATGACCGAAGCGATATGACGATGGATGAGGCGGAGCCGCGGCGCCGAAATCCGCGTATAGGCCGCTTGGCGGAACAATTCATGCCGGAACGCGAATTCCGGAGCGCCGGCGGTTCCGGAGTCGGAACCCATGGACGAACCTCCATCCGAAGCGACGATCATCCCCGCTTTCTCAAGGTCCCCGACGCATGCGACCAGCTGCGCCGGCGAGGTCCCGCAGACGCGCGCCAGCAGATCCAGGTGCAGATTGCGATCCAGGGCCGCGAGCCAGGGAAGCAAGGTCTGGGCCGGGGCCGACAGCTTCTCCATTTGCGAATCGATGACGCTTTCCAGGCTGCCTCCGGCCTCGCCCCCGGTCTTGGCCAGTTCGAGGGCGAATAGGGGATTGCCCGCGCTTTTGCGGATCACGGCTTCGCGCCCGGAATCGTCCAAGGTCCCGGCCAGGAGCTTTCGCAAGTCATCGCTCGACAGCGCTTCCAAGCGGATTTCCTCCATCATGGATTCCCTCAGCAGGCCCGTGCGGAAGGCGCGCACCGGCCCGTCTTCCAGGTCCCGGTCCCGTGCTGCCGCCAGGAAAGCCGCGGGAACCCGGCGCCGCAGGCAATAGGATAGCAGGGCGAAGGAGGCGGCATCCATCCACTGGATATCGTCGAACAGGAAAACCTGCCGCCCCGGGATCGCGAGTTCCGCGAGCGCGGCCGCGAAACGCTCGAAGAACCCATTCGGATCCGATCCGGTTTCGACGACGGCATCCCTCGAACCCGCGAACAGATCCAGAATCGGGTCCCCGGCCAGAGCGTCGCGCCAAGGGCCATAAACGCGGTTGGACTCGCTGCGGTGGGAGGCTCCGTAACTCACGCGATACCCCTTTCCCTCCAGCGATCGCATGCAAGAGGTCAGCAGCCGCGTTTTCCCCATCCCCGGCTCCCCGCGGATGAGGAGAAGTCCGCCGGCGGCCGGACCGGAAGGCCCGCTCCCGGCATGGTCCAGAAGCCTCCGCAATTCCCCTTCGCGCCCCACCATGGGAGGCAAGGCGCGGGATTCCGCGGAGGGGCCGTCCGCGGGAACGGGTCCGGGCGCGTAGCCCCGCGGAGGTTGCGCGTTTTTCGCCGGAACACTCCGTCGGAGAGCTTCCATGGCCGGGCCGGGCGAGCCCCCTTCCCGCTTACGGAGCGCGTCGAACCTGCGATATTGCTCCAAGGCTTCCGCGGTCCTCCCCAAACCAAGGAAGGACTTCATCACCGCCATATGCGCGCCTTCGGATTCCGGCATCGCAACCACCCAGGCCTGGGCGGCGGGCAGGGCCTGCCCGGGTTCCGGCTCCAACAGGGCGGCCAGGGCTGCATGGGCCTTTTCGGCTAGGGCCCGGTATTTCTCGCGCTGCGCCAGGCGCCAGGATTGGAAAGCCAGGCATTCGGAAAGCTCCAGGCCTTCCAGGAACGAACCGCCGGACAGCGCCACGGCTTCCCGCGCCATCCATACCCGATTCTCCCGGGTTGTTGGACCCGCGGGGTCGTTAAGGCCAGCGACCGCCGATTCCAATCGTCCGGTATCCGATAAGGTACCTTCGCCATTGAAGGCGATGCGATCGCCCTCCGCCCTTATGCGCGTGAGACCCGGTTCGTCGACCAGGGAACGGAGTTTGGTCAGGCTCCAGCGAAGCGCCGCCTTGGGATCGCCGGCCGTATCCCAGAGCATCTCGCATAGATGTTCCCGGGAAAGGGATTTCCCGGCGGAGATGAGATAGGCGAGGAGGGCACGTGCCTGCCTGGATTTGGGTAGGTCCAAGGGGAGGCCGTGGCGGGATACCGTGAACGTGCCCAATAGGCGTATTTCCAGCATATTCCCAGAAATCTATCTAATGGCCCCCTAAAATTGGTCCAAGGAAGGAAAAGTCTTGCGTCGGGCCGCTCAGAAATTGATTCCATAGGGGGAATGCGCAATCTCTGCGCGATTCCGTTTCCACTTTCCCCAGAGGCCGACGACATGAACGTTCAAATCTCCCTGCAACCCCTTTTGGCGCTTATCGCTGGAATCCTGATCCTGCTCATCCCCAAGTTGCTCAATTACATCGTCGCCATCTACCTGATCATCATAGGCTTGGTCGGGTTGTTCGGGTTGCACCTGTAACCCGGGCCGGGGAAAAAAAGGGGCGGGAACCCTCCCGCCCCGCTTTTCATCGGCAGGTTTCCGCCGGTTCCCAGGCATTCTCCCAGGCCCAGCCTTGGCCGGGCGCATAGGGTCCGCCGATGGCGCACCAACCGCCCACGGTACAGGAATATTTCCGTCCGCCGTTCACTACCGCATCCCCCGTGCGATAGGCCTTCCCATCCACGTAATCGGGAACTCCGGCGCAAGGATCGGCCTCGATGACCTGATTGTACACGGCCAGCACCACGGCGGCGCTGTTCAGGAGCACCCTGGTGGGATTGGCGCGGGCATTCTCGACGGTAACGTGCCCGAAGGTCGTGATCCAATGATCGAATTCGAAACCCGGGAAGGGATGGGCGGCGATATCCACCCAGGTCCCGGCGGGGTGATCCCCGGTCCCCTCGTAGGTTCCGGGACCGTTCTCGCCCTGCACGGTCAGATGATGCAGAAGCAGTCCCGGAACGAATTCGACTTCGATGAGGTGATCGTCGTCGATATCATGCAAGGTATAGGAGGCCACGGACCCGACGGAAACGCCGTCGATGCGGACGTCCTGGATGATGTAGCCCGCATGGGGGAAGAAGTTGAAGGTCTGGGTGCGGCCGGTGGTGACCACCAGGGGGCCCTGCGGCTCGAAGGAGCCGTTGATCGCCCCTTCCCCGCCCCGCAGGACCGAGCAGGCCCCGCTCAGGCTCCCGGTTCCCTGGTAGGGCGTCTGCCAGCTCCAGCCCAGCCACCAAGGGGAAGCGCTGGTCAGGGTCACGGCATAAGCGCTCCCGTCCGCGTCCAGGAAAAGCCGATCGCCCGGTTGGGGCACGGTTCCGAAATTCCCGCCCTGGGTGGGCATGGCGCCTTCGGCTCCATGGGGCAGGTTGCAGGGCGCGGGCAAGGGAATGACCTGGCCCTGGGTGCCCGCAACGGTCCGGATGGTATGGCTTTCGAGAGCGGGCCATGCGCCCATTTCGAAACTGATGAAGCCGTCGGGGCCGGGTTCCGCGGTGATGCCGGTCAGGTGCAAGTGGGATTCATCGCCGCTCCACCAGCGCGAGTTGGGCAGGGTTCCGTCATGGAAGACCGTGCGGGTCCCGGCATGGAAGAAGAAATCCTGGTTGTCCTCGCCATGGCCGGCCTCGAGGTTGAACAGGCCATTGCTCTGCTCCAGGGACACCTTGTAATGGTTCTCCTCGGTCATGGCCTCGCGGTCATTGTTCCATACGTCCCGATCCACGTGCCAGATCGCGAGGCCTCCGTGATCCTGGGGCCAATGCCGGGACCGGGTGGGACGCGCGTCCACCAGGAAATATTCTTCGGGCCTGGTCGGATGCCGGAACCTGTAGATGCGGTTCTGATTGGCGCCCAGGGTGAATCGGACTCCGGAGGGAGCGGCGGTGATATCGACGACCTCGTCCCAACCGGCCCAATAGCGCAGGGCCGCATCGGGCCTCTGGGGCGCCGCCCAGTTGTCGAAGCCCATGATGCTGTAAGGACCCACGCCCACGCCGCCGCCGTCCGGATCGTACAGGTCCGGCCATCCCATGAGCATATGGCCGTTCTCATGGCAGATGGTCCCGACGTAGGGGTAATCGACCATCAGTCCCGTGATCTGGTGGCGCGAGAAGAATACCCCGTCCGCATGGAAATCGCCGTTCTCCAACACGCCGGTATGGGGCCAAAGGGCCCCGTTCACGCCGTCGAACCCCCCGGCGTAAAGCACGTTGAGGGCCCGGATCTGCCCATCGGCATCCACGGTGAATCGGCTGAAGTCCATGCCCCGGGCATCCAGGTAGGCCAGGACCTCGCGGATCAGGTCATGCATGGCCGGGAGGTCCTCGTAATGGGCACGGGGATGCGGGGCCCGATACCAGTACGGCATCACCACGTTCTTGTATTGCAACTTGCCGCCGGATACCTCCGCGTAATACTCGTACACGGTGTTCTCGACTCCGGGGCGGGAATACCCGGCCCCGTTCATCAGGGTATCCACCAGGGCCGCGGAATGGTTCGCCGGGACGTCCGGGAAATCGATCAGCAAGGTCAGTCCCAGGATGGATCCGGTATAACCGCCGTTTACATTGCCGGCGGAAGGCCGGGAGAAAAGGGATCGCAGGGATCGTTTGGGCCCGGGTGGCAGGACCAGGCCCCGTTCCCGGCGGGTCCACCCGCGGGTCCGGATTTCCTTGACCTTTTCCGCGGGCACTTCGATACCCAGGGACCCGGCCTTTTTTTCCCGGCTAAGGCCAGGTGCGTAATGGATGCCGCGGCTCTCCAATCCCGAACCGTCCTTGTCCAGGCGGGCCAGGTCGTACCACCCGCTCCTGGGATCCTTGACGATGGCGCAGCCTTCCGGGCCCGTGATCCGGGAAAAGAATTCATCCCCGGTTACGGTAACCGGGATGAGGCTCCCGTCAGGTTGGCGGACCCGCTCTTGCCGGGCTTGGACGAAGCTGGCGTGCAGGGGACGAATCAGCGAAGCGATCAAAAGCAGGAATCCAAAGACCTTGCGCATCATGTGGCGGCTCTCCCTTTGTGGAGCGCCGAAGGTATCCGTTTACGGGACGCGTTGCAAGTTGCGCCGTGCGCGAGGCCGTCTTTAGGGAAGCCCTATATCCGGAATTAGGGATTCGCGCGAAGACGGCGACCGGGAAACCTCCGGGGCCCAGGGAATCCCGCGGCCTCAGGGAACCGGAGCGAAAAGCAGGCGCGGCCCTTTTGCGCCGGCGCCGGCATCCTTCGCCCTGGTCCCGAGCAGATCGAACCATGGACCCGACATCCCAAAACGATCGTACCGGGCCATGGACCGTTTCGGCTTCGCGGCGGGCCTCCGGATGGCGACGGGTGCCGCGGCGCCGAATCCCTGCCCGGTCCTCAGGTAATTCCCGCGGCCGGTGGGCCAGGCGGGTCGGGAATCCCCCGCGCTCGCGACGGTCCATACCTGCACGCCGCCCTTGCCTGCGCCGGTCACGTCCTTCAGGCTGATGATGATGTCGAGTTTATGATCGCCGTCCACGTCCGCCAGGGTGGGCGCGCCCATGGCGCCGCGATTGCTCAGGGTCGCTTTGCGCTGCATCCTACCGGCCGCGTCCAGGATGGTGAGGTGGGATACGTTCTGCTCGACGCTATAGGTGGTGAACACGATTTCCGGGCTGCCGTCCTTGTTCAGATCCCCGATGACCGCTTCGGAAGCCATGATCCACGGCTCCCCGTTCGCGTCATAGGTGTATTTCCACAGTTCGACCCCGTCCGGGGAAAAGCCGCGTATGGTACCGTCGTTCGAAGGCACCACGATTTCCGGCCGCGCATCGCCGGTCAGGTTGGCTACCGCGGGGGCTGGAGTGGTTTCGACCAGGTTGTTGTAGGAGCCCTGGAAGATGGGCGCATCGGAGCAGAGCGGCTTCTCGAAACCCTTGGCCCGGGTCATGTCGGGATGCAGGACCCATAGGCAGTTTCCGTACCCGGCCGTATCCCCGGCCTTTTCATGGTTGGAATAGAGGATCACCTCCGGCTTGCCGTCACCGTCCACATCGGCGAATACGGGAGGCGAGTTCGTGAATTCGTCCCTATCCTTGCCGTCCTCGCCGGACCCCTGTTGCGCCAAGGCCAGGTCATGGAACATGGGGATGCTGGAAGCCCAGGGTCCCGCCTTCGAAAAGGCGGAATCGGCCGCGAAGGGTTGCCCGTCCCCGTGCATGATGCCGATATAGGCCATATCGTAGCTGGAAACCACCTCCGGTTTGCCGTCCCCGTCCAGATCGGCCGCGCCGATGTTCTGGTTGTAGCCGCCGTATTCATTGCATTTGTCGCAGCCCTTGGATTGCGGCCAACCTTTCACGGCGGCCCCGGCCAGGGTGAAGGCCATGGTAACGGGCCCGCTACCGGTCTTGACCGCCAGGATTTCGAATTGCCCGTCCTTGTCCAGATCCGCGGCGGCCAGCGAGCGGATCTCCCCCGCCGGCCCCGGAAAGGCCTGCGGCCAGCCGGGCATCAGCTTGCCCTGATCGTCGTAAACGGCGACCTTGTTCCCGTAGGCGATGGCGATTTCGCCCTTGCCCTTTCCGTCGAAATCGCCCACGACGGGACCGGCGTATTGCCTGTCCCCGCCATGGACCTCATCCAGGGTGCCGTTGGAACCGACGGCGGCGCGCCAGGCCAGGGAGTCCTTCGAGTTCCATACGTAGAGGACGCTATGGCGCGCGGCGATGATCTCATTGGCGCCGTCGCCGTCCAGATCATACACGACCGGGGAGCCGAACCAGCTTTCATCCCAACTCGCGGGCAAGGTTGTTTTCAGGACCGGGAGGGAAACGCCTTCGGCTCCGGATAGGCCCGGCATGGCCCATAGGCAAAGGGAGGCGAAAATGAAGGCGTTTCTTCTGGGCGTCGGTGCTTTTTTCATATCCAGAAATAAGTGTCCGACGGCCCGCAGGGAAAGGATTTTCTAAGGGATGAGCAGCTTCCCTTGCGCGAGGGAGCCGTCCGCATAGCGGATTTCCATCAGAAACAGACCGGTCTCGAGGTAAGTCGTCCCCAGGTCGAGTTCCAGACCGCTCCCGTTCCCCGCCGGGATTCCCCAGGCCCGCACGGTTCGGCCCCTGGAATCCCGCAAGGAGGCCCGCACGGGTATGCCGCCCGGCCTGCCTCCGGACAAGGCGATCTTCCCATCTCCGATCCAATCGGACCGCAACGGTTTGCCCATGGCCGAAACCCGGGTTTCCGCCTTGATCGACGAGGACGGGGATCCGCCTCCCGCCCCGAAGCCCGCATGCAGGGCATCCAGCAAGGGCGTGCTGCCGTTCTCCATCACGTCCCCGGTGATTTCCCAGATGATGACGCCGCGCGCCTTCTTCTCCTTGACGTACGCGGCCTTCAACGCCACGCTCTGCGGGTCATCATAGGAGATCATGGAATTGTTGGCCTGGTCCACGGCATAGGGAACCTGCGATTTAGCGTCCCAGAACCGCTGATAGGTCCCTCCGGCCATCGCCTTCACGATATTGTAATACATGGGCGTGCCCTCGTCCGCCGAGAAGGTCGAACCGTCCGATCCCTGATGGGGACCGAACAAGGCGGTTCCCTTGAACGTCCGCCCGTAGAACCCGACGCCCACGTTGATCTTGTCCGAAGGGATTCCGTAGGTCTCATGGTAGAGGCGGTAGGCCGCGTCCAGGCTGAAGGCGGGATCGCCCTGGGCCTGGGAATACAAGGGCGAATTGTGACCCGTCACGGGATCCCAGGCGCCGAAGAAATCGTAGGTCATCACGTTGCAGAAGGACAGGATGCCGGCCACCTTGGCCATCTCGATTTCCGCCACCCGGGCAGGTGCCGCCGGCATGGCCGCGGAAAGCAGGTACGGTTTGCCCGTCACCCTTTCATGGGCGTCCAGGTTGGCGCGGATGGCTTGCAGCAGGAGGGTGAAGTTCACCTTGTCGGCAGGCGTACCCTTATGCTCGGCGTATCCGGGGTATTCCCAATCGATATCGATCCCGTCGAAGCCGTAATCCACTATGGCCTTGACGCAGGCCGAAGCGAAGTTCGCGCGCAAGCCGGCATCCGCGGCGATGGAGGGAAACAGGTCGGACAGGGTCCAACCCCCGATGGAGACCATCACCTTGACGCCCTTCTGGTGCGCGAGGTCGATGAGGGAGGTATTCGGCTTATACCCGTTGGTATTCCAATCCATGTCCCCCTTCAGGATATTGTCGTCCGCCCAGGAATCCGTGCCGCTCAGGGATCCGTCCGCATTGGGCTTGAAGAAGGCGAAATTGATGATGGTCAGCTTTTCGTAGGGAATGGTCGCGGGACGCACCTTATGTTCCCGGTCATACCACTGCCAGGAAGGGTAATAGCCGATGACCTCGTGGGATTCGGATTTGGAGGGCATGGCGAATGCGGCGAGGGCCGCGAGGAGGATGGCCGATCCCCCAAGGCGCTTTGCGACCGGTTTCTCGGCCAAGCGCATGGTCGTTGCGGAGCGTGCGATCGCATCCTTCATCGAATCCCCCATGTTGAAGTCCGCGCCCGGCCAACCCCCGGCGGCGCTTATCCATCATATCGCGGGGAACCGGGTGTAACCGGTCAAAAGGGATTAAAGTGTTGAAACGTTCTTCCCCACAAGCAACGTCAGGAACCCAAACTTTCCAAGGGGGTAACGCGCAAATGACGCGTTTACGCCGGAACCGTCAGTTCCGGCCGGGAGGGGCCGCGGTGATGCGCTTGAAGAGGTCGCCGATGGACGTCTCCTTGAAGTCCCGGTACTCGCCCGCGTCGAAGAAGACCCCATGGCCCGCGGAACAGATCTCGAAATGGATATGCGGTTGCGATTTGTCGGCGCTCCGATCCATGATGCCGCCGCATTCCGGGCAGGGGACGTTGACGGCGGTGTTGAAATCCCGGCCGATCTCCTCGGAGCCGATATCGATCAACTCCGAGCCCTTCACCTTCCGCAGCAGCTTATGCTCGCCTTCGCGGAACCAGATTCCCTGGCACTGCAGGCAGCGGTCCACACGCATGTTCTCGAGGGTGGCGAATTCCATTTCCGATTTGCATTTGGGGCATTCCATCCATCGAAACGTAGGAATTATCCGATTGGTCAGAGGGGGATTTGCAGCCGGAGCGCCAAGGCCGTGGTCCGCGCGGCCCTCAGGTTCCCAATTTGTACGCCAAGGTGATCTCGAGGTTCAGCACCACCAGATCCCCCATATTGGCGCATTGCAGGAACCGATCGTCCTTATGGAATCGCTGCAATCCCAGTTTCAGCTCCTGGGTCTTTTCGGGCAGGGAAAGCTCTCCGAACCGCATGGCTTCGGTAAGCATGACCACCTGGTTCTTGGCGAAGTTCAACCTTCTGGCGATAAGGGTCCGCTCTTCCAACTGGTATTGGCGGATCGTCTGGGGGTTCAGGATCTGGCCGCATAAATCGACCACCTTCTTGTTGTCCGGGAAGAAGTGCGGGAGGTAGGCCTGGATCTTCCCTTCGTAACTCTGCTGATCGAAATCGATCGCCCTCACCCGGTATTGCTCGTCCTCGAAATCGGGGGTGATATCGATTACGTAGTTGTAGGCCCGCATGTCCCCCAGCAGCCGGGCGACGCACCGTTCATTGAACTTCACGAATTCCTTGGCGATGCGGACCTTGTTGGTGGATGGGCGGTCCAGGATTTCGCCCAGGAAGATGTCGCCCGGGATGCCCGCGATATGCTCTTCGATAAGGGTGTTCTCGCAGACAAGGTAATTGATCCGGTTGGGAGATAGGATGTCTTCCAGCTCCAGGCCGTAGATGCGCGACGCATCGGCCTTTTTCACGTAGAAGTGATCGTAGTTGTCGTTGTACAGGTTCACGATGCGCACCCGGAACGGGTTCGAGTTACCGAAAGTGCAGAAATCCACCCGCTCCACGTAAAGGTGATCGGTAATGGCCACGTCGCCGGCCGCCTTCAATTGCGAGTAGATCTGGGTCAGGCCCTTATGGATTTCCTCTTCCTCGCTATGGCTATACATGCAGGTCGCCCACAGCGTGTCCTTTTCATTCTTGTCCAGCAACGGGATCGCTTCCGTATAGCGCAGCAAATCCTCATAGCGGACCGGCAGATCCCTCGTGCGGGTATAATGATTCAAATATTCCAGCAACGGTTCGCTGATCGGGAAAAGCTTTTTCTTCTTCGAAATCAATTTCATGTTCATCCATCCGGATTGTTCGGGAAGGGATTGGGATTGATCCAGATTATCGCCTTTTACCGGGATAAAGGGCATGATTAATGGGATCGATGGCGTCGCATCGGGATAAACTACTTTTTTCCGCGCTCCTTGAATCCGGAGGGACCGTCCCTTACCCGGCCCTCGGCGGATACGGGTGAGGGCCGGGCGGTTTTCGAAGCTTGGGGACGCCCATCGGATTTGGCGTTTCCACTATTCCGGGATGTTTCCGCCTAAATTTCCCCCAAACCCCTTTCAATCCGGCCGATTGGCCCTGAATGGCCTTCAGGCGCGGAGTTTTTTTCCGGACGCTTCGCGGATCGGCGGGCAGGAATCCCCCCTGACCCCCTAGATTGGAATCAGGTAAGCAGGGGGAACGGCATGCCGATATACGAATCGACCGACAACGGATTCAGGGAGGTAACGCATTTGTTACCCTCGGAATCGCCAACGCAACCGGGGGCGAAAGCGGATTTCGCTTCGCTGACGGGCATCGTGGATGAAGGGAGGGCCGTAAGCGCCCGGTGGGAACGGGAAAGGATGCCGGTGGAGTTCGAATCGCCGGCCCATCCCATCAGCGCGCGGATCGCGGAGTCATTCCGCTCGAAAATCATCCGCCTGTTCCAGGCCGAGGATGCGCCCGCGGATCAAAAACCCCAACCTGGCGCGTTCCACTAGGGATTGCGCGACCCATGGCCCAGGCGTAACATAGGATGGCAATGGAACGGTTCGAGGCTCCCCGCCCTTTCGCGTACTTCGGGTACCGCGACTACCTCCGCGATACTTTCGAGCATCGCAGGAAAACCGATCCCGGATTCTCCCATAGGAGGTTCCTGGCGGCGGCGGGCATTCCCGGTTCTGGTTACCTGGTCAAGGTGCTGAAGGCCAGCCTCAGGCTGAACCGGAAATACGTCCCGAATTTCTGCGCCGCGCTCGGGCTCAGCGGACGCGAGCAGCAATATTTCGAGAAGCTCGTCGAATTCGGGAACGAAAAACGGCATGAGCCGAAGCAGGCGCTCCTCAAGGATCTGCTGCGCCTCCGCGCCGCGAACCCGGAACTCTCCCTCAGCGACAAGCGCCTGAAGTTCTTCAAGCGGTGGTACTATCCCGTGGTCCGCGAAGTCATTTCCCTGACGCGGTTCCGCGGGGACTTCAACGCCCTGGCGCGCATGGTCGTCCCTCCCATCACGGCCGTGCAGGCCGAGAACGCGGTGAAGTTCCTGTCCAAGAACGGTTTCATAGCCTTGGAGAAGGAGGGCCATTATTCGCTCACCGAGGCCTTCATCACCTCCGGGGACCTGGTGAACTCGACCATGCTGGATCAGTACCATCGGGCCAACCTGGCCCTCAATTGCGAAGCCCTGGACTTGGTCCCGCCGGACCTGCGCAGCGCGTCTTCGCTCACCTTGACCCTGTCCGAAGCGAACTTCGAGCGCATACGCAGGGAGATCCGGGATTTCCGGGCCCATCTGATGGCGATCTCCAATGAGGATCCCAATCCGGAACGCGTCTTCCATATCGGATTCATCGCCTTATCGCGTTCACGGAAAAAGAAGGATGGGACCGATGCGATCTGATCGAACCCGCGGAACCGCCGCACGGAAACGGCACCCCTACCGGACCGCAACCACCCTGCTCTTGTATCTAGCCGCCATCCTATGGCTCACCGCCTGCATCGGCGAAGGACCCTCTTCCCCGACGGAACCCGTCGCCGGCGGATCCGGCAGCGAAGCCGGGGACGCCTACGGCCGGGTGAGAAGCATCGGATCCGAACGGAACGAAGCCGGCGCCAAGGTGCTCCTGTACCGGACCGCGGACTCCCTCTACGGACATCCATCCTGGATCGCCTCCGCGAGCGCGGATTCCGTAGGCGGATACCGGATCCACGCCCTCCCCGCCGGGACCTATGATCTGGAGATCCGGGGACGGGCCGGCGAAAGCGTACTGTATCGCCGGGGCTTGGTCCATTCCGGGAAGGCCGATTCCGATTTCGGGACCGACACCCTGTCCCAGTCGGCCAGGTTCAAGGGCCGCGTTCCGGGATTGGCCGACAGCACCATCCTCTGGTTGGCGGGGACCCCTTATTCCGCCCGGCCCGATTCCCTCGGCGCCTTCCGATTCGACAGCCTGCCGAAAGGCCCGTTCGTCGTGGTCTCGGAGCGCGTATCCGCGGGAGTGGTCACGCATGCGACCCTCATGGTCGTCACCCTCCAACCCGGCGACTCGACGATTTACGTCCCCCCCTCGGATACGTCGACCCAGCCGCCGATCGATACCGTGCCCAAGCCCAGTTCCTATGGGCTGCTGCTTGAGGATTTCGAAGACGGGAACGCCACGAACCTGTTCCCGGGAATAGGTCCCGGCGTCGGGGCCTGGTCCTCGGAAACCATGGGAGTCGGCGCGACCATCGTCCCTTCCACCGAGAACCTGTCCGGAGGCATCACCTCCGCGGGCGCGTATCGCGGGAAGAGCATGATGATCACCTACGCCTTGCCGCTCGGATACGGCCCCAAGGACTGGATCCGCACCGTGATGGATATGAGCGGTGCGCCCGCGGATCTGGGCAAGGCCGATACCTTGTCCCTGTTCGCGAAGGGCAGCGGCAGGATCCACGTGGAGATATTCTGGAAGGACGGCACGGGCTGGCTATCGGCCTGGACCGCTATGGATCTTTCGCCGGATTGGAAGGAATACCGGTTCCCGACCAGGAATGCGGGAATCACGGATAAGGGATTGAAGACCATCCTGCGGGTGCAGATCGGGGGCTATAACGGCACCGGATTCTGGATGGACGATATCCGGTTGCGCGGGACCGGGATTGGCGCCGTCCCCTGATCGGAAATCCGGAACGCCCTTGCACGGGACCCCGGGGAACCTCGCTCCGCCAACCCGGATCGAATAGGGCCGAATCGGTCAAGCTGCCGGTGGGCCTTCCCCTGGGCGATCAGGCCGTCATTCGGAAATGACGGGCGCGAAGGTCTCCTTGTACTCCAGGATTTCCTCCGCGATATTCACCGCTTCGGTTTCGGAGAGGACCTTCGCGGCCATGGGGAAAATATCCCGTTCCTCTTCCTTCACGTGGTGCTCGATATTCTCGTAGAGTACCTTGAACTTGGCGGTCCAGGCTTCGGTCCCCTTATCCTCGGCCTCGAGTTCCTTCAATAAGGTTTTGGCGACGTTATGCTCCTCGAAGGCTTCCATGGATTTCGCATGGGTCGTCTTTTCCGGCAGGATTTCCGGGTAGAAGAACTTCTCTTCGGCGGCCATGTGCACGGAGAGTTCCAGGTTGAGTTCCGCGAAAAGCCGTTCCCGCTCCTTCACTTCCTTTTCCGACAAATCCTTTATGGCCTCAAACATGCCCTTGGCCTTTTCGTGGTCTGCTATCAATAATCCGTAAACATTCATGGAGACTCCTGGTTTCAATCGGAGTTACGTTTCGCGGGCCCCAGGTGCAAACCATTCCAGGATCCGGGGATGATAAAGGTGAGGGTCTCCCCCATTCCTGAGCGGATCTCCATTAATGGATTTTGCGATAGGCCGCAGGGAGACTGGGGCCTATCCACCCCGCCCTCCTAACCCGGGGTATTGAAACGGCTTGGGGTCTTCTTTGGGCCCGCATCCCGGGCGCATGGGGTGGGCCCACCCCAATACCTCGATTGCGAAACCCGGGGAAGGTGGTCTTTTCCACCCTGCCTGCGCGCCGCCGGGTTTGGCTCCGCTCTTGCTCAAGGATAGACCGGGTCGGGTTCCGGAGGTTCCGGAACCGGAGCCATTCCATTCTTCGAAAGGGATAAGCGTGAAATCTCTCAAATCGATTCTCGGTCTCAGCCTGGCCTTGGCCTCCGGCGCTCTTATCGGTTGCGTCCCTTCCGGGGACGGAACCATGGGGAGTTCCTCCGATGCCGCCTTGCGCACCCAGGGAACCGCTCCCGACAGCGGTAGCGGCGGCGTAGGCAAGGTGACGATTTGCCATCTCCCCCCGGGCAATCCGGCCAATGCCCATACCCTCTCCGTAGGAGCTCCGGCGGTCCGGGCCCATCTCGCCCATGGCGATTACCTCGGCGCCTGCGCCGATAAGCCGCCCGTGGACGATCCTCCCGTCGATAATCCCCCCGTGGACAATCCGCCTTCGGATGATCCTCCCGTTGGCGATCCCTCGGGATCCCAAAGCGCGTCTTAATCCCCGGCTTTCCGGAACCCCAAAACCAGGCAAAAGCCGGCTCTAAAGCCGGCTTTTGTATTTCCCTCCCTTTTTTACCGATGCCTTGCCTGACCCGACCATGGATCCGGAGGCCGCAAGATGGGATGATCCGAAGGGAGGAAGGAAATGGGGCGTTATGGCCCCAAGCCCCGTAACCCGCGACGATTGGAGCCCTTGGGATGGATGCTGAAGCCCGAACCCGGATCCTTGGGGGGATTCGACCCCAAGCCGTACGCCCTTCCCGAAGCGGAAACGGCCTTTCCACCCCGATTCACGAGTCCATCGGGTTGGCACCGCCATTGCTCTGATTGGTTAAAGAAACCCTTCCTTTACAAAGGATCGATCATGAAAGCCCTACTCTCCGCCCTATGTTTCGGTCTGGTTCTGGGTTCGAGCGCATACGCCCAAGGCAAGCCCGTCGACCCCGCCAGCCATGACTCCACCGGGAAGGCCATTTCCGCCACCAAATATTCCGATGCCATGGGCCGCCTGCCCGCCGGCGTCGCCGAGAAGATCGCCGCCGCGCGCGAGGCCGCCAAGGCCGCCAAGGCCGATATCGATGCCATGAAGTCCCAAGGCAAAACGCCCGAGGAGATCCAGGCCATGATCACGGAAAAGAAGGCGGCCGCCCTGGCCAACCTGGAAAAGGCCCTGGACGCCCTCAACAGCCTGCCGGATGGCGCCAAGGAACGCGCCACCAAGGCCAAGGATGTCGTTGCCAAACGCCTGGAAGATCGCAAGGCGGACGCCAAGAATCCCTGATGGGATCCGGGCGGGGGCGGCGCTCTGGGAGGGGCGCCGGTTTTCCGTCCGCCGATCCGTCCTTATTTGATGGGCGCATCCGCCCGAAGTATTTTCTGGAGCAAGCCTATGTGGAAATCACGCGTCATACCCTTCTTCATCCTGCTGGCAGGCATGGCCGCGGCCCAGGATAAACCGGCCGGAGGCGAATCCGCATCCCAGGCCAAGGAGAAATCCGCTCCGCCATCCGCGAACCGCAAGGCCTACGATGCCTTGTATTCGGATATCCTCAAGACCCTGCCGCAGGAAGGCAGGTCGAAGGTCGATTCCGCACGCGGCCTCCCGGTGTCTGCCGCCGCTAAACCCGCGAATCCCGCCTCCGCGGAGAATGCGAAAAAAGATGCGCTCGAGAAACGCAAAAAGGAAATGGAGGCCCTGCCTCCGGAAGTCAAGGCGCGGGTTGACAAAGTCCTCTCGGACCTGGACAATAGGAGGAAGGAAAAGCAGTCGGAATTCAAGGAGCTGAGAGAATGAGATCGCGGTCTTTTTTACGTTCGCTTCTCGCCCTCTCCGCCTTTTTCACTTCCCTCGCCTCCCCCCCGACCTCCGCAACGACAATCTCGGACTCCAGCCTCGGCTACGCCATCACCCTCCCGGCCGATTGGATCCAGGTCAAGGCCAAACCGGATCAGCACTATTTCAGGGACGGCTCCCGGGTCCACCGCAGCCAGATTTCCATCCTCAAGTACTCCATCGACAAAGCCACCTATCCCACTCCGGAATCCTGGACCCAAGCGCAGTTCATCGCGTATAAGTTGAGCGTGGAGACCTCGGCCTACCCCTACGGCGCGGTTGCCTTCTACGATTCCGCTTCCGCCGTCAAACTCGGATCGGTGTGGGCCCCGGAGGCCTTTTCGGTCCTTTATCCGGCCGATGGGGACCCTACCTATTGCGAATTCATGCGCTACGGCGCGGTCGGCGAGGCGGGTTATGAAATCTACGCTATCGGGGACTCCACCGACATGGTGTCCAACGTCGACTACTACGCCGGCATCATCGCCACCCTGCAGTTCGCTCCTCCTTCCCCCATCCTGATTCCCGCCATGCGCCGGCTCCCAGGCCGCAAGGAGTCCGAAGGTTTCCGGATCTACGACCTGGCGGGAAGGCTAATCCGCAAAACCGCGGCTTCGCGGGTGCCGATTCCCTTCCGCGTCCCCTGAATCCGATCCCGTCGAGTTGTATAATTGAGCCCATCATGGGTCGCACGCGTCGGAACGCCCTAGGGGCGCTTTCCATCCTTTCCGGATTCCTGGCTTTCGGGATTCCGCCCTGCCTGGCCGAGGCCGTTGCCGAAGGCGTTGCCGCCACGGATACCGCGGGCGCCCCGGCCGGCTCGTTCCGTTCCTTTGCCGAAAAGGGAGCCCAGGCCCTGGAGGATAACCGGCCGGATACCGCCCTCGATCTGTTCATGGAGGCACATCGCCTGGGAATGTCCAAGGACAGCCTCTACTTCTTCCTGGCGGAAGCGGCGCTCGCCCATTCCGCGTTCGATACGGCCATGGCTTTCAACCTGTCCATCAATCCGCCTCCCGCCGGCCCGTTCCGGGAAACCATCCTGGGCCAGAGGTATCGCCTGTACCAACGAGCCGGATTGACCGGGGATGCGGTCCTGCTCGCGGATTCCCTGGCCGAAAAACCCGTTGCCCCGTCCAAACGGGATCATGAATTCAATATCCGGTTCTACTCGGGGTATTTCGGCGAGGACAACCATTCCGCCACGGAATATCCGTTCGGTACGGATCTGGGCGGATATCGGGCTTCCGGTCCCCAATTCCGGCACCGGGGCCAGCTGCTCTGGCCTCTGCTGCGATCCGGCCGGACCACCTGGAAAGGCGGACTCGAATACGATTTGAGCAAATCCTATATGAAGGACTCCCTGGACTACCGCACCGGCGTGCGTCTCAAGGCGGAGGATGTCTTCAAGGACGGCCTTTCCGTATCGGTGGGTTCGGAACTGGGCAAGGTCACCGGAACGGGCCTGGTATCGGCGTATAGGCTCGAAGCCAACTTCCTATCTTTATCCGGGATGGGAATCACCATGATCCAGGGCGTGCTCGAAACCGAATTGGACCAAGCCGGGGAAAACCGTTTCAGCGTCATCGGGGCGTCCTGCTACCGGGACCACTCCCTGCGGGACGGATGGGGATTCAATTATTCCCTTTCCGTTTCCGGCATCCTGGTCGAACCCATCCGGTACCAGGGCGCCGAAAAGGTGATGTATGTGGACGACGTGCTCAAGGCGAAACCGGTGCATTACCGGGACAGTAGCTTCCAGGATACCCTCCCTGCGAAAGGCATCTCGACCTACCTCCAATACACGTCCAATACAGGGATACGGAAAACCTCGACCTACGCGCCGCAATCCTTCATGACGGTCCTTCCCTCCCTGGGGTACGGATTCCCGCTCCCCTTTTCGTGCAATGGCGAGATCGGCGGCCAAGTCGCCGTCAACATCCATCCCGAGGCCTATGCCTGGACGGAGGCCGCCCTGCCTGCGGGGTCCGGGGGCGTAACGGCCGGCTTCCGCGGATTCGCGCTCAACCAGGCCGACGGAAGGCGCTACTCGGCCCTCCTCGTCCAGGAAAACGGGGGCTTCCAGGAACGCTATGGCTCCGCGCCGGTTTCGGAGAAGAAGCGGATGCGCGTGGACAGCCAGGCAGGCGCGGAACTTTCCATCCGCCGCGCCTTCGCCGCATGGGGTTCCCTGGCGCTGAACGGCATGGTCAAACGGAACTGGTCGACCCTGGCGGACGTGACGCCCATCTGGATACCCAGGTGGGACCTTGGCGCCTCGATGAAATGGAGCCGCGGATGGGCATGGTGAACGGCATGGGCGGCATGGGCCCCACGGGCAATGGGAAACGGCGCGGCCTGGCCGTATTTGCCGCATATGGCGCCTTCGCGATCCTGCTCGCCGCCTGCGAGCGCACCCCCGTGGAAAAGGGCAGGATCAGCCTCAGCCTCGGGGACTACCCCATGGCCGTGCGCTTCTTCCAATCCGCGGTGGAAAAGAATCCCCAGCTTTACGATGCGCGGTTGGGCCTGGGGCAGGCCCTGCTGCAAAAGGCCTATGCGGAGGACGACAGCGCCTCCTTCCAATACGCCTTGGTGCAATTGGAGGCCTGCCGCAGCCTGGCGCCTTCCCAGGACCTCTCCGAACTCCTGACCGACGCCTACTACGAACGGGCGCGCAAGCAATTGAAGACCGGGGACACCGTTGCCGCTCTCGCCTCCCTGTCCAAGTCCATCGACCACGGTCCCAAGAACCCGCGCCCTTTGAACCTGGTGGGAATCGTGTACGGCAAACTCGGGGAGGCTGAGAAGGCGGGAGTCCTCTTCCAAAAGGCCCTTCGCATGGACAGTACGGACGCGTCCTCCCATTTCAACCTGGGGATGCTCAGTTGGCAGGCGGGGGACGTCCGCAGCGCCCATGGGCATTGGTTCAAGGCGCTGAAGACCCTTCCCGAGGACGAGGACGTGCTCTACTGGTTCGCCTTATCGGAAAAGAAGCTGAGGGAGACGCCGTGATCCCCAGGCTGCCCAAGGGGTTCTCCCATCCCATGACGGTCGGGGAAGGTTCATTCTCCTCGGTCTACCGGGTGCGCCAGAAGATCCTGGATCGCTGGGTCGCCGTCAAGATCCTGAACGAAAAGAACGGGGAGCGCCGGCAGGAGCTTTTGACCGAGGCCCGGAACCAGGCGCAGATGTCCATATCCTGCATCCCGGCCGTATACGACGCGTTCTCCCAAGGCCAGCAGATCTTCATCGTGATGGAATGGATCAAGGGGGCCTCCCTGCACGCGATCCTGGAGAAGGGCATACCCCACCCCGCGGATCGCGCCGCCTTGGCCGCTTCGATGATCGCCGCCCTCGCGGGCCTGCACAAGCTCGGGTACGCGCACCGGGATTTCAAGCCCGCCAACATCCTCATCTCGCGGGACTCCGGCGTCTACTTGGTGGACTTCGGCTTTTCCAAGAAGGTGGGCGAAGGCGGCCAATCCATGATCGGGACCGTCAAGGGCACGCCGGCCTACATGGCCCCGGAGATATGGCAAGGCAGGCCGGAAATCGACTTCATGAAGGCGGATCTCTACGCCTTGGGAAAGGTGCTCCTGGAAGTCGCGCCCGGTCCGGATTGGGATCGCCTGATCCATTCCCTGGTCTCGGCCAACCCCGGCGACCGTCCCGCTTCCGCGGTGGAGTTATGGGATATGTTCAACGCCCATCCCATGGCCGCCCAGACACCGGACTGGAAGGCCCTGATCACCAGGGTATCTTCCGAGATACTCTCCCGGCAATTGCTCCAGGCCGCCAAGCAGCTCCTGTTCGCGAAACGCGGCGAAGAAGCCTATTGGCTCCTTGCGGAATGCCTATCCGAGGATCCGGATTCCGCCGAGGCCTTCCGCCTGCTGGACGGGTTTCCTTCCCAGGCCAGGGAAAAAGGCCGCAAACGCTGGTCCATGGCCGCGGCCGCGGCGGCCGCCTTGGCCTTAGCCTTGTCGGCGGGATTCCATTTCGGGAAACGCCTGGAAAGGGAAAGCTGGTTCCCGGCCGTGAGTCCGGAGGGCGAAGCGGCCCTGTTGCTCCTGCCTTCCCAGGGATCGGGAACCCGCACCGCACGGTCCGCGGCCCAATTCCGTGAGTTCAAGCGGACGGACGGCAGGCTTGCCGGATTATTGTTCCTGGAAGGCGCGGACGCTTGCGAAAGCCTCACCTTGGACGCCCGGACCCTGGGCCGCCCCCTCCCGTCCGAGGGCATCCCCATGGAATCCGGCGAGCATTCCCTGGCCTGCGGGAACCGGGACGGAACCCTGATCCACCGTGAGAAAATCGACATCCTTCCCTTCCAACGCAAAATCATCCGACTCCGGAAAAACGCCCGCAAAGGGGAAGCCTGATATGACCTCGCCGGGCTATCCTCTCCTGCGCAATGAGTCGGACGGATCCGAAATCGCCCTGAAGGGCAGGATCTTCACCTTCGGGGGATCGCAGGATTGCGCCCTGAAGCTTGCCGGAAAGGGATTGCCCGGCATCATCGGGCATTTCCTGTTCCGCGACGGCGGATATACGGTCCAGGGCCTCTCCCCGGATCACCGGATCAAGGTGAACGGCAAGGATACGACCGGACCCGTGGAGGTGCGCCACCAGGATCGCCTGGTCCTGGGAAACACCTCCTTCGGATTCCTGACGGGTCCCGGCGAGGCCCGCAAAACGGAACCGGGCGGTCCCGAGGAGGCCGAAGGATCCCAGCCTCTTTCCGATTTCATCGATGCGGTTGTGCCCTTGCTCCGGGATCGGGATTCGGACGTCTTCCATTCCCTGGTCCTTTGCGTTTCGCGGCTGCTGAAATGCGATGCGGCACGCGTGGTCGAGGAGGATCCGGAGACGGGTGCGCGGGCCACCATCGCCAGGTATCCGGCCCATTCCGGGTTGGAACGGTTTTCCGATCGCGCCATCGACTGGTCCAAGGCCGCGCCCCATGCCGTGCTCCTTCAGGATACGGATTGGGAGGAACAGAATTCCCTCAGCTCCCTGCACAAGAACGCGGTCGCCTCGGTCCTATGCGTAGCCATGCGGGAAGCGGATTCCATCATCGGGTACCTTTACATGGATCGTATCGGCGGCATCACCCCCTTTACCGAGAAGGACCGCGCGCTTTGCGATTCCCTCGGGCGCCTCTTCGGCGAGATCCTCGCGAAGCGCAGGGCGCTGGCCCGCCAGAAAGAGGCCATAGCCCGCCTCCAAAGCGACAATCTGGGGACCGGTTCCGGCATCATCCATTCCAGCCCGGTCATGGCGAAGGTCCTGGATCTGGCCATGCGCGTGGCCCTGACCGACGCGACCGTGATCATCCGGGGGGAAACCGGGACCGGAAAAGAGGTATTGGCGCGCTTCCTGCATGCGAATTCCGCGCGGGCGGGCAGACCGTTCTTCGCCCTCAATTGCGGCGCCATTCCGGAAAACCTGATCGAATCCGAACTGTTCGGGCATGAGAAGGGCGCGTTCACGGGCGCGGACCAGCGCAAGATCGGACTCTTCGAATCCGCGGACGGAGGCACCCTTTTCCTGGACGAGATCGGCGATCTGCCCTTGAACCTCCAGGTCAAGCTCCTGCGGGTGATCCAGGAATCCGAAATTACCAGGGTGGGGAGTCCCAAACCGATCAAGGTCAACGTGCGCATCCTTTCCGCCACCCACCGCAACCTGGCGGCCGAGGTGAAGGAAGGCCGCTTCCGGCAGGACCTTTTCTTCCGGCTTTCCGTCCTGGAGCTGGAACTGCCTCCCTTGCGGGATCGGGATCAGGATGTCCTGCTGCTTGCGGATTTCCTCCTCAAGAAATACGCCCTGCAATTCGGGCTTCCCGCGAAAACCCTTTCCGTCTCCGCTCGCAACCGACTCCTCGGCTACGGTTTCCCGGGCAATGTGCGGGAACTGGAAAACGTCGTCCAGAAGGCCATCCTGCTCTCGGATTCCCGGCAAATCAACGTCGAGGATCTGCAATTGGAACCGCATCCCGATGCCGCTGGTCGGCCGGCGGCATCCCTGAAATCCCTCAAGGAAACGCGATTCGAGGCGGAAAAGCAGGCCATCGCCGCGGCCTTGGCCAAAGCGGCCGGGAACGTCTCCCTGGCGGCGAAAATGCTGGACGTGGACCGCAAGTGGCTCATGAAGCTGATGGAAGAGGCCGGTTTGCGCGCGGACGACTACCGGAAATGACGGGGTCCCCGTGATCGGGATCACTTGCGGCCCGTCGCGAACAAGTTACCTTTCCCGCCAGACCATTCCAGGGAGTCCGCATGAAAAAGACCTTGCTCCTCCTGGCCGCCCTCGGGGCCATGAACGCTTTCCCGGTTCCGACCTATTATACCTTCACCGGGAAAATCAATTTCGTCCCACAGGATCAAGGCGGCTACGCGGCCGCGCATGGGATCAGGGCCGGGAACGCGGTCACCTACGTCTTCGCAGTGGATACGGCCGTGAACGGATTCACCAAGTCCAAAGGCGCGAAGCTCACCAAGCCGGATTCCATCAATGAGGGGACCGGCTACCGCGCCGACTATTATTTCGATTCCCTGATCGCGCCCTCGCTTTTCTCCCCTGCGGTGACGGACAGCTCTTCGGGTTCCTTTTTCGGCTTCCACACCGCTTCCAAGCTGGGAGCCAACTTCCGGTATGCCGCCGCATTCCAGACCATCATCGGGGACAACAAGCATTTCACCCAGGTCATCATCAACATCGGGGACGCCACCGCGACCACCTTCCTGCCCGTAGTCGGGGCCCAGGTCACGGCCAGCGAAGCGTACTCCGATTCCTCGGCTGCGGCCTCATCCGCGTCCATGACCATGACCCTGACCGGGGTAAGCGCCACCCGGCCCGTGATCGGGATCCGGCCGACCGGGCCGATGCGCCAGGGATGGATGCAGGCGGACCTCCGGAATGGCGCCCTTGTCCTGCGCAACCGTTCCGGCGGGCGGGCGGAAGCCTCCATCCTGGGCCTGTCCGGAAAGACCCTTCAGGCCATTTCCATGGAAGAATACGCGACCATGCCTTTGGCCGGCCTGCCCCGCGGATTATACCTCCTCAGGATGGAATCCCCGGGCCAAGGTGGACCGGTCCTGCGCGCCTTCATGCCTTGATTCCGGGGCATCCTCCCCGGACATCCGAAATGGGTCGATATCGATCGCGCCGAAGCGTATTTTCCCGTCCATGTCACTCCTGCGTTACGACGTCACCACTCATGATTGGGTCATCTACGCTCCCGAGAGGGCCGGCCGCCCCCGGGAGGTCCATGCGGGCGCCGTGGAAGAGTCCCAGCTTTCCGCTTGCCCTTTCTGCCCCGGCCACGAGGCCGGGACCGGGCCGGAAACCCTTTCCATTCCGGACCCGCGGCACCCGGGTCAATGGAGCGTCCGGGCCGTCCTGAACAAATTCCCGGCGCTCTCCCGGGAGTCGGCGGGGGGCCTGACCGAGAATGGGCGGCACTTCCAGGAATTCGACGGCTACGGGGCCCATGAAGTCATCATCGAATCCCCGGATCACTTCCGTACCCTGGCCATGCAACCGGCGGACCAGATCGAGCGCATCCTTTCGGTGTTGCAAATGCGATACCGTGGCCTGATGGGCGATTCCCGCCTCAGGGCGATCATCATATTCAAGAACCACAGGGCCCAGGCAGGCACTTCCCTCCGGCATCCGCATTGGCAGATCCTGGCTACGCCCCTGGTTCCGCACCTCTTGCGGCAGAAGCATGCCATCGCCACCGATTATTTCGATCGCAACTTCAAATGCCTGCATCTGGTCCTCCTGAATGAGGAGCTTGCGGCAGGCCGGCGGATCGTGGCGAAGAACGAGGAGTTCGCCGCCTTCGTACCGTATGCCTCCTATCTTCCCTACCAAATCCGCATCATGCCCATCGCCCAACAACCCGGGTTCTCCAAGGTCTCGCCGGCCCGGATGGCCTTGCTGGCCGCATTGTTGAAGGATGTCTTCGGGAAACTCAATGCCTCGCTGGGTGACCCGGCCTTCAACCTGTCCCTGGTCTCTCCCCCCATAAGCGACGAGGACGAGGATTATTTCCTCTGGCACATCGACATCTTCCCGAGGCTTTTCACCCAGGCCGGTTTTGAATTGGGCAGCGGCATGGCCATCAATCCGGTATTGCCGGAAACGGCCGCTGGGACCCTGCGGGGCCAAGCCTGAGAGGGGAAGGTTTCCCCGCGGGCGCTGAGGTTGCCGAACACCCCCTCGCATGGTTTGGGTCATCCCTGCACGCGGAGAACCGCCGCCCCCGGAAAGGCCGAGGCTTTGAGCGCGGCCAAGGCGCCGTTGGCCCCCGCGAGCGGGAAAGGGTTGACCTGGGCGCGGATGGTTCCGCGGGCGGCCAGATCCAGGAACTCGATTACGTCCCGGCGCGTCAGGTTCGCGACGCTCCTCAAGCCCCGCTCGTGGTACAGGAGCGGGTACGGCACCATCGGCAACGGATCCATATGAACGGCATTGATGGCCACCGTGCCTCCCCGGCGCAGCCGGGACAAGGCGGCGACCGCCACCCGGCCGGAGGGCGCGAAGGTTACGGCCGCATGCAGGGGTTCCGGCGGTTCCTCGTCGATACCGCCGGCCCAGGCGGCTCCCATCGCCAAGGCCTGCCTCCGGTGGGATTCCTCCCGCGTGAAGGCGTAGACGCGGCAATCCCATCCCAAGGCGACCTGGAGGGCCAGGTGCGCCGAGGCCCCGAAGCCGAAAAGCCCCAAGGCCTGTCCAGGCTTGATCCCGGAAACCTTCAGGGAGCGGTACCCGATGACTCCGGCGCACAGCAAGGGCGCGGCTTCCATCGGCGGTAACCGTTCCGGAAGCCGGAAGGCGAAGGCCGCCCGCACGATCATGGATTCCGCGTACCCGCCGTCCGCATGCAGGCCCGTGAACCGGGCATTCTCGCAGAGGTTCTCAAGGCCGTCCCGGCAGTAGCCGCATCGCCCATCCGTGGAATGGAGCCAGGTGACCCCGGCGGTTTCCCCGATGCGGAATCCCTCCGCGCCTTGACCCAAAGCATCCACCTCGCCGACCACCTGATGGCCCGGTATGAGGCTTGCCTTGGCGGGAGGGAGGTCGCCTTCCACGATATGCAAATCCGTCCGGCAGACCCCGCAGGCCAGCACGCGCAGGCGTATCTCCCCAGGGCCTGGCCGCGGCTCTGGAACATCCCGCAATTCAAGGGGAAGGCATTCCGGCGGCCCGGGCCACCTGAGGACCATGGCTTTCATCGGTCAATACGCCCGTTCCCCATCCTGCGGATGGTTCACGTAAAGGTTGGTGGGAAGATACACCTGGACGGCCGAGCCCTCTCCCGGCCTGCTCTCGACATGGATGGTCCCGCCGCATTGGTGGATGATCCCGTACGCGCTGGACAGACCGAGGCCCACCGCGAACCGGCCCATTTCCTTGGTGGAGAAGAAGGGATCGAAAAGCCGTTCCTGGATCTCCACCGGTATCCCGCGTCCCGTGTCCTGGATGGAAACGCAATCGTATATCCCGGGCCGCACGAGCAGGCTCTCCGCCGCCGCCGGATCCGATAGGTCCTGCTTGCGGGCGGAAATGCTCAGCGAGCCTTCCTCGGCCATGGCCTCACGCGCGTTCGCGAGGATGCTCAGGATGGCCTGTTCCAAATGGGTCGGTTCGGAGAACACCTGAGGCAGGTCCGGATCGAGTTCCAGACTCAATTGCACCCTGTCGCCCGCGGCTTCCCTGAATCGGGGGAACCGCTCCTTGAGAAAGGATTCCAATTGGATGGGCCTCGGGACGATAGGTTGCTTTCCCGCGAAGGCGAGAAGTTTCCGCACCAGGTCGGCGGCCCGCTTTCCGCTCTGGAGGATTTCCATGAGGCCGGGACGCACGAGTAAAGGATCATCGATGCGATCCAGCAGCAGTTCTCCGTACCCGATAACCGCCGTCAGGTCATTGTTCAGCTCATGGGCGATGCCGCCCGCCAATCTGCCGATGGCTTCGAGCTTCTGGGCCTGGGCGAATCGCCTCTCCATGGCCTTGAGCCGCGCCTCGGTCCTTTTCCGCTCCGAGATATCCATGAAGGTGACGACGGCGCCAATCACCGCGCCGGTGGTGCGGACCGTGTGGATCCGGTACTCGACCGGAAACATTTGGCCGTTGGCCCGCTTGAACTCCCCTTCCCTGTGGATTTCCCTTTCCTCCTGGATCGCCGAAACCATGACGCAGTCCCGACCTTGGCATGGGCGCCCTTCGGCGGGACCATGCGGCATGATAAGATGCAGATCGAGGCCCAATATCCCTTGCTCGTCCGGGTATCCCAGGAGGCTTAGGCAGGAGACGTTGGCGAAGGTGCACATGGCATTCAGATCGAATCCGAAGATCCCTTCGACGGTCGAATCCAGCAAGCGCTTATACCGCTCCTCGCTATCGAGGGCCAGATCCTCGGTGATCTTCTGGTCGGTGCGATCCCGGAGGATCTTGATGAAACCCTCCAATTCCCCTGGGCCGTTCCAAATCGGCGTCACCAGGCCCACCCCCCAGATGCGCGAGCCGTCCTTCCTGATGTGCCACCTTTCATCCAGGGCGCGGCCTTTCTCGATGGCCGTCCGCAGCTCCCATTCCGGGACGCCGGCATCCCGGTCTTCCCTGGAAAAGAATTCCGAAGCGTGCATCCCCAGGATTTCCCGCTCCTGGTATCCCAGGATCCGGCGCACCTGGGAATTGCTGGCGACGACGAAACCATTCGAGTCTTCCCACAGAATGGCCGTATCCTGCATGCCATCGATGGCGGCCCGATTCCGCGAATCCTGATCCTTGAGATTGGACTCCGTGATGGCGGTCGGCGGCGTTCCCCGGGGTCCAGAAGGATCGGCATCCTTCCGGAACTCCTTGGCGCGCTCCACCCAGATTTTCACCTTGGATAGGAGGAGCTCCGAAGGCACCGGTTTTGCCAGGAAATCCACGTTACCCATGGCGAAACCGGTCGCGGCAAGGGAATCGTATCCGTCCGGCGGGGAAAGGAGCAGGATGGGCGTGGTCCGGGATTGTTCCCGATTCCTGATTTGGGCCGCGATGGAAAGCCCATCGGCATTGGGAAGCTGGATCGACAGCAGGATCAAATCGAAGGATTGGCTGAAAAGAAGGGAAAAGGCCTGGCGGGCCGATACGGCCGTTGTCACGGAGTATTCCGCGCCGGAAAGGATGCCGACCAGGTGCTGTAGCCCTTGGGGATTTGATTCGACCACCAGGATAGAGAAGGTATCCGTCATGGTTCTCCTCGGGAGGATATTGGGTGGGTTGCGGCCCGCGCACGGAACCGGAAGCCTTAAAAGTATCCTCCGGGATCGGCCCGGCGCAAGGACTCTCAACCGCGGGCGCGGTATTCCCACCTGAACCGCGAGGATGCCTGCTTTTTAGTTAACCCCCCGGTCCTGGATACCGTATATCCTAAGTGTGCGGCCGGTGCCCGCGGCCTTTCGCGGCCTCGAGGCATCCGGGCCCGGACGCTTTCCCCTTCAGACTGGAGGTTCCATGCAATTGGAACATCACGATTTGCACCATGAATTCCCGGAACATACCGATCGGATCCACCTGCTCAAGGTATCGGACGCCCATTTCGGAAAGTTGTTCTCCGAATACGATAGCCTGGACCATGAGGTCCGTAAGTTGGAAGAGGACGGTTCGCCCGTCGCGGATACGAAAATGGATGCAATGAAGCTGGATCGGGTGCGCCTGAAGGACCTGCTTTACGCCTACCTCATCGCTCCCGCCGTCTAGAATCGGCCTTCGAAGTCCGGGGCCAGGCCATCCGCACGGAAGGCTTGGCCCCAGGTCTCCCCTACCTCACATCCCCGTTCAGGAATTCGGGCCAACCGCGGGCATGGCCGCGATCGCTTCGTCGATCTTCGCGAGCAGGTCCAGGACCTTGAACGGCTTGTGCAGGAATACGCACTTCCTGTCGGGCATGTTCAAGGCGGACAGGGCGTCTTCGGAATAGCCGGACATGAATACGATCGGGGCATCGGGTTTCCGGGAGAGGATTTTCCGCGCCATCGCCAGCCCGCTCATTTTGGGCATCACCACGTCCGTGACCACGATATCGATGGCTTGGGATTGGGCTTCGAAAATCGCCAGCCCCTCTTCGCCGTCCTTGGCTTCCAGGATCCGGAAGCCGCTTTTGCGCAGGACCTCCGAAGCCAGCCTCCGGACCGTGGCTTCATCTTCCACGAGCAGGATGGTTTCCGTCCTGGTTTTGCCCGTTCCCCTGGAAGGGGCCGTCTGCTTGGTTATCAGCCTTTCCTGGGGTGGGACGGACTCGTTTTCAACGTAGACCGGCAGGTGGATCTCGAATTCCGTTCCGGTTCCCGGCACGCTGGTCAGGGAAATGGTGCCCCCGCTCTGCTGGATGATGCCGTACCCCGTTGAAAGGCCCAGGCCGACGGAACCGGTCGCTTTGGGCTTGGTCGAGAAGAAGGGATCGAACGCATGCGCCGATGTTTCCTCATCCATCCCCTTGCCGTTGTCCTTGAAGATCACGGTAACGTAAGGTTTGACCGCGATGGTCCCGTCCGCGTCGGAAGGACCCGTAGGCTTGGCGTCCGATCCGGAAGCGTTTGCGGCGCTGGCGTTCAAGGCGGTCGCATCGCTTGCGGCGCTCGCGGCTTCGGCCGCGCCGGCTTTCGCGGCTACCTTCCGGGTGGCCGCCGAACTCTCGGTACGGATCGTGACGTCGCCGCCATCCGGCATGGCCTCTTTCGCGTTCAAGGCCAGGTTCAGGAGCACCTGTTCGATCTGTCCCTTATCGAGGTAGGTCATTTCCAAATCCGGGTCCAGCACCGTATGCAGTTGGATATTCCCGCCCAAGGTCATCCGGAACATGCCTTCCATTTTCAGGATGATTTCGTTCAGGTTCAAAGGGACGGGCGTAATCATCTGCTTGCGGCTGAACGAAAGCAGGTCGCGCGTGAGATTCGCCGCGCGGTTGGCCGAAGCCAGCATCTCCTCGAGCCATCCCTGATGGTGGCTGTCCTCGGGAATCGAGGACGCGAGCAATTCGCAATACCCGATGATGGAGGTAAGCATGTTATTGTAATCATGCGCCACCCCGCCCGCCAGCCTGCCGATCGATTCCATCCGGTCGGCATCCTCCGCGCGCTTCCGATCGGTGGCGTCTCGAAGCACCTTGATGAAATCGGATTGGTCCTTGTCGCCTTGCACCGGCATGACCGCTCCCGATGCCCAGAAGCGGGACCCGTCCTTGCGCTGATGCCATCGCTCGTCCTCGGATTTCCCTGCGGACCGCGCTACCACCAATTCCTTTTCCGGAACGCCGGCCTGGATGTCTTCCGGGGTGAAAATGGTCGAAAAGGGTTGCCCGAGGACCTCGCTTTCCTTGTAGCCGAAAACCCGTTCCGTGCCCTTGTTCCAACTCCGGATGAGGCCGTCCTTGTTGATCAGGAAGATGGCGTGATCCTTGAGGTTCTCCAGGACGAAATCCATTTTCCCGTCCGGGATGCTAAGCGTCTTGGTGGCGTCCGGCTGCGCGCCTGCATCGCGGAGGATCCGGACGAACCCTACGGGCTCGCCGTCTTCCTTCAACAGCGGATAGACGACTCCGGCTCCGCGGAATCGGGTTCCGTCCTTCCGGAGATTCCATTCCTCCCCGCCACCCCTTCCGGTGGAAAGCGCGGTTTCCATTTCACGATCCGGGACCCCCTTGGCGACCGCTTCGGGCGAGAAAAGCAGGGAGGCGTTCCGTCCCTTTATCTCTTCCGGGCCGAATCCGAAAATCGCGGTTGCGCCGGAATTCCAGTTCAAAATGGCGCCAGACAGATTCGTGAGGATGATCGCGTGATCGGGGACGGTGGGAATATCCATTTCAACCTTTCAAAGGTGGGGCGAATCTCCTCGAAGGGAAATGGGTCACTTTCGAGGAAAAATAGAAAAAGTACCAAAACCGGACCGGCAGGCGGTCCCGGTATCCGGCTAGTTCAATCCAATTCGCCGTATTTGTTGGGCGTTCCGGGGTCGCCGGAACCGGCGATCCTCGTCTATGCGGAAGCCTGGACGCGGCGCAACGGGGCTTCGGCCTTCAGGCCAATCGAAACCGCCGGGAGGAGGATCCTGAATTCCGTCCCCGCTCCGGGCGCGCTTTTGACGAAGATATGTCCATTGCTCTGCTTGATGATTCCGTATACGGTGGATAACCCCAGTCCGCTCCTTTTATTGCATCCCTTGGTCGAGAAAAAGGGTTCGAAGATCCGGGCTACCGTTTCCGGGTCCATGCCGGCACCCGTATCGGCGATGGACAGGGATACATAATACCCGGGCCGGATCGTTTCGAAGGGCCCCGAATGATACGACTCCAATACCTGGGCACCCCCTTCATCCGGGATGTCCAGGATCCCCGTTTCCACGGTAATGCGCCCGCCTGAATGGAGGGCATCCCGGGAATTCGCGACCAGATTCAGGATCACGGTTTCGATTTGCGCCGCGTCCACCCGGATCGGATACAGGCTTGCGTCCAGGCGAGTCTCGAATCCCAGATCGGCTCCCAGCTCTCCACGGATATCGGCCTCAAGGGACCGAATGACGCCATCCAGGTCCATGATCCGGTTCCGGAGCATCTGCCTCCGCCCGAAAGCGAGGAGGTCGCGGGTGATCTTCGTAACGCGCAACCCGGCCTTCTGGATTTCGACCATATCCCCGCGCACGGTCGAATCCGCGCTGATGGATTCGAGCACCATATCGGCGTACCCGGTAATCGCGGTAAGATGGTTGTTGAAATCATGGGCCACGCCGCCCGCCAATCTCCCGATGGCCTCCAGCTTCTCCGCATGCTTCAGGGCGTCCCTTTTTTCCTTCAAGGCCTTTTCCAGGCCCTTGCGCACCGTTATGTCCTCGACCATCCCTTCCACCTCGTCCGGATTTTCGGGTGAAATGGCCAGGGAAAGCGAAACCCAGATTTCGGTCCCGTCCCTGCGGATCATGCGCAACTCTCCCGCAAGCGCCGTTCCGTCGCGGCGGCCGGCCTCCCGCATCCGTTCCAGCGCCTCCGGGTCCCGTACCAGGGAGTCCACGGCCGGACCGGTGACCTGATCGAAAGAGTCGAACCCGAATATTTCCAGGAAAGCCGCGTTGGCGGAAATGAAGGAACCTTCCAGGTTACGGCGGTACACGCCCACCTTCAACCTCGAAAGGAGCCTCTCCATCCTGGCTCCCGAGTTGGCCGCCCGCTTACGGGCCGCATACCCCTCCACCTGGGCCCGGGCCGTGGCCGCCAGCCTGGGCAGACGGTGCAGGGCCTTTAGGACATAATCGTCCGCGCCGGCCTTCATCGCCTCCACGGCGATTTCCTCATTGCCGGAATCCGTGAACATGATGATCGGGCAGGGATCCAGACGGGCCTTCAGCAGCGGGATGAGATCCAACCCCGTGGTCCAATTCAGGCGGAAATCCATGACTATTAAATCATACTGGGAGGCCCCCATGGCCTGTTCCAGGCTCCTTGCATCCATGACCTGCGTGGGGCGAAGGACACCGAATTCCCGGGAAAGGGTACGGAGAACCAAAAGCCTGTCATCGGCGTTATCGTCGATTACGAGGACCCTGGTGGGACGGCCACCCTGTAAAGTTTTCCGGCATTCCGCTTTCATCGCGGTAAAATTATCCAATTGGCCGAAAATTACCAATCGGTTTCTTCGTTGATTTTATTTAAGGGTATTTAAGGATGGGGTGGGGTTTCCGTTTGGGCAGGATCTCCCGCTATCCTGCCCGGGAGGAAGCCTCTTCGGCCCGAGTCACCATTTCGACCAGGCTGGCCACTACAAAAGGCTTCTGGAGGAACAGGGTCGATTTGCGGTCGAGCATCTCCGCCACAACCGGTCCATTGGCGTAACCCGACATATATATCACATTGAGATTCGGATGCGCCGCCAAGGCCGCCTTGGCCAAATCGATCCCGTCCGTCTCCGATTCCATGACGATATCCGTTACCAAAAGGGAAGTTTCGGGACATACTTCCAACAAGGTCCTCAATCCCTCCGCCCCGGAAGCGGCCTTGAATACCCGGTATCCCAGGTCTTTCAGGATGGCTTCGCACAGGCGTACCATCATGGGTTGATCATCCACTACAAGCGCGGTTTTCGCCCTCGCTTCTCCAGCCGCCATCCACGGGTCCTTCGGAAAGGGGAATTCTCCTTCCCTTGCGGATAAGATAAACGGAGTGGCACGGGCTTCCAATGCAATTGTGATTGTGGTATCGGTAGGCCCGGACCACCGCCTCCGATTACGGCCTCGGCCCGGTTCCCGAGCCAAAATGTCGCCTGTCGGATTGATTCGTCACTATTGTCGCGTTTATTTTAGGCTTTCCCGTGGGTACCGCGAGTATTTTTTATAGATGAAATCAACCCGGTTATCCCGGATGCGATTGCGCAACCCGCAACTCTTTCTCGTCCTGGCAACCGCTTACTTCCTGGCCGGCAGCTTCGGGTCCTCCCTGGCGACACCGGGAAAGGTCGTAAGCCTGCTCATGCCCGCGACCGGGATCGCCACCGCCGCCCTCGCATTCTACGGGTTGCGCTTCTGGCCGGCGATTTTCATCGGCTCCTTTCTCGTAAACACCTCCTACCTGGGAATCCAACCCGAAAGGCTGGCCGCATCCCTCTCCATAGCCGGCGGGAATTCCCTGGAAGCCTTGACCGCCGCATGGTTCCTCAACCGGGCCGGAGGCATGCTCGCTTACAGGGAACCGCGTAACCTCCTGAAGTTCGCCGTGCTTTCGGGAATGCTGAGCACCCTCATCAGCGCGTTCATCGGTTCGGTCTCCCTTTACCTCGGTGGCATCGTCCGGGGGGACCGGCTGGGAATCATCGCATTCAACTGGTGGGTGGCGGATTCCATGAGCACTTGGATCCTGACCCCGCTCCTGGTCCTCGCCGCCGCGTCCTTCCCTTGGCGGCTTCCCGGCAAACGGCGTTTGGCGACCGCGGCGTTGCTGGCCATCGCGATCGCCATGGTCTACCTGGCCGTATTCTGGAGCCTGGTACCCGGTACGGGAAGACTGTATTTGCTGGGTTTCCTGGGGATCCCCCTCCTCCTGGCGGTGGCTCTCAACTTCGGGTCCCTTGGGGTATCCGTGGCCGTTTTCGGAGCCTCGGTCATCGCGATTTGGGGCACGATCGAATCCAGGGGTCCTTTCTCTCCCGAAAACCCGGAGCTGACCTTGCTGCTGCTCCAGCTCTACCTCGGCACCTTGTTCATGACCAAGCTCGTATTGGCTTCGGTCGTGGAGAAGCACAAGCGGGCGCAGATGGATCTGGATTCCCGCCAGAAGAAACTGGACACCATCATCCGCTCGGTACCGGGGATCATTTTCGAATACCGGCCCCGCGAAATCCGGAGTGGCCAACCGAATTTCATCAGCCCCTTCCTGACGACCATGTTGGGATACACCCCGGAGGAATGGAATTCACGGGAGGATTTCTGGCTGGACGTGGTCCACCCGGAGGACAGGGAAAGGGCCGCGACCGCATCCGACATCGCCTTGAAGGATGGGAAAGGGGCCATCAGCAATATCCGATGGGTCGCCAAGGACGGAAGGACGGTCTACTCGGAAATCCGGACCGTGGTCATGCGGGAAAGCGGGGAGTCCAGCATGCTCGGGGTGATCATGGATACGACCGAGAGGGTCCTTGCCGAACAGAGACTGGTTGAAACCGAAGCGAAGCTGCGTTATGCCCAGAAGATGGAAGCCGTCGGCCGCCTGGCCGGGGGGGTGGCCCACGATTTCAACAACCTGTTGACGTCCATCCTGGGTTACTGCGACCTCCTGATGGGTCAATTGGAACCGAAAGGCCCGGCGACCACCTATGCGAACGAGATCCGCCGCGCCGCCATGAGGACGGCGGACCTGACGCGCAAACTCCTGGCCTTCAGCCGCAAGGACGTGACCCAGCCGAGACCGCTCAACCTCAACGCCCTCCTTGGGGAGATGGAACCGGAGCTGCGCGGGCTGTTGGGCGGGGGCATAAGCCTGGAACTGGCGCTGCAACCCGATCTCCATCCCGTCAGGGCGGACCGGGATCAGATGTGGCTGGTGATCCGGAACCTGGTGGAGAATGCACGCGATGCCATGCCCCATGGTGGCCGTATCGCCCTCGAAACCTCGAACACGCGAGCCGAGGACGAAGCCGATCCGGGATATTTCCTCAAGCCCGCGGCCCTGGAGTGCGTCAGCCTCACCGTGCGGGATCAGGGGACCGGCATCAAGCGGGAAGCGATGCAGCACCTCTTCGATCCGTTCTTCACCACGAAGTCCGTAACCAAGGGGTCCGGCCTCGGCTTGTCCACGGTCTACGCCGTCCTCGAGCGGAGCGGCGGCGGAATCCGGGTTTTGAGCGAGCCGGGGGCAGGTTCCGTTTTCCAGGCCTATCTGCCCAGTGCCGGCCCGGCTGTCCCGGCGGAATCCACCGATACCTATTCGAGGCCGGTCCGGGGCCGTGAATTGGGGCGGGGAAAGATCCTGATCGTGGAAAACGATCCGGGTTTCCGCAGGGTCCTTTGCGATACCCTGGAAAAGCACGACTATGCGGTTCTGGAGGCCGTCGATACGGACTCGGCCTTGGGTTGGTCCCGGAAGGAAAAGGAGGCGATTTCCCTCCTCATCACCGACCTGGCCCTGCCCGGCAGCCAGGCCATCGGGTTGGCGGAAAGCCTTCTCAAGGCGCATCCGGGCCTTAAGGTCCTCTTCCTCGCGGAATTCGTGGCCCAAGCCAAGCTCCCCCGCTCCCTCCCCCAGGATCGGGTCCTGACCATCGAAAAGCTGTTCACGCCCCAACGGCTTCTGGACGTGGTCGGGGATCTGACCGGAAAACCCGTGCCGGCCTGAACGGGCCCGCCCGAAGAAGTGGATGCGCCCTGGGCCGGGCTCCGGGCCATGGATTTCAGGCTACCCCGTATGGAGCCGCCTCGACAGGGAGGCCTCCCCCGCAACTCAAGGAACCCGCCTCGATGAAAATACGCTTGATGATCGGGAAACGCAGTCTGACCTCGCTTTCCAGGCGGCCGAGGGTTTCCACCAGTTCCCCTGCCGTCGATTGGGGCGGGAATTCGATTTTCATGTTGAGCAGGACCTGATCGGGCCCGAAGTGCATGGTGAGCAGAGGCCCGATGCACCTGATGCCCCGTTCCCGGGAAACGATCTCGCGGATTCCCTCCACCACCTCCGGCCCTGCGCTTTCACCCAAAAGCAGGGCACGGCTTTCGAAGGCCAACAAGACCGACACCCCTCCCAGGATGACCCCAATGACAAGCGACCCGATACCGTCGAGGATGGGCATGGCCAGTCGATGCCCGAGGTAGATTCCGGAATAGGCCACGATAAGACCCAGCAGGGCCGCGGAATCCTCGGCCAGGATCACGAATACCTCGGGGTTCTTGCTCTGATGGAACGCTTTCCAAAAGCCCCTCCCGCGACGGTTGGCGGAGAACTCCTTCAAAGCGACCCGGAAGGACAGGCCCTCGGATAGGAAGGCGAAAGCCAGCACGGCATAGTTCCAGACCGGATGCTCAAGGGGTTTGGGATGCAGCATATGGGTAATGCCTTCATAGATGGACATGCCTCCCCCCATCGCGAACAGCAGGATGGCGATGATCAGGCTCCAGAAATAAAGCTCCATCCCGTAACCGTAAGGATGTTCGGCATCGGGAGGCCTGCGGCTCCGTTTTCTCCCCCAAAGCAGGAGCAGTTGATCCGAAGTGTCCACCAGGGAATGGATGCCTTCGGAAAGGATGGAGGAGCTCCCGGTGACCCATGCCGCAAAGAACTTCGACGCGGCGATCGCGAGATTGGCCCCGAAGGCGAACAGGACGATCACGGTGGATGGAGCGGTCCTTCTCATGCGGGTAAATTAAATGTTGTCGGCCCCCATGGAACAGGGATCCGGAATATTCTTGATTCTAATTAGGACCCTACCTGCAGGACCCTGCCCTGCGGCGGGCTTGGTCGATCGGGAAGGGCGCGAAGATGCGGGAAGAGGGATCGGAGTACGAATACCTTCCCATCGAGGATTACGGCGTCATCGGGGATCTCTACACGGTGGCCCTGGTGGGCAGGAACGGGTCCATCGATTGGTGCTGCCTTCCCCACTTCGATTCGCCCAGCCTGTTCGCGGCCCTTCTGGACAGGCGCAAGGGCGGCCGGTGGCAAATCGCCTCGACGCATCGGGGATCGCGCAGGCAACTCTACTTTCCGGATACGAACGTGCTCATCACCCGCTTCCTGGGCGATGAAGGGGTCGGCGAGGTCATGGATTGCATGCCCGTGGAGGAAAACGTGCCCCGCCGCCAAAAGGCCGAGTACCATCAGATCGTGCGCCAGGTCAAGGCGGTGCGCGGGGCCGTAACCTTCAGGCTCCTGTGCGAACCCGCCTTCGACTACGGCAGGCAATCCCACCAGGTCCACCTTTCCGAAGGGGGTGCCGTATTCTCCACATCAGGCATGTCCGTGGGCCTGGTATCCCCCATCCCCCTTTCGCGCACCGACATGGGGGTATCCGCCGAGTTCACCTTGAAGCCCGGGGAAACCGTCAGCTTCGTCCTGCGTCAGGCGGAAATGGCCAACGACCGGACGGTTCTCCGCAAGCCCACGGAATCCGAGCAGCTGGTGGAACCTACCATCCGTTTCTGGCAGCGCTGGCTGGCCCGTTGCGCGTATCGCGGCCGGTGGCGGGAAACGGTGAACCGTTCCGCCTTGGCCCTGAAGCTCCTGACCTACGCCCCTACCGGAGCCATCGTGGCCGCTCCAACCTGCAGCCTGCCCGAGTTGATCGGCGGGAGCCGGAATTGGGACTACCGTTATACCTGGATCCGCGACGCCAGCTTCACCATCTATGCGTTCATGCGGATAGGCTTCACCGAAGAGGCCGGTCATTTCATGGAGTGGCTGGAGGCGCGCCTCCGGGAGGCCAGGCCCCACGGCCGATTGCAGGTAATGTACGGGATAAACGGAGAGCATACCCTGAACGAGGAACTGCTCACCCATCTCGAGGGCTATCGCGGATCCGGTCCGGTCCGCATCGGCAATGCCGCATCCAGGCAGATGCAACTGGATATCTACGGGGAGATGATGGATTCGGTATACCTGTTCAACAAATACGGCTCCCCGATCTCCCACGATATGTGGAACAGCCTTATCCCGATACTCGACAGGATGGCGAGCCAGTGGTCCGAGCCCGACGACGGCATCTGGGAAATGCGAACTGGACGTCAGCAGAATACGCATTCCAAGGTCATGTGCTGGGTGGCCCTGGACCGGGCCTTGCGCCTTTCCGCCAAGCGGAGCCTGCCGGTGGACCGCAACAAATGGGATGGTTTGCGCGATGAGATGTACGCCACCATCATGGAAAAGGGCTGGAACCCTGACAAGAAGAGTTTCGTGCAATGTTTCGGATCGGACAACCTCGACGCCGCCACCCTGCTCATGCCCATGATGAAATTCATCTCCCCCACCGATCCCAGGATGCTCTCGACCCTGGAGGCGATCCGATCGGAACTGGTTTCGGACAGCCTGGTGCACCGGTACCGTCCCGAAGCCGGCATCGACGGGTTGCATGGATCGGAGGGGACTTTCAGCATGTGCACGTTCTGGCTGGTGGAATGCCTGGCGAGGGCCGGGAACGTGGAGGATGCGAGGCTGATCTTCGAGAAGGCGCTCGGTTACGCGAACCACTTGGGTCTCTATGGCGAGGAAATCGGCCGCAGCGGCGAAACCCTGGGGAATTTCCCCCAGGCCTTCACCCATTTGGGGTTGATCAGCGCGGCCTACAACCTGGATCGGGCCTTGGACGGAAGGAAGTGACTCCTTGACCCCGGCCGATCCCGGGAACGGCATCGAATACACTGCGGAGGTGGAACATGGAACTCGGTCTCGCATCCAAACGCATTCTCGTCACGGGCGGGAGTTCCGGCATCGGTGAAGCCATCGTCCGCTTATTGTCGGCCGAAGGGGCGAAGGTCGGAATCAATTTCGGGCATCACCCCGGGCCCGCCGAATCCCTGGCCGCCGAAATAGGGGCCTCGGGCGGAGAAGCGATTACCATTCCCGCCGATGTCGCGGACCCGGAAGCGGTCGCCGGAATGTTCGGAAAGATGGACGGAACCTGGGGCGGCACGGATATCCTGATCAACAATGCCGGCATAGACGGCAAGCATGCCCTCGCCTGGGAGGCCGACCCGGAGGAATGGCGCAAGGTCATCGAAGTCAATCTTTTCGGCGCCTTCCATTGCGCGCGCGAAGCCCTGAAGCGGATGGTCCCGAGGGGCGAGGGAGTCATCCTGAACATCACGTCCGTCCACGAGGAAATCGCCTGGTCGGGATACAGCGCCTATTGCGCCGCCAAGGCCGGGGTCGGCATCCTGTCCAAGACCTTGGCCCAAGAGGCGGCCCCCCACGGGATCCGCGTCCTGTCCCTTGCGCCAGGGGCCATCAAGACGCCAATCAACCGCTCGGTATGGAACGAACCGGAGGGGATGCGTGACCTGCTGGAAAAGATACCCATGAACCGCATGGGCGAAGCGGAGGAAATCGCCCGGATGGCGGCGGTCCTGGTTTCCGATATCGGATCCTATGCGACCGGCACTACCGTTTTCGTGGACGGCGGGATGACGGACTACCCCGATTTCGCCCATGGCGGATGAGCTATTTACCGCGGTTCCCCACGATGGACGGTTGATAAGCCCCGCCTGAAGGGAACTATATTTCCTGTCCATGGCCTTCTCCGCCCCCACCGGAACCAATTTCCGGACCGAATCCGGAATCACCATACCCTTGCTGCGGCAATCGCTGGAGGCGATCGCGGAGTTCATCAAATCCCGGGATACCTACGGCTACCTGCTCCGGTTCGACGATTGGATGCAACACGATGGAGCACTCATGCCCAAGGGGAAGCTCTCCTGGGAAGCCTTCGCCGATCGATACCAGGACGAAGCGGCCATCGCCGCCTCCATGCCCAAGCGGGACGAGGTCCGGGTGGGCATTTGCGGGCCGGGTATGGAATGGTATTTGCGCTATTTCGCCGATCCATCCGACGGCACCGCCTCCCTGGACCTCACCGTTCCTACGGAACGGGAAGATGAATTCCAGGAAGTCACGGAAGGACTCGCCCCGATAGCATGGAGCCGCTCCCCGGCAGAAGAGTATTACCGCCTCATCCGCAGCGGAGCGACCCCGGTGGGCGTCGCCAGGGCCGCAACGCGCATCGAAGCCAGAGGGCCGGATGCGCGCTTCGGGAAACTGGCGGACGACCTATCCATGGGCGGGAACTTCAGGTGGCTATCGAGCGGCAAAATAGCGATGCTCATTGTGGCGCCTTTCGTGATGTTCCTGGGATACCTCTGGATATCCTACCTGTTCGATCGGTTATAAGGCCCGTACTCAAACCTTGCAATTGCCGCCGGCCGAGCATTCGGGGGACTTGGATTTTATCTTCTGATTAGGGCCTGCCCTTGCGGAATCCCTCGACCGGTTCGCCCTTTCGGACAACACGAAACCGTATAGCCGGTCGACGGTTCCCACCGCAGGCAAGGAGGTCGAAATGGGCATCGGGGACTTTAAGGATAAATTGGCCGGCATGGCCGGATCCCAAGCCGGAGGATTCGGCATCGGATCGGTATTCCAGGCATTGCGGGGAATCGAATTCCCAATCGACAAAGCGTCCTTGCTGCAGAAGTTGAAGGGACGCGAAAAGGTGGAATGGGCCAAGGATCAGATGGTCGATCTGAAGCCGCATATCGAATCCATTCCGCAAGACACCTTCACAAGTCCGACGGAAGTCGCGCAAAAGGTCGGGGAGCGCGTGCATGAGGAGGTAAAGGGTTGAGAAATGAACTCCTGCCGCAAACTATTGTAAGGCCAACTTGGATCCTGTCAGGGATACCCGGTTAAACATGAACGGGGTGTCCCATCGACTTGCTTATCTTAGTAAGCCGAACACGATCGCGGCCTTTTGATTCACGATCGGGGCCCCGCTTCCCGGTTTCTGAAAAGTCCTTAAATTCGATTTCAGGATATAGGCCCCTACTCCGGCCCTGTGACCCTTTGCGGAACGTCCAGTCCAGATGATACGGGCGCGATAGGTTCCAGGCTTGCTTTCGTCCAGCAAAGCAAGGTCCTTTTCGTTGATGATTCCGGACCCGCTCACTACAAACTCGCCCAGGGTGGAAAGGATCTGGAAATCATAATCGACCGGCCCCGGTATTTCCAGGTCGATAATAGGGCCAACGAAACGGGTTCCATCCCCAGGGGAGCAGGATCCGCATTTGCCTTCGGTGTCGCCCGAAAGAGCGTTTCCGTTCCTGTCCAAGGGGATGAATACGTAGCGCGGAGGTGATGTGGGGTCCGGGTTGGACAAGCCATCCGGCTCGCTACGCCCGTTTTGGAACAATACCTTCACGCTGCTGGGAGCCAGGAAATTGTATTCCACGGTGACGGTATCGCTTGGATACATTCCTGCCTTGGTCGCGAAAATCTTAAGCGTTCCGCTCTGCGAGACAACCACCGAGCCACTTGCAACCGGTGCTGAGCCATTTAAGGAGAAGTAAATCGTTGCGCCGGCCGTACTGTCCGAAAGACCGACATTAAGGGGAGTTGAAAAACTGTACGGGGAGACGGCGGCAGAGCCAGGAGGGTTCGCAACCGGGGTGGCCACCTTTGGTGCGGGATTTTCCGTATATACGGCAATCATTATCGGACTGGAGATCTGATTGGATTTGGTGCCGATGGCTTCGATGATTGTGCTGGTGGAGATGGTGATGGGACCCGTATATATCGGGCTGTTGATATCCGGCATAGTGCCGTCCAGGGTATAGTGTATGGCGGAACCGGATTCACCTGAAGTGAGAAGCACCGTGAAATCGGAATCCAAGGTATTGAATATTTTTCCGGAAGGAGTGGCGGTTGGAGGCAGCACTTGAGGGGCGGGATTTTCCGTGAATACGGCGGTTATGACCGGACTGGGGATCTGGTTGGATTTGGTGGCGATGGCCTTGATTGCCATTGTAGTGGTGACCGGGATCGGTCCCGAATAAACCGTGCTGTTGCTGTCCGGGACTCGGCCATCGAGGGTATAGTGAATCACGGATCCCGGCTCGCCTGGTGTCAGGGTGACCGTAAAATCCGGGTCCATAGTGGTGAAAACCTTTCCCGGAGGATCGGCTAGGGGCGGCAAAGTCACCGCCATGGCGAGCTTGCTATATACCCACGAGCCTACGAAACTATGATGATCCCCCGGTTTATACGCAACCGCTTTGAGAGTGGTCGTGGCCGTGAAAGTCAATGGCCCGGTGTATACCGTGCTGTTGCTGTCCGGAGTGCTCCCGTCGATGGCATAATAGATGGTGGCTCCTGAGGTCGCATCCGTCAGGGTAACGGTTATTTTCGGTCCCACGAAACCGGTATCGAGAGGGTTGGCAATCGGCGTGGCCACCTGCTCCGTAGCCAGACTCAGTCCGGAGACCCGGAATACCACATCGTTAAGGTCGAAATCCGACATGGGATTTCCCATGTCCTCGAAAGAGAATTCCACTACGGCATTGTGGGGGGCCGGAACGCGACCCGCCGCGGAAAGGCAATGCAAGCATCCCGTATACACATTCGGATGCGCCACTTGCGTGAAATAGGCTCCCGGATTATTTATGCCGGTATATTTCGGAACGAGATCTTCGGGCTTCAAATCGTAAGGAGCAGGATATGTTTTGGGGATGATCCGATAGGCGAAGTAGATAATATCACCCACCCTGATGTCGTGGCCGTTGGGATAACCGGGACGCGGGCCTTGCAGATTGATGGCACGATTGCATGGGTCCACCGTGGGGCAGAGGTGCGAGTCATCTACATTGGTGAACAACGAATCCAGCTTGTTGCCATCGCGGGTATCAACGAAAAACAAGGTGCCCTGCCAGCCCGCGTCGCTGTTGGAGTTCCAGACCCGGACGGAGTCATTCGGATTGGCGCGCTCGAAGGTGTTGCCGATATACATGGGATCGGCGGCGAAGTATTTGGGGTTGCAGGGGTTTCCGAAAATGGTGCCGCAAAAAGGCACGGGAGATTGGGCCCACGAAGAATGGGTACACAATCCCAAAGCCAGGATAGGAAGGATACGGAGAAAATTTCGGGTCACGGCCGCCATTGTCTGTTGCATAGTGGTGCCTGGGTTGTTGTTCCGAAGTCAAATGTACCGCAGCCGGAAATTCCGGCGGAACCGCCCGGGAAGATTCCGTCCTCCGGCGGAGGACGGATATTCCCCCTCCCCTTCCCGTTCAACCCCCAAATCCCGCAATCCTGGCTGGCAGGTTGAAAAGATTGGGAGGCAAAATATGCGCTTGTCGCTAAGATTAATGACTCAAGTATGCCGATCCCCAAGCCGTCCATATTCGAATACATAAACTATCGTGAATTCCTGAAGGACTATTACCAATGGAAGAAAGGGATCACGCCCTCTTTCTCCTACACCGTATTCGCTAAAAAGGTCGGCTTCGGCGCGAAAAGCTTCCTGCCGCATGTGATCGAGGGGAAACGGGATCTATCCCGCGATTCCATCTTCCGGGTGGGCGAAGCCATCGGTCTGGATGCCGACTCCCTTTCCTATTTCGAAGATCTGGTCGCCTTCAACCAGTGCAAGGTGCTCAAGCAGAAGGCCCACTTCTTCTCCCGCCTGGGGTCCCATAAGAAGGCAATCAAGGCCCACACCTTCCAGCTGGCTCAATTGGAATTCTTTTCCACCTGGTACCATTCCACCATCCGGGAACTCGTCACCCTCTTCGACTTCGACGAGGATTATTCCATTTTGGCGAGGATGGTGCGGCCGCGGATCACCGCCAACCAGGCGAAACAGTCGGTTAACCTGCTTCTGGAACTGGGCATGATCCGGAAAGACGGCTCCCGCTATGCGCAATCCAACCTGGCCGTGACCACTGGGGACGAAGTCCGATCGCTGGTCGTCCAAAAATACCATTCCCAGAACCTCAATCTGGCGGAAGTCGCCCTGGAAAAAACCCCGTCCATGGAACGGGACATCTCCAGCCTGGTCGTGGGCCTCTCCAAGGGCGGATTTGAAACGGTAAAGTCCCATATCCGGAAATTCCGGAAGGAATTGATCGACATCGTGGAACGGGATGCCCGGGCCTCCCGCGTCTACCATATCGGATTCCAACTGTTCCCCACCAGCGAATCGGCCGAATAAGTCATCCATGCTAGCGCGACTTTTCCGGAAAACCCGCTTCACCGCCCTGCTGGCCTTGCTGGCGGCATCCGCCTGGCATTGTTCCGATCGGGTTGCCGGCGGGGCCACCGAAGCGGGTAATACCGTTACGGCGTCCCTGGAGGGTTCCGTCCTGACCTCCGACGGCATCGCGGCCGTCAACGCCAGGGTCTCCTTGCTTCCGGCAGACTTCGACCCTGGTTCCGGGGATACGCTTCCCAAACCCTGGGAAGCCTTCACCGACCGGATGGGTGAGTACCATTTGGAAACGGCAAAGACGGGTCTCTACAACATCCTGATCGAATCGGCCAATCAGGAAGGGTTCGCCTTGATCCAGGGCATCTCCATCGACTCGCTGGACCTGGGGAAGACCATACCGATGCGGACCGCCGCCCTTTCCGATCCCGGCACCGTCACCGTGCCCGTTCCCGCGGGAAGCACCGGGGGCCATCTTTACCTGCCCGGCACGCGCACCATGGTGAACTTGGATACGGCCACGCCGATCGCCGGTCAGATCACGCTTTCAGGCGTGCCTTCGGGCCTGTTTTCCCGACTCCTCTTTGCCCGATCCGGTTTCCCGACCGTGAACCTTTTGGAACGTACCATCCAGGTTTCCCCAGGAACCGATCTGCCGCTGGACCCTTACCACGCATGGCGGTTCAAGCGCCGCATCACCATCCATCCCGCTGCCAGCGGCGCGCCTCTCAGCGCCGATCTGACCCATTTCCCATTGCTGATCCGCCTGGACTCGGGAAACTTCGACTTCAGTCAGGCACGTTCCGATGGAGCGGATCTGCGCCTCACCAAGTCGGATGGACGCACTCCGCTTCCGGTGGAAATCGAGGAATGGGATGCGGTGGGCAAGAAAGCCGCGATCTGGGTTGGGATCGATACGGTCTTCGCCGCGGACACGGCGCAAAGCCTTCGCCTGCTCACAGGAAGGGATTCAGTGGCCGGGATTTCGGACCCGGCGTCCGTGTTCGACACCGCGGCGGGGTTCGTGGGCGCCTGGCACCTGGGCGGGAATCTTCGGGACGCTTCCGGATTCGCGAATAACGGCGTGGATTCCGGATCGCAATCCGTGCCGGGATTGATAGGCCAGGCACGCTCCTTCGACGGCCGCAACCGGCATATCGGAATCGCCGACGCCCCCAGCCTCCGTTTCGGCGCCGGGGATTTCGCCTTATCGGCCTGGTTCAAGGCGGATGCGGTCGATTCGACTCGCCAGATTTTCGCCAAGCGCGATTCGGCCTCGAACTACGAAATGCAAATCGATGGCGGTGGAAACCTGTCCCTCCTCGTGAACTCCTACGGTCGCACCGATCGGTTTCTCGTCAGCAAGGCCCACGTACAGGCGGGTGTCTGGTACCACGCGGACCTCCTGATGGAAGGAGGAAAAGCCTCTTTCTATCTCAATGGGAACCTGGAGTCCGGTCCTCTGGTTTTCAACGAGGATGCCCGTCCGGCATCGCCTCTCTGGTTCGGCGGTGACCCTGCCGTGCCGGGCGCTGAAAATTTCAAGGGAAGCCTCGAAGAGATCGAGTTCGCCAGGTCCTCCAGAAGCGGCGAATGGGTGAGGCTCACCTACGCCACCCAGAAGGAAAATGCCGCCATTGTGGAAGTGGGTCCGGCCGAATAGCGACCGCTTGTCCCCACGGCTTTCCATCGCTTATCAATTTCGACTTCAGCTTGGACGCGAACTCCGGTTCCGATTCGCGTGTCGCCAAGGCCGGCGGCCAATTCCTCGCGCCTTAGATCGGCCTGGGGAATTCCAAAGGGTCTGTGCCGGGGGCGGAAATCCGGGTCAAGATGAACATCCTTGGGGTCAATGGCGATTCCGAGTGCCTGTTATGCGAAGGAGTGTACCCCGAAGTGTACCCTTTTCACGGTAGAAGGAGGTTATACAGGTAGTAAGGCCGGGGTCGCATCCAACCTCACCCGTCTGCGACTGTCCATTTCAAACGGAGTTTGCCAACTATGAGGGTGAAAGTAGCACACCCGACAGGGATCGGCCAGACTTCTACCTTCGGCACCAATCGGGCAATCCAATGATTTTATGGGACATAATGGGCCAAAAAAAAGGCCCGACTTTCCTCTCGGAAAACCGGGCCTCTTAAATTGGTCGGGATGGCGGGATTCGAACCCACGACCACCTGAACCCCATTCAGGTACTCTACCAGACTGAGCCACATCCCGATTCTCAAAGGCGGTCCTTTTCAGGGCTGCCCTTAAAATGGCTGGGAGAATCTACCTAAAAGGGGTCGATTCCGTCAATAGATCGGCATCCAGGCCCGCAAGCCTTATTTCATGGGCCTGGAAGCCGGCGCCTCTCGGATTTCCGGCCTCGGAAAATTATTTTTCGCTCCTGACATTCCCAAAAAGGGTTCCGGGCCGGATTCGGTCCGTTCTCCCTTCCACCGCAAAGGACCGCACCGTGAGCCAAGTCTCCATCCTCGAAAAGCACCGCAAACAATACCAGCCGAAGGTCCCCCCCTCCCTGCGCCAGGGCATCGCCAAGGTCAAGGTGGTCGAAGGCGCCGCAGCGGAACCGGCCAAGGATCGGGACGTGATCAAGAAAAGCTTCCCCAATACCTACGGCACCCCCTTGTTATCGTTCCAGGCCGCTGAAGCAGCCGGGGGCGAGGCCAAGGCATTGCGCATCGGCGTTGTCCTGTCCGGCGGCCAGGCCCCCGGAGGGCATAATGTCATCGCCGGCCTCTTCGACAGCGTCAAGTCCATCCATCCCCAGAGCCAGATCTTCGGCTTCCTGGGCGGTCCGAGCGGCCTGGAAAAGGGCAAGTACGAGACCATCACCGCAGAGAAGATGGACGCCTACCGCAATACGGGCGGCTTCGATATCATCGGTTCCGGCCGTACCAAGCTGGAGACCCCGGAACAGTTCGATCGCTGCATCGAAGTCATCAAGAGCCTGGATCTCAATGCCGTGGTCATCATCGGCGGGGATGATTCCAATACCAACGCCGCCATCCTGGCCGAATACCTGAAGGCCAAGGGCCTGTCCACCTCGGTGATCGGCGTGCCCAAGACCATCGACGGGGATCTCAAGAACCCGCATATCCCGGTCTCCTTCGGGTTCGACACCGCGGTCAAGACCTACAGCGAGCTCATCGGCAATATCGCCCGGGACGCCGGTTCGGCCAAGAAATACTGGCATTTCATCAAGCTGATGGGGCGCTCCGCCAGCCATATCGCCTTGGAAGCCGGCCTCCAGACCCGGGCCAACGTAATATTGATTTCCGAGGAAGTGGAGAAGCGCAACCTGAGCCTGGAGCAGATCGTGGACGATATCGCCCGGGTCATCTCCGCCCGCGCGGCCGCCGGCAAGAATTACGGAGTGGTCCTGATCCCGGAAGGCCTGATCGAGTTCATCCCGTCCTTCAAGACCTTGATCGGGCGCCTGAACGACCTTCTCGCCAAGAACGAAGAGGCCTTCGGCAAGCTGGATACCACGGACGCCAAGATCGCGGCCATGTCCGGATGGCTGGAAAGCGACGGCCCCACCGGAACCGGCCTCGCCAAGACCTTCAAGTCCCTGCCCAAGACCATCCAGCTCCAGCTGCTCCTGGACCGGGATCCCCATGGTAACGTTCAAGTTTCCCTGATCGATACGGACGCCCTGCTGGCGGAACTGGTGGGCCGCAAGCTCAAGTCCGACTCCGCCTACAAGGGCAAATTCTCGTCCCAGCGCCATTTCTTCGGCTACGAGGGCCGCGCCGCCGCACCCTCCAATTTCGACGCGGATTACTGCTATAGCCTGGGTTGCGTGGCCGCCGTCCTGGTCCGCAGCGGCCGGACCGGCTACATGGCTTCCATCCGCAATGTTTCCAAGGGCGTGGACCAGTGGGCCGCGGGCGGCATCCCCATCACCATGATGTTCAACATGGAGCAACGCCATGGGCATTTGAAGCCCGTGATCCAGAAGGCCCTGGTCGAATTGGAAGGGCCCGCCTTCAAAGCCCTGGCCAAGAGCCGGGCCGACTGGGAGGTTCAGGATGCATTCATCTATCCCGGCCCCATCCAGTACTTCGGCCCTTCCGAAGTCTGCGATGCCATCACCAAGACCTTGGAGCTGGAACAAGGCTAGGCTGCGGCACCTATCGTTCCCTCCCCGGCCACCCGGTCCGGGGAGGTTTTCCCCACTACTTTGACTCGAGGTTTCCCCTCCCCGCCCAACCCCCTGTTTTCACCCGATTTCCACCGGTTATCAACAACTTTTGTGAATAGACTAATGGCGAATTTCAGGGAATTGACAGGCCAAATCAACCAAACTTCGGCAAGTTCAGCAGGTCCGGAATTCCATAAGTAAAGACAGGCTGGTCAGTTGCAATCCAACCTTCGGGTGAAACTTTTTCCAGGTTTTTAAACATGTCTGTTGATTAACTGTTGGGAGTTGCATATATTAAACTCAATTCCTCTATGAAATGTCCTTTCTGTACATGCGAAGAAGATAAGGTGGTCGACTCCCGGTCCTCCCGGGAAGGCAAAGCCATCCGTCGTCGCCGTGAGTGCTTGAGCTGCGGACAGCGGTTCACCACCTACGAGTACGTCGAGACCATTCCCCTGACCATAGTGAAGGCGGATGGGCGCCGGGAGCCCTACGACAGGCAGAAGATCCTGGGCGGTCTCTATACGGCCTGCAAGAAGCGTCCGGTTTCGGCCGAGACCATCGAGCAGTTGGTGGATCAGATCGAAAACACCATCCAGGGCATGACGGAAAGCGAAGTCAATTCCAAAGTCATCGGGGAGTTGGCCATGAAGGCCTTGTTTCCGGTGGACGAAGTGGCTTATATCCGCTTCGCTTCGGTCTATCGTAAATTCAAGGAGATTAAGGAATTCCTGTCCGAAATCAGCGTCATGCAGCAGAATTACACCTGATACCTTGACGCGTTTCCCGCGGTCGGCCCAGGCGGCGCGACGGCGGAATCGGCCTCGATGAAGAGGCCTCCCCTACCGGAAACCTAGATTCGACCCTTCTTCGCCCCGCGGAGCAATGAATTGATCTGCTTGGGATTCAGTTCGTTCACGTCCTTCTTCTTCTTGGGAGCGCATTCCTCGCACAAGGGAACGTACTCGTTGGAAACGGAAACGGCGCCTTCGGCGCGGCCGGTTTCCATGATGGAGAACTTCAGGCAGGGACGGATTTTCTTGCAGCGGTAGCAAGCGACGGTCTCGGGCTTGATTTCGCCTTTGACGACCTTGTCCTTGAACTTGTCCTTCTTCTGGATATCGTAGGCCTTGGCGAGGCTCTGGTTTTTCCGGAGGAATCGAGCGTGGTTTTCGTCGTCTGCCATAGTCCCTCTTGCCGTGCGGCTGTGGTTCAAGCCTGGTTGGATATAGGAAATTTTACCGGGACTGGCTAACGCGTACCCTCTGAGAACCGCGTTATCCAGGTCTTTAAGGGCAATGCAGGACGCCTCGTCCGCGTCCTTACGCTCCTAGAAAGGGACCGGCGGATTGACGTCCGGCCACTCGATCAAGTGAAAAGCGTGATGGGCCATGAACAAGCGTCCCAAGGGCGTGAGCCGATTGCGATCGAGATGGAGGGAATGCTTTTCCCCCGGACCCTGACGGTGCTCGCCATAGAACCACTCCGCCTTGCTTTCCAGATCGATCAGGCTCACGCGCGGACCGGAAAGGTCCCGCATCTGCCGATTGAGGGCATGGCATCGTTCGCGCTCGGCCTCATCGACCAGGAAGCTGGAAACCGTGGACAACAGGCGGATTTTCGCCTGGGTCTTCTGCAGGATGAGGGTGACCACCCCACCGGCGATATGGGCGATTTCATCCGGCGTCCTTGCGGCCGCCAGGTCGGTATAGCCGAGACCCAGGACCACGAGTTCAGGCGCCTTGCCGATCACGTGCAAGGCCGTGTCCTTGGCGACGTCCTGCCAAATCGTGGTCTCGCCCCCGTAAACGGAGGTGGAAACGTCGGCGCGGGGATGATGCAGGAAGATGTGGTTGGAGAGGAGTTCGGCGAAACCGGAAGGTCCGGCCAGGATTCCATCGCCCCAAAAGATGATTTTCTTCACGGCTGCCGTCCGGGGGTTTAAGTGGGCCCACTCCGGCTTGAACGGAGGACCAAGCGATTATGAGTCGCGTGCTCTAACCAACTGAGCTATGGGCCCTAGTCCCTGAAAGTTATAAAAAAGGCTGAAAAATGAGCACAAAACCCGGCCATCTTACGTTATTTTTGTTCATTATGAAATTGGCGGGGCAGCGGGCAGGGAATGGGCTCGTGAACCAGTGGGCCATTTTTCCACGTCTCGTTTTCCACCTCACGACGTTAGCTCAAGCAAAAGGATGAACATGAACATGACCAAGGTGACGCTTTGCGCCGGTCTCAGCCTGGCTTTCCTCCTCACCGGCTGTCGGTCACGCCAGGAAGCTTCCGGGGATAAGTACCGCAAGGCCGGCGACCCCCTGCATGCCCTGATGCAGTATGAAGAGGCCCTTAAGCGCGGCAAGCTCTCCAAGGAGTTCTGGCAGAACTACACCACCGTCAACATCGCCGCGATGGACATGCGCGCCAAGGAAGATCCTACCGCGGAATTCCTGGACATCCTCAAGGATACGGTCGCAAGCCTGCTCACCCAGCACCCCGACCCCACCAACCAGGCCAACTTCGCCGCGGCCCTGCAGCGGATCGCCACGGCCCGCATCAAGCTGGGCACTCCGGAATCCATGGAAGGCGGTTTCCGCTTCCTCCAGGCCGCGGAAAAGGCCGGCGCCCCGGGCGGTTCCGCCGCCGCCAAGCAGCAGATCGTCGCGACCCAGCTCAAGGCCATCGAGAGCGACTTCAAGGAAGCGGCCACCAATCCTACGGCCGGCATCGTCGCCGATTACAAGCTGAACAAGCTGGCCCTGATGATCGGCGGGGAAACCCCGGAAATGTCGGCCCTCTGGTCCAAGGTCCGCAAGCTGAACCTGAACACCTACCTCATGTACGATAACGATGACGTGGCGCAGGAACTGGGCGAACGCCCGGATGCCCGCATCAACAAGTACGGCATCCTGCTCGGAATCGTGAAGTACGAACCCGGTTCCGCCGCCACCAAGATCCAGGTCAAGGCCTGGAACGGCTCTTCCGGACCCATCAAGTACGTCGGCGACAATTTCACCCTGGTGGACTCGGAAGGCAAGGAATACAAGCCCAGCGCCAAAATCGGCGGCTTCGCCAAGACGGATAAGGACATGATCGGCAAGACCGAAGAGTCCAAGACCGGCGGCCTGACCTTCAACCATCCGGCCGGCACCAAGCCCGCCTATCTCGAGTTCAAGTCGACCTCGGGCGTAACCCGCAAGTACCTGCCCTGACCCATCGGGGGCGGCCCCGATGAAGGAGCATTTGGCACCTGGCCTCGGCCGGGTCCGATGGATGGAAAGTATGAAGCGACCGGATCCCCTCCGGTCGCTTTTCTTTTAAGATCCCTTTTGATTACCCGGTCGCCACCCATTCGGGGTTGCGTCGGCCTACCTCGAAATCACAAGGATGTTCCGCTTGGAACTTAGAGTCCGATACCCAGGCCTGGAATCCTTCTCCAGTCCGCCTTGACGAGCGGTGACCTGGTAGAAATACACTCCGTTGGCCTGGGAGTTGCCCCATGCATCCCGACCGTCCCAGCCGGTTTCCCCGGAACGGGCTTTTTCCAGGATCTTGACCAAGCGGCCGCTCTGGTTGAAGACCCTTATCTCGAACTCGACGCGCTCCACGGACGCGGTTGGATCGGCGAAGTCCACGGAGCGGGCGGGAAGCACGGTCGAGAAGAAGAAGGTGGTGCCGCTGCGCTTCATGGGATTGGGCGCATTATGGGCGGAAACCGTGTTCAGGGAACTGTCCATGGTCAGGTCCATGCGCAAAGTGCGCTGGGAGACGTTCCCGTACCCATCGCTGGCCGATACCTTGAGGAGGCGGGGACCCGGCGGAATGGCGGAAGCCTCCAGGGGGAACCGGTAGATCTTGCGATTGAGCTCATCGACGCCGGCATGGGGATGGAAGGCGTCCATCACCCCGGGGATCTCCAACATGGTGCCCTCATCGGGCCCGATCGAGGTGAGGACCCCGCCCGTGGAATCCTCGACCTGGATCTCCAGGCAATAGGGCAACGATAGTTTCACCCGCTCGGGGAAATCAATCCCGCCGGTCTCCTTCTTCTCGCATCCGGTGATGAGGATGCGCGGTCCCTTCCCGTCCAGGTCCTTGGCGCAGGCGCCGTCGGAAACGCCCTGGATGAGAAGTCCGCTCTTGGCCGCCATGCCTTCCCGCTCCTCGGAGGCGTCCCAGGCGAAGGCGGTGATGCGGGCGTTGGTGTCCCCGAAGGAGATTTGCTTGGGGATGAAGTATTCGGCGGTGAATCGGTGGTCCTTGTACGGGAATGTCCGTTCGAACAGGATATTGCCGCGGCTCTCGGCGAATTGGGTATCCATAAGCGCGCCTTTAAAGGGCGGCGGCCAGGATTTCCGGGAAGATTGCGCCAGGATTTTCAGGTTCACGAAACCGGAACCGCTCCCGCCTTCGACCTTGCCTTCGATGACGCTGCAGTCGAGGGCCATAAGGGTATCCGGGGTACGCGAAAAGACGACGCCCAACTGAGGTTTGCGGGCCAACAGCACGGGCTCGCCCAACAGATTGTAACGCGAATCGTTATGATTGTATTCTTCGTAGTCATTGCTGTTCTTGGCCTCCCTTAATGCATCCCCGATCGTAGAGGAGGTCCCTAGGTCGGCCGAACCGACCGTCGCTGAAGGAGGAAACGCCCGCTTGAAGAACGAGATTGCCAGGTCGCGATTGGGCACCGGATAGGATTCCCGGGTCGCCGAAACCGCCGCGATGGCCCCCCGGTCCCTGGCCATGACCAGGCGGTCGCTCATGCCGTCCTGCTTGAGGCTCTCGAAACGCCCCACCGTGCAAGCGAAGGAGCAGATGAGCGGATATCGGCCCTTATTGTCTATCCGCGCGATCGCATCATTGGTCTGGAGGAGGACTTCGTCCGCCCATTGGCTGTTCGAGCCATGGCCGACATAGGTCACCGCCAGGCTACCCTGGTTGATCAGGGAAAGCAGGTCCAGGTTGGCCTCCGGTTTGTGGAAGGCGGGGTTATGCGGGTAGTCCAGCAGGTAGACGTTATCCGCCATGACTCCGGGTTCGTTACGGAGGATGGCTTGGGCGATTTTGTCCGTATAGGTCGTATGCCCCGTACTGATACCGTCCAGATTGTTCGTCAGGCCGAACTGGGTGCCGTCGTCGGCCGCGAAGGTCATGCGGCCCCGCCACGCCCCGGCCTTGGCCGGGTCCTCGTATTCGGCCACCTTGGCGAGGTAGTCACGGGCCTCTTGAGGGGACCGCGCCGGTAACCTGCCGATGGACAATTCCATGATGGCGTTATCCTTCACTTCCTCTCCGGGATCGAGAAGGCCGTAGAAGTCGTCCGAGGCCAGACCCACACCATCCCCGCCCTCGGTCAGGAATTCGTACGGAGGGATATGGTTCGGGGGAGGATTCCGCATTTGCGAGGCGGCGATATTGCGGTAGTCGAAATTGCCGCTCCCCAACAGGAGCACGTATTTGAGGGGATTGCCGCCCGCGCCCTTTCCGCCCCAGGACAGGTAGGCCCAGCGCAGGAAATCCCGGATGGCCGGGGGCGACATCCTACCGCCGGAGAACTGGCGGTAGATATCCTCGGCGAAGGCCACTTCGGTCCTGACGCGGAGGGCACGCTTGGGGTCGTTCCGGTAATTCTTGAGCGCGGCGGCCTGGTCCGCGAGGGCGCGCGGCGCGATGATCAGGTATTCCGGTTCCCTGCCATCGCCGGTTTCCAGATTTCGCAGGCCTTTGCCGCCGGCCGAAGGCGTTTCCGGCTCCAGGGCGCCCTGGGCCAGGACCGAGGCGGTGCGGTATACCAGGTACCGCGTGCCCATACCCGTTGAATCTTCCGCGCCCAGGCTGTCCGTGAAGCTCCCCTCGGCGTCCAACACCATTTTCCGGATGGCGGCGCCATTCTCCACGCGAAGGCAAATGGCCCCCTGCCCGTTCTCAACCTTGTACGAAGCCATCCTCCCGTAGACCTCGGGAAAGATCCATAAGGGCGCCGAAGCGAGCGAGAGGTGGCGGCGGTACGCTACGGTATATCCCTCGAAGCGCCGATCTCCCCCGCCCCACCGGACCGAATCGATGCGCAGGCGCCGGTCGGAAGGCAGGGGCGCCGTCGTAACGTACCAGCTACCCCGGCCATCGGCCCGGCCGATAGGCTCCATGCGGCCCGAAGAGCCCGCCAGGCGGATCCGGAAATCGTCGTCGGTGCGGTTGGGATACGCGTCCATGCCGATGAAAAGGGAATCCCCGGGCGCGCCCAAGGCATCCTTCAGGAAATCGGTCTCGGGATCGGAGATTTGCCCGGCGCTCAACATAATTGGCCTGGCGCCCTGGGAGCAGGTCCCGCTCCAAAGCCAGAACCAAAGGAAACCCGTGGCGGAATCCGTCGTCTCGCGCTCACAGGCCAGAGTCATCGCTTCCCTTTCCGCCCGCAGGTAGTGGTAGGCGGAGGTGAGACGGGGCGGGACGGGAGCCGGTCCCGGAGTCGCCGGGGACGGGGATTCCAGTCGCTTCCCCGGAGCCCCACCGGATGCGGAGTAATCCAGGTAATAGAAATTCTCGAAGGAATAGGGATCGGTGCTGAAGCGCCATCGGATGGGACCGGCATCCGCCGGCAACCGCTTCCAGATGCCCGTGCCATGGCCATAGAAGTAAAGGGTGTCCCCGTCGTCGAAAATGTTGTTCGCGCTGCGTTCCCGGATTTCCACGGGGATTTCCGCCAGGGTGCCGGAAACCGCGTCCGGCCCCACCGCGCGGGCCAGGGTATCCTGGGGCCCCGCGAACAATCGCAGGTTCCCGAGCCGGACCCCGTTAATGCCGGGAGCGATCCGGACCGCATCCGAGAATGCGAGTCCATAGACTTTGTCCTCATCCATGTTGCCCGGCGTCTTGTCGCCGATGCGGATGCGGATGAGATTTTCACCCAGCATCGGGGCGGAGGAACCGGCGGCACCGCCTCGCTTAGGCGATTTCCGCATGGATGCGGCGCTTCCGGTTCCTCCCAGATAAGCCCCTCCCACCGGATTCGCCACCTCGGCGCGGAAGGATCCTTGCAAGCCTTCGCTGGAGGGCCGGGGGGCAGCGTCCGGAAAACCCACCGTAACGCGGAGGCGCTTCAACAAGGTCAGGGTCATCCCCGCTTCCGACCAGAGGGCGAGGGGAACCTTGACATTGCGCACGCGCGCGCCCCTCAGGAAACGGACTGGTCCTACCTGGGCCTCAAGGACCGCGGCCTTGGCGAACAGGTCTTCGTCCCGGCGGTATTCCAGGCGATCGGGCGAGAGCGGGACGGGCACGGGTCCAATCCCCTCCGGCACCTTACGGGTTTCGGATTCAAGGATTTCCACGGTCAGGCGGGGCTCGGCCGCGCCGCTCAATACATTGAAGGAAAAGACGGGAAGGTCGGGAGCTCCAGGCGCGGAACCGTTGCAGTCTCCACAGGTCACGCGCATCCGGGCAAGCGCTGGGCCTTCCGGTTGGCCCAAGGGAACCAAGGATGCGGCCGGAGTGATGATTTCCATCCGCAGCAAGCCGGGCCCGTCTTCCAATACGCGTTGCATCCCCGCCTGGGCCAAGGCGGACAGGCAGAAGACCAAGGTTGCGATACATCCGTAGCGGTTCATCGTTTTTTTTCGGCGCGTTCAGAAGATGAATACCAAGGTGCGGGCGCAAGGTCACGTGCGGATTACCCCCCGAGAGCGGTTTATTTCCGGTTCGGGCTTTTTGAGGGACGTGACGAAGGCATGAAGGGAAGGATCGCCACCTACGGTAACGGCGGCAACCGAGGCAAGGGCCCTTACGGCGGGACTGGAAGGTCGAGGTTTGGCCGCGGGGGAACCGCGGATCAGCGGGAGATGATGAGGGTGTTCCGCTTGGAACTAATCGTGCGGTAATCCGGTTTCGCGCCCGCGTCCAATTGGAGCTGGCGCGCGGTCACCTTGTAGAAGTATACACCGTTTGCCAAGAGGTTCCCGAAATGGTCGCGTCCGTCCCAGGAGGTGGAACCGGAGGCGGCCTTCTCGAAGACGCGCACCAGGTTGCCGCTCTGGTTGAATACCTTCACCTCGAATTCCAGCCGGTCCTTGCCCGCATTGGGATCCCCGAATTCGAGATCGGCCGAGGGGATGATGGTCGAGAAATAGAAGGTGGTCCCGTTCCGCTTCATCGGGTTGGGTACGTTGCGGGCGAGCACGGTATTGAGGGAGCTGTCCACGGTCAGGTCCATCTGCACCTGGCGCAGGCTGAAGTTCCCGAACCCGTCGCGGGCGGATACCTTAAGGAGGTGCGAGCCGGGCCGGACGGTTTTCTTGTCCAGGGAGAACTGGTAGGATTTCTTGTAGAGTTCGTCGATGCCGGGCTGGGGATGGAAGGGATCCATGACTCCCGGGATTTCCACCGTGGTGCCCTCGTCCGGGCCCGCGGCCGAAAGGACCCCTCCCAGGGAATCCTCCACCAGGATCTGCAGGCAATACGGAAGCGAAAGCTTGACCCGGTCCGGGAAGTCCAATTCCCCGGTCTCCTTCTTCTCGCAGCCGGTGATGCGGATGCGCGGGCCCTTGCCGTCCGGATCGCTGGCGCAGGCGCTTTGGGAAGTGCCCTCGATCCTGAGACCCTGCTTCGCCGTGGTTCCTTCCATCTCCACGGAGTCGTCCCAGGCGAAGACCAGCACCTGGGCGTTGGTATCGTTGAAGGAGATCTGCTTGGGGATGAAATAATCCGTGGAAAAGGCCCGGTCCTTGTACGGAAAGGTGCGTTCGAAAAGGATGTTCCCGCGCTTCTCCACTTCCTGGGCGGTCATGCCGGAGCCCAGGTTGTAGACCTTCCGGGTCGAGCCGGCCACTATCTTGACGTTGACCTTGCCGGTCCCGGAGCCGCCCTCGATCCGTCCCTTGATGAAATCGCAATCCAGGGCCTTGATGGTGTCCATCACCTGGGTCAAGGCGATGCCCAGCTGGGGCTTGCGCAGCAGGAGAACGGGTTCACCGAGCAATTGGTACTTGAGATCGTTCAGGTTGTCGATATTGGTCGCGCTGCCGTTCTTGGCCTCGCGCAAGGCCTCGCCGGCCGCGACCACGAGATTGGAGGAGTCCGGCGGGAAGGCCAAGGCGTAGAAGGCGTTGGCCAGGGCGATGTTGGGAGCGGGAAAGGATTCCCGGGTCGCGGAGATGGCGCCGATGGCCCCGATGGACTTCTGCTTCACGAATTGTTCGCTCATGCCCTCGCTCGTCAGGCTTTCGAAACGGCCCACCGTGCACGAAAAGGCGTTCACCATGGGCGTTCGGCCTTCGTTGCGCATCCGCGAGATCGCGTCGTTGGTCTGCAGCAACACCTCGTCCGCCCACTGGTTGGACGCGCCGTGCCCCACGTAGTTGATCATCAGGGCGCCGCGGTTGATGAAGGTCAGCAGGTCCTGGGCCGCTTCCGGCTTGTGGTACGCCGAATTCAGGGGATAGTCCAGGAGGTAAACCTTGTCCACGGTGGTGCCCTTCTCGTTGCCCGAGATCAGCCTGCCCATATCGTCCGAATCCGTGGTATGCCCGCGCGAAATGGGATCGATGTCCCCGGGGGCCCCGCGCTGGATATTATCGTCCGCGGCCATCACCACCCGGCTGCGCCACTCTCCGCCCAGGGCGGGGTTCTCATAGTCGGCGATCTTTTTCAGGTAGTCCGCCGCTTCCTGGGCGGTCTGCACGGGAATGCGGCCCAAGGCCACATCCAGCATCCCGCCGGTATACCCGAAGTCCCCCGCGTCCAGCATGGCGTAGAAATCGTCCGAAGCCACCTCCTCGCGTCCCCCGTCCACGATGAATTCATAGGGCGGGATCAGGTTGGGGGGGGCGTTCTTGAGCAGGTTGGCTTTGATGTCGCGGTAGTCGTAATTCCCGTCCCCGAAGAAGGCCACGTACTTGAGGGTATAGGGCGTGGCGCTTCCTCCCCAACCGTTATAGGCGTACCGCAGGAAATCCCGGATTGCCGTGGGAGACATGCGACCGCCCGAATATTGCCGGTAGATATCCTCGACCGTAACCACTTCGGTCCGCACCCGGAGGGCGCGCGCTTTGGCATTCCGGTAGTCGCGCAGGGCGAGGGCCTGTTGCAAGAGGGGGCGTGCCGTTACGATGAGGTATTCCGGATTGGTGCCGTCCCCGGTCCCCAGGTTCCGCAAGGCCGTCCCGGTGGCGGGAAGCCCATCCGCCGCCAGATTGTCGGCGGCGAGGGGCGCCGGCTTACGGTATAGGTAGTATTTGGCGTCGGCGCCCTGGGGAAGGCTGTCCGTGAAGATGCCCTGGGCGTCCAAGGTCATCATGCGCGTGGCGACTCCATCCTCGATGCGCAGGCACCGGATCCCCTCCCCGCCCTTGACCTGATAGGAAACGGCCTTGCCGTTCGCGGGAGGGAAAATCCATAAAGGCTCCCCGTTGAAAACGTGGTTTCGCCGGTAACATACGGTATACCCTTCGAAGCGCATCTCGCGGCCGCGCCAGGCCAGGTTGTCCAACTGGAAGGCCGGCGGGGTCTTCAGGGGACCGGCCCAGACGTACCAGGTCCCGGGTGATCCCGTATTGCGATAGAGGGCGAGCGAGTCCCCGTTCCCGCCGTAGAAGGGGGTGAAGACGCTGTCCGAATGGGAAGCATAGGTGTAGAGGCCCAGGAAAAGGGAATCGTCCGCGCCTGTCTGGACCAGGTCGGGCAGGGTCGCGGTCTCCTCCGAGAACAGATTCGATCTCGTCAGGGTGACTTCCGTATCCGCGTAGGTATTGCAACGGCCCTTCCAATGCCAGAACCAATCGAAACCGGTCTCCTCGTCCTTGTGGTTCGAAGGATCGCATCCCGCGGTCTCCAATTCCTTTTCGGCGCGCAGGTACGCGTAGGAATCCTTCAAAGGCGCTCCGACGGGCGCGGACGCGGATTCCGCCAACCGCATTCCCGAAGGGGCTCCCGGCCGGGCCGAATAATCCAGGTAGTAGAAGTTCTCGTAGGAATAAGGATCGGCCGAGAACTCGAACCTTATCCGCGCGGTCGCGGCGGAGAGGCGCTTCCAGACGCTGGTTCCGTGCCCGAAGAAATAGATCGAGTCCTTCTCGTCGAAGGTCCCGTCGTTGAGCTTGTCCACCACCTCGATTGGGACCTCCCGCAAGGTGCCGGAAGCCACCACGCCGGAATCCATGTGCCTGCGCAAGGTATCATTGATGCCTGCGTACAGGCGGAGGTTCCCGATCTTGACGCCGTCCAGTTGGCCGGCCATGCCGGAAATGCGGGAGAGATCCGAAAAGGAGAGGCCGTAGACGCGATCCTCGTCGAAACCCTCTACCTGGTTGTCTCCGATGCGGATCTTGATAAACCGGGATCCCAGGGAGTCGCGGGCCAGGCTTGCGGCCCCGGCCTTTCCGAGGGCCTGGGCGCGGGAGCGGATCGACCCGGAGCGTTGGGTAGGCGAAGGGAACGCGAAAAGGTAGGCGCCGCCCACGGGATTCCTGACCGCTTTGCCGATGCCGGGTTCCAGCCGCGTGGCGGCCGGTCGGGCCTGCACCCCGGAGAAGTCCACCTGCACCTGCATCCGTTTGATGAGGGTAAGGGTCCGGGTCTTCTCGGACCAGAGGGCCAAGGGAACCTCCACCCCGCGAACGGGGGCGCCTCTCAGGAACCGGATTCCGAAGTGGCGCGCGGCGAGGCCGGCGGCCTGGGCATAGAGTCCCGCATCGGGAAGGTATTCCGCCGTATTCGGCGTGGGGTTCTTGGGATAAGGGGCGATTCCCTCCGGAACGTTGCGGGTTTCGGACTCGAGGATCCGGAAGGTCACGGTCGGAGGGGTGGGGCCGCCCAATACGTCAAAGCGGTAGACGGGGAGATCCGGAGAGCCGGGCCGGCCCGAGACATGGCAACCCGGACAGGCGACCTGCATCCCCGGAGCCACGCCCACCGGACGCACGGTCTGGCCGGGGACATTGAGCTCAAGGACCATGCGGCCTGGAACATCCTCAAGGACCTTTTCCGTGAGGCCCTTGGTGAAGGCGGGAAACGCGGACAGCAAGGTCAGCGATAAGGGGAGCCATGATCCGATCCGCTTGCCGATGCCTGCCATGTGTCTCCGCCGGCATCGTTGCCGATTGCAATATGGGTCCGAAATGGCGTATAGACCCGGCAAGGCGTACACGCCCGAAAGGCGAAAATCCGTCCAATATACTTACAAAGTAGGCGGGGCCGGGAAAAGCGGGACTACGGGATCTTGAGGCGGAAAGCCCCTACTTCCACATGAAAAACGTACCCTGGCGGACCGAGGGCAGCCACTCCTGGGCCGCCTGGGCCAGGGAACCCAGGGGCGTTTCCGTTTTGGAGTCGAAAAGGGTCTCCAGCCGGGACTTGCTGGGCGGTTCCTTGACCACGATGGGTTCGCCTTCGAGCTTCGCCAGGCCCACCAGATAGCTTTCTGCTTCACGGTACCCGCCCAGGGTATCGACCAGGCCGTAATCCCTCGCCTGCTTGCCCGTCATGACCCGGCCGTCCGCTATCTTCAGCAGTTCGGACTTCTCGATCTTGCGGCTGGACAGGATATCGTCGATGAACTGGCCGTAGGTATTGTCGATGACGGATTGCAGGTAACGGATCTCGTCCGGGGACGGCGGACGGGAGAAATTGCCCACGTCCTTGAGCGCGCCGCTCTTCACGGTGTTCATCTTGACCCCCAACTTTTCCAACAGCTTTCCCGCTTCGGGGAACTGCAGGATCACCCCAATGCTCCCGGTCAGGGTGCCGGGATTGGCGAAAATGCGATCGCCGGCGAGCGAAATGTAGTAGCCGCCGGAAGCGGCCAGGTTGCCTTGGCTCACGACGATGGGCAGGCCCTTGGCCTTGAGCGCCCTGAGACCGGAGAAGATTTCCTGGGAGGCACCCACGGCGCCGCCGGGGGAATCGATGCGGAGCAGGACGCCTTTGCAGCTCTTGTCCTCGGAGATGCGGTGGATGCTTTCCATGTACCGGTCCGAGCCCATGATGGCCCCTTCCAGCTTGAGTTCGGTGATATGGGCGCGGCTTTCCTTGAGGCCGATGGCTCCTTGGGACATGTGGGAGAACATGCTCGCGACCGAACCCAGGAAGAAGAAGAAGGAGATGACCGCCAGAACGGACATTACGGCCATGATCTTGGCGAATCGGGTCATTGGAATCTCCTGTTGGGAACGGTTATTTGACGCGGATCCGGGTGCCGGTCATGAGGACGGACGGCAATCTGCCGTTCAATTCCTTCAGCTTCTGCACCGTAGTGCGGTACTTGACGGAGATGTCCCAAAGACTGTCGCCGGCCTTGACCACGTAGTAGAGCTTCTCATCCTTGGCGGCCTTTTCCTTCGGCGCCGGGGAGGAGATGAATCCCGCCGAGGCGACGGGCGGCATCTTGGCGGCCCGGGTTTCCTTTTCCGTCGTCGGAGCATCCTCGTCGTCACCCTCGGAGTCGCCGGCGTCCGGCTTGGCCTTGGCGATCTTTTCAGGTTCGTTCCCGGCCTTGGGAGCCGCGTACTTCAGCTTCTGCCCTACCGTAATGCGATTGCCCTCAATGCCGTTCCACTGCCGCAGATCATCTTCGCTCACGCCCAGGGTGCGGGTGATGGAGTAGATGGTCTCCCCCGTCTCAACGGTATGCACGCCGAACTTGCCCGCGGGGGGCGCCGCCACCGTGGGCCCGCCGGACCCGTTGCGGCCGGATTCCGCCCTCGCATCCGCGTTCCGCCCGACGGCCGGCTCCGCGATTTCCGTCGCTTTGATTTCCGAGGCCTTGACCGGCTTTTCGCGCGCGATGAAGGCCACGGCGGGCTCGCGGTGGCTTTCCGGCTCGTCGCCGATGGAACCGCGCTGGGTCTTGCCGGACAGTTTCAGGCGCTGGCCGGCGCGGATCATGGAGCCCTTGCGCATGTTGTTGGCGGCCAGGAGCGACGAGACCGTGGTATTGAAACGACGCGCGATATCGAACAGGTTGTCCCCCGATTTCACCCGGTAGGTCCCGCCCTTGAATTTCGTTTCGCGGGTGGAGACCTCGGCGATGTCCTGCTCAAGGTATTTTCCGGCGTCCTGCGGGGCCAGGGGAATCAACAGGCTTTGCCCCTTGGAAAGGCGGTTGCCCTTGATCTTGTTGGTGGCCTTGATGGCCGCCACCGAAACCCGGTACTTGGCGGCGATGGCGGAGATGTTCTCGCCCTTGCCTACGATATGGTGGCGCCAATTGACCAACTGGGTCTTGTCTAGCTGCTCATAGGCCTGGACGAAGGCGTCCCGGGTCCCGGTAGGCAGGTAAAGGGTATGGGCGACGCGGTTGGGGGGCGTGCACCAACGGCGGAGGGAAGGGTTCAGGGAAAGGACCGTGTCCTCGCTTACGCCTGCGGACTTGGCGATGGTGGCGATGGTGAGGCAATGGGTCACGGTGACGGTATCGAAGGAGATGGCGGGCTCGGGCTTGTCGATCACGAAGCCGTACCGCTCCGGGTTGTTTCCGATGATCATGGCCGCCAGGATCTTGGGGACGTAGAATTTCGTCTCCTGGGGCAAGGGCATGTCCCAATATCCCCGTGAGGAGTCCTGTTGCAGGTAGCGCCGGATCTTTCCCTCGCCGCAGTTATAGGCGGCCATGGCCATGTGCCAATCGTGGAACTCGTCGTGGAGGTCCCCGAGGTATTCAAGGGCGGCGTCCGTGGCCAACATGGGATCGCGGCGCGGATCGTACCACCAGTCGTCCTGGAGCCCGTAGCGTCGGCCCGTACCGCTTATGAATTGCCACATGCCGCTGGCCGAGGCCTTGGACCAGGCCTTGGGATTGAATCCGCTTTCCACCATGGCCAGATAGAGCAGGTCCTTGGGCATCCCACGCTCTTCCAGTTTTTTGCCGACCAGGGCCTCGTAGCGGGACTTTCGGGAGAGCCATTTGGTGAAATACCCCCGGCCGGGCCCCATGAAAACCGCCATGGCCTGCAGGATCTTCGGGTGCAGGGGGGACATCAGGGGCAAGGTGTAGTTCTTGGGATCGATCTGATGGGTGATGGAATCCATGGCCTTGACCGAGGAATCCGGGACCTCTTCCATCTCTTCGTTGAATTGGGCGGTCCAGGGCACGGGCTGGCCCATCTGGCTGGTCATGGCCACGGTGAAGACCAGCATCTTCTGGACGCTGTCCCGGTAGGAGCGCGCATGGGCGTACACGCTCGGGCTCAGGGAATCGGTGGATTCCAGGGCGGAAAGCCGGATCAGGGCGCTGTCGAAATTCTCCCCGGCCTGGAACCAGAGGGAATCCTTGAGGCCTTCCTGGCCCAGGTTCACGAATTCGTTCACCTCGGAGAAAAGCATCTCCTCTTCGGGGACCAGGCCGGGTACCTTGACGGCCGCGGCGGAATCGGCCTGGGAGACCGGACCGGGGGCCGCCTTCGGCTTGGTTCCCGAGCATGCCGCAAGGCATCCCAGGACCGAAAGCAGGGCTAGGGTTTTTCTCAAGGACGCCTCACGTCTTCCGGCTGGGCGACAGGGTATCAGGGTATGGCGACGTAGGCGATGTTGGTGATTGTAAGGCGGAAGCCCGGCGTACCAGGCATAAGGGCCCGTGGGACGGGGCCTCTCTACTCCTCGAAATCCAAATCCTCGGCGTAATCATTCCACATGTCTGTCTTTTTGAACTTGGGATTGTCGAAATCGACTTCTTCGTTTTCGTCTTCTTCCTCGTCGTCCTCGTCAACCTCGTCCTCTTCGTTCTCGAAGGGTTCCAAGTCATCGAAGTCGTCATGTTTCGGACGCCTGCCACAATCCCATCTGTCGGCATTCTCCAGCTTCATACTGGCCTCCTACTATTTTATCATAATTTTTGCAAATATATCTTGGGAACCAGGATTGTCAAGCTATTTATCGGACGCGGGCCGGCCTTTCTTGGCCAGAGAGTTTCAAACCCTGGATATGGGATTTGAGGTAAAGTAAAAAAATGCAAGAGGCGAAAACAACGCCAACCTTCTTCCCGGCCGTCATTGTTTGTTCACGAACTTCATCGGGAAGGAAACCGGGACGTCGCCATTTGCGTTGGGATCCTCGCGGAACCTCCATTTCCGGACGTTTTGAAGTATTTCCGAGCTGAATGCGGCATTGTCGATCGTACTCTTTTCATTCACCACGCGCGCTTCCTTCACGAGTCCCTTGGGGTCGATGAGGATGCGGATGGTCAGATTTCCCTCAAACACGATCCCTTTGCGCATGAATTTCTGGTAAAGGAACTCCAACTCGCCCTGATTGTTCTCGATGGTCCCGAAAATCGCCTCCTGCCGCAAGGGGTCGGCGGCGATCTTGGCGGCCGTATGCTTTATCCTGACATCCTGCTTCATCGTGGCCGCCACCTTCTCCGCATCGGCCTTTTCCGCCTTCGCCTTCTTTTCCTTATCCCCCTCCTGGCCCTTCAGGTCCCCCACATCGAGCTTATCCAGCTTTTCCAGGGCCATGGAGCCGTGGGAGCCCGTGGATGCGGCCACCTCCTCCGTAGGCGGCACGGTCCCCAGCCGGGTGTCCTTTGGCTTGGGCACGTCCAGGGACTTCAGGCTGTTGATGAACTTGAAATCCTGGTACTTCTCCATCTTTTTCAGGGCCGACTTGGCCAGATCCTCGTCGTTGCTGTAGAATTTGCCCAGAACGTACAGGCGGCGATTGGCCTTCTTGGCCTCTTCGGAGTTGGGCGCGCTCTGGATGAGGGTGCGGTAGGTCAGCACCGCGTCGCTGTCCTGGCCCATTTCCTCCTGGGAGCGGGCGTACAGGTAGCGGCTTTGCAGCTTCTCGGCCGAATCCGACATTGGATTGGAGATCACCTTGGACAGGCTCTTGGCCGCTTCCGTATAGTTGGCCAACAGGAACAACTGGCGGCCAGCCTGGAAAGGCGCCTGCTTGCTTTCCTGGGCCAGGCGAACCTGGTCTTCCAGTCCTTGGGTCAGTTCCCTGAGCTTGATCGCCACGTGGGCTTCTTCGGATTCCGGAACCAGGCCGGCGGTCTTGGTGAAATCCTCCTTGGCCTTGCGGTACTCGCCCGTAAGGCTCGCGCAGAATCCGCGGTGCAGGAGCAGGGTGGCCGAAACCTCCGGTGAGAGGTTCTTTCCGGCCAATCCCTTGGAGTAGATCTCGATGGCCTTATCGTACTTGCGGGATCGTTCGAAGAAATAGGCGGCCTCCAGGTCCTGCTGCACCATGCTCGGCACGGCCATCTTGGCCTTCTTCTTCCCCAACACGAACCCCACGGCCCCGATGGCGACGCCGATGACCTTGGACTTGATCCCCTCCTGCCTGTTTTCGGTCACCAGCAGCTTGCCGGAGGCCAGGGATTGCATCTTGAGCTCGAGCGCGGTCTCATCCTCTTCGGGCTGGCTCTGGCGCTGCTTGATGAGCTCGAAGCGCGCCAGCATGTTCAGGGCATGGCTGGAATTGGAGGTCTGGGAAAGGGTTTCCATCGCCCGGTTGTACTCGTTCATGCGGTACTGGATGATGGCTTCATTGGTGTAAAGGGAGAACAGGATCAGCGCGACGATCAGGATGACGGGCCGGTAGGAGAACCACAGGTTCGAAATGGATGAGAATTGGGAGTTGCCGGAGGAGCTCATGTCAGGCGCATCCCGTTTCAATTCGTCCGCTTGTCGATGGCGTAGGAACTTCCTTCCATCTTCTTCACGTACTTCTTCATTTCCGCGGCGATGGAAACCACCATGCGGTGATCCTCGCAGGCGCGGTAATGGTTGCTGGCCACCGCGAGGGAAATGGACATGAGCGGGAAGCGCATGCGCCGGCCCTGGCGATCCAGGGACTCGATGAAACCGGATTTCCCGTCCGCTTCGTTGTAGAACTGCTTGATGTCGCTGTCGAACCCGGCCACGATGCCCTTGCAGACCTCTTCCCAGTTGGAATAATCCGTCACGATCACGAAATCGTCGCCGCCTTCGTGCCCGACGAAGGTGCCGGCGTTCCCGAAGCGCTTTGCCGCGTCCAGGAAGCAATCGCGCGTGTAGAGGATGGCATCGTCGCCCTTGGAGAAGCCGTACTTGTCGTTATAGGCCTTGAAGTTGTCCAAGTCACCGTAGATGACCGCGAACTCCTTCTTCTGGTGGATCATCTCGTCGATCTTCTTCACGATGACGTTGTTGCCCGGCAGGCCGGTCAGGGGATTGGCCCCCTTGGCCTCCTCGCGGATGCGCACCAGGCTCAGCATCATCTCCTTGAATGCGTTCGCGAGCAGTCCGATCTCGTCGTCCTGCTTGATGTCGATGGACTGGTTGAAGTCGCCCTTGGAAACCTCGTGGGTCACCTTCTCCAGTTTCGAGATCGGCACGATCACGATCTTGCGCAGGAACAGGGCGAAGATGAACTGGAGGAAAATGACGATGACGGTGACCAGCAGGCAGAGGCGCAGGAGCACGTTCTTCTCCGATTCTAGGCTCTTCACCTGGATCGGGAATTTGCCCACGATGACCTCGCCCGACTTCAGGGCGAGCGGGATATAGAGATTGATCAGCCGTTCCTTGATGTGGATGTCGTGGTAGAACTCCTTGTCCTCCAGCTCGGATTTGGCGATGGCGCGGTTGATGACGATCTTCTCCTCGGCATCCGCCGGGACGGACTTGCCTTCGCCCCGATGGTAGAGGGTCTCCCCCTTTTCCGTGAATACCGTGAGCTCCCTGAAGCCGTCCTGGGCGGCGGCCTCGGCGATGCGCTTGTAGGCATCGGGATTGGTCTTGTCGGTGATGAGATCGCGCTGCTTGGCAAAAAGCTGCTTGAGGCGGACGGATTGGTTTTCCGAAATGAGCTGCTGGTTGCGCGTGATGAGGTCGCTCTGGTTCTCCCAGATGATGAAATTGAAGATCGAGGTGATTACGATGGTGAGGACGATGTACAGGATCGCCGTCTTGTACGACAGCGAGTTCCTTCGGATTCCAAGCACTAAGACCTCAGTTGTTCCTTTGCCGCCGGTCGAATCCGACGATTCCCTGAAGTTTATCGAATAGTTCCTTCGGGGTGCAAGGCTTTTCTAGGAGCTCGAATCCCAGGTACCTGCGCACTTCCTTGTCATCGTCCGTCATGGCGGAATTGATGAGCAGGGCGCAGCGCGCATCGGCGCTCAGGCCGGAAAGGCCGAGCAGGTAATAATCGCGGCCAAATTCCTCAAACCCGGGCGCCTCGTTGATGAGGAGGAAGTCGAAACGCGGGAGCGGGGTCTTGTTCCAATCGCGTAACGGGGCCGCTACGTAATCCACCTGGAAATTGCCGAGTTCCACCTCCGCGGCCGCCTCTTTCAGGCCGGGCATGTCGCGGCCGAGGTCAAGGATCAGCAGGCGGCGCTGGGTCTGGCGCATGGCCGAGGACTTGCGCTTTTCCACGGGCAGATGGACGATGAAGACCGAACCCTTGTGGCGGGTGGATTCGACGAAGAGGCGGCCCCCGTGAAGCTCCACGAAGGACTTGCTGATGGCGAGCCCCAGGCCATGCCCCTTCCCCGCCAGGTTGCTGCCCGCGCCGGTATGGAATTTCTCGAAGATCGCCTCAAGGTCGGCCGGCGCGATCCCGGGACCCGTGTCCTGGATGGAAAGCGCCAGCACGTTGTCCTGGGTCTTGGACCGCACAACGATACGGCCGTTGGCCTTGGTGAATTTGATCGCGTTACCGAGGATGTTGGAGAGCACGCGGCTCACCTTCTGGACGTCCAGGTACATGTCCTGCACCGGATCCAGGGAGGATTCGATGGTGATGTTCTTGGCGTTCGCGAGGCCGCGCAGGGATTGCACGGCCAGCTCCACTTCCTTGTTGAAGTCCACCCTTTCCAGCTTCAACTGGAGCTTTCCCGCCCCGATCTTGGCGGAATCGAGCAGATCCGTGACCATGTCGATGAGGAACTGGCAATTGCGGTGGATGGTGCGGATGGGCTCCAGCTGGGAGGCCTGGAGGTTTCCCAGCACGCCTTCCATGAGGAGTTCCGCATAACAGATCATGGCGGCCAGAGGCGATCGCAGGTCATGCACGGCCATGTGGAGGAAATCGCTCTGGTGCTTGATGTTGTTGCCCTGGGACTCGATGCGGGCGCGCAAACGCTTGTTCACGATCTGCTGGGCCAGCAGCTTGGATTTCAGGGCCAGCAGGGCGGTGAGCCGGACGCGCAGGGATGGGAGGGAATCCGGTCCTTCGGAGACCAGGGAATAGCCCATTTCGAAAAGGGAGACCTTTTCCTCGATTGAAAGGGTTTCCGGCGAGACCGCCACCGAATTGGCCAACACGTAGAGGGCGTCCGCGTCCTTGTCCAACCGGGCGGGGAATTCCCGGGCGATGCGGGCGTCCACCAGGCATACCTGGCTGGAATCGGCGCCGGGCACGGTTTCCTTATCGGCGAAGGGGAACGCGTCCAATGCCTTGCGGTACCGCGCCTCCCAGGCGGGATCATCGCTGACGATCAGGAGTTTTGGGGGCTCGGCCGCACCGGTGCTCAATCGAGAATCCTCCTCACGGCCTCTAGGGATCCTGCAATTTATATTCGTGCAGCTTATTTCGCAGGGTCCGGATGCTGATATTGAGCATTTCCGCCGCTTTGGTGCGATTGTCCCCGCAGGCTTCCAGGGTCTTGATGATGAGTATGCGTTCGGCTTCCGCCACGCTCATGCCCGGGGTCAGGCCGGCGCCCGATTCCGCGAGGGCGGTCTTGGCGCCGCCGTCCAGGCGCAGGTGCTCGATGGAAATATCCCCGTTCTTGGCGAAGACCACGGCCCGCTGGATGACGTTCTCCAATTCGCGCACGTTGCCGGGCCAGGGATGGGTCTTGAGCCTGGAAAGGGCCTCCGGCTTCATCCCCGAAACGGTGAAACCGTTCTCCTTATTGTATTTGGCGATGAAATGCTGGGCCAGGGGCTCGATATCGGACATCCGATCGCGCAGGGGCGGGACCTCCAGGGGGATCACGTTTAGGCGGTAGTACAGGTCCTCGCGGAAGGTCCCCTTCTTCACCTCGTCCTGCAGGTTCCGGTTGGTGCTGCATACGATGCGAACGTCGATGGCGATCTCGTCGCTGCCGCCGATCTTGGTGATCTCCCGTTCCTGCAGAACGCGCAGAAGCTTCGATTGGGCGTACAGGGGCATCTCCCCTATTTCGTCGAGGAGCAGGGTGCCCCCGTTGGCCAGTTCGAACTTGCCGATCCGGGTCTTGATGGCGCCGGTATAGGCCCCTTTTTCGTGGCCGAAGAGTTCGCTTTCGATCAGGCTTTCGGGAATGGCCGCGCAATTGATCTTCACGAACGGGAAGCTGCTGCGGCGGCTCTTGGCATGGATGGCCTGGGCCAGGAGTTCCTTGCCGGTGCCGGACTCGCCGGAAATCATCACGGTGGAGTTGGAACTGGCCACCTCTTCGATCGTCTTCATCAGTCCGTCCACCACGGAGCTCGCTCCGACGAACTTGTAACGCTCGCCCAGGGTCTCGCGCAGGCGGCGGTTCTCGCTCTTGAGGCTGCCGATCTGCAGGACCTGGGAAACGGTATGCTCGAGCATCTCCACGCGGAAGCCCTTCTCGACATCCTTCTCGATGAAATCCTGCACGCCGACCTTCATGGCCTTGACCGCGGTCTCGATGGTGCCGTAGGCGGTCATCAGGATGATGAGGGCGGAGGGATCCAGGGCCAGGAGCTTTTCGGCCATTTCGAGACCGGTCATCCCCGGCATCTTGAAATCCGAGATCACCAGGTCGAATTTCCCCGCCTCGTAGGTCTCCAGGGCTTCGGGTCCGCTCTTGCAGGCCTTCATCTTATGGCCCATGCGGCCGAGGCTCGTTGTGATGAGATCCCGGATCAGGGATTCGTCGTCTACGACCAGGATATCAGCCATGCAAGCTACCCCGCGTATCGATGCGTATCTCGAATTGCGTGAACCGGCCCGGTTCGCTGGTCGGGACGATGGTCCCGCCGTGCAGGGCGACGATGCGCTGCACGATGGCCAGGCCGAGCCCGGTGCCCTGTTCCTTGGTCGTGAAGAAGGGATTGAAGATCTTGTCCATGATGTCCTTGGGGATGCCCTTTCCGTCGTCGATGATCGCCACGCGCAGGAAGTCCTTCTCGTCGAGGTCGGCGCGGATGGTGATGCTGCCCTTCCCCTCGATGGATTGGATCGCATTGAAAATGAGGTTCAGGTACACCTGCTGGAACTTCTCCGGATCGATGCGGGCTTCCATCTTATTGAACTTGTAATCCCGTATGATCGCGATGTCCTTGTTATCCTTCGCGATCTCGATCTCGGCGTAATTGAGGATCTCCTCCATCCATTCCACGAAATCCACCCGCTGCAGGTTCAATTCCATGTGGCGGGTATAGACCAGGAGGTTGGAAACGATCTTGTTCAGGCTGGACACGCCCTGGACGATTTTCTTGACCAGGGCGCGCCGCGGATCGTCCCCATCCAGGTCGCGCTCAAGCAGGCCGGCGAAGCCGCCGATGCCCGCAAGGGGGTTGCGTATCTCATGGGCCACCGTGGCCGCCATCTCGCCCAGGGCCGCGAGGGTCTTGGCATGCTGCATCTGGTTCTGCATCTGCTTGATATTGGTCAGGTCGGTCGAAATCTCCACCGCCCCCAAAACCTTGCCGTCCCGGTTCTTGACCACGCTGGTGGTATAGCCGATGGGCTTGCCGCCCCCGCCCACCTTCCAGTACTTCTCATGGCCGAGCTGATTGTGGTTATGGCGCAGGGTCTCGATCAGCGGGTAATGCGAATCCGCCTGGGCCCGGAACACCTGGGCGTAGGATTGGCCCAGCGCCTCTTCCGGCTTCATGGCGTAGATGCGTTCGGCGGAACGGTTGAACAGGGTGATGCGTTCATCGGTATCGATCATGACCACGCTCGAATCCAGGCTCTCGAGAACGGAGCGGAGCTGGTTCTCCACCCGTTCCGTCTCGCGGAATGAGGCTTCCAGCTTCTGGTTCTTCTCCTCCAGTTCCTGGCTGATCTTGTCGAACTTTACGCCCAGGTCCTTGTAGGCGCCTTCCAGCTTGGCGACGTTGGCGTTGAACCATTCGAAGACCTGCTCGAGTTGCGCCCGGGTCTCGTCGGGAAGCGGGGATCCCGCCGGCAGGGGTCCGTCCGGGGGCATTTCATTGGGCAGGTTCTGCATCGCGGCGCGGACCATGGATTACTGGAGGCCGCGGTAGATATTGATCATCTGGGACAGGTCGGGTTCCTTGGCCGCGTCCTTGGCCTGGGGAGAACCCGCCGGGGCGCCCTGGGCGCCTGGAGGGCCCGGATTGGCGGGATCATCCGCTCCGAACATCTCCTGATGGCGCGCCTGGATGGTTTGGGCCACCGATTCCAGGGATTCCAGGATTTCCCCCGGACGACCGGCGCGAAGGGCGGTCCGTTCCTCGGGTTTCAGGGCCTCCCATTGATCAAGGTAGGGACGCAAGGCGCTTTTTTCCCGTGCGATGGCGGTCAGGATTTCCTGTTGCCTGGTGAGCATGGCCGAGAGGCCTTCGAGTCCCTGCCCCTTCACGCCATCCAGGGCGGTCTGCTGCAGGCGCTCCAGCTCCCGGAAGGTTTCCAGGTGCTTGCCCAGCAGGTCGGTGAAGGTTTCCAGGGGGAATTGACCGCTAATCCAGCACCTCCTCGTATTCCTTTTGCCAAATGGTGTCTTCGCGCTTCCACTTGGCTTGGGAAGACCAATAACTATCCGGATAATTATCAATTACCCTCTTGTACTCATTCAAGGCCGACTCGAAGTTGTTCGTCAACTTGTAGATGTTGGCCATCTGGTAATGGACCCAGGCGGCCTCCTTATGGCCCGGGAACTTGGCGGCGAATTGGCGGTATTGGTCCATGGCGGCCTTGTAATCCTTTTTGCGGAAGGCCATGTCGGCCAGGCGCAGTTGGGATTCGGCGCAGATCGATGCCAGCGACGGATCCTTGCAATCGGCCATGGATTTGCGGAAATGCTCCATGGCCTTGTCCGTGTTCCCGTATTTGGCGAACAGGAAACCCTGTTGCTGCGCCAAGGACGCTTTGCGTTCCGGATTGCCGGCGCTGGCATAGGCCTTGTCCAGGTAGGCCGAAAGCTTCTTGCCGTCCTTCTGGCTCTCCGCCGCCTGGGCCAGGCGGTAATCGATTTCCCCCTGGTCGGGACCGTTGGCCGCCCCGGGCTTGATCCTGAGCAGGGCCCGCTCCGCCTTCTCGCCGTCCTTCAGGCCAAGTTGGGCTAAGGCCCCGAGGTATTGGGCGGCATCATAGTACTTCACGGAATCACGCGAGGATCCGGGGCCGGCATAGTCCGTGATCCGGTCGCGGGCGCTTTCCCACAACCCGAGGCGAAGGTAGACCGAGGCGAGATCCAGGTTGGCGGCATCGGCATTGTCCGAGCCCCCGTAATTCAGAACCGCCTCCTTGAGGAGGTTCACCGCCTTCTCGAATTTCTCCTTCTTGCAAAGGTCATAGGCTTCGTTCAATTTGCGGCCGGAAGGCGAAGCGGCATCGGGTATGATGAAGAACAGGGAGCCGTCCCGGCCCAGTACCATGGCCTTGGCCTCTTCGGCGGGCGGTTTGGGGGGTTCCGCCGGATGCGCTTCCCGCGAATCCGGTTCCGCCCCGTCCTTCGGCTTTTCGCCTTCCCCTGGATGGCCTCCCTCCTTACCGGATTCATTTCCGGCCTGTTTGGAGGAATCCTTCACCGCGTCCTTCGCCGTTTCGGGAGCGGCTTCCTTTTTCCCGGCAGGAACCGCCGCCTTGGGTCCGCGCATCTGAGCGAGATAGGTTTCCGCCTGCTTGCGTCCCGGTTCGGATTTGGTGGATTGCAGGTATTTCTCGAAGGCGGCGATGGCCTCATCGAAGCGTTCCTGCTTCTGGTAGATGCGTCCCATGTAGAAATACGCGTTGAACCCCCGATCGGGGTATTCCGTGCTGCGCTTGAAATTGAAGAGGGCCTTGCCGTACTCGCCCTTCTCGTACCGCATCACGCCGCCGAGGTAATAGGCCCCGGGATGGCCGGGTGACTTGGAGAGACTGCGGCGAAGGGGAACGGCCATGGCATCCGCTTTGCCTTTGCGGTAGAGGTCCAGGGCTTCAAGGAACTCCTTCTGGGCATAGATGCCCGTGGCCCCTTTGGAGGAACCGGAGTCCAGCGCGGGAGAGAAATCAGGGTCCGCAGGAGCGACCGGATTCCCGGCTGCGCCGGATTGTTTCGCGGGAATCGCGGCCTGGCCCTTGACGGCGGGAATGGCGTCGCCCGCATGGGTATCCTTGACGTTACCTTGCCCGGGCTCGCCGACGTCCTTCGTAGCGGTCGTACCGGCGGCCGTCGGCGGGACCTTGGCTCCCCCTGGCCCGCGGCCCAGCTTCTTCCATTCTTCGTCGGCCCTGGCCTTGTCCCCGGCCTTTTCGTAGGCCGTTGCCAGCCCTTCGCGGGCTTCCTTCAGATTGGGATCCTTCGACAGGGCCAATTTGAAGTTCTCCCCGGCCAGCTTGAAATCCCCTTGTTTCATGCGCAGGGCGCCGATGCGGGCATGGATTTCCGGCGAATCCGGATGTTCGCTCAGGTAAAGGCGCAGCTCCTCGATAGCCTTGTCGTATTCGCCCTTTTCGGCCAGTTGACGGGAGACCTCAAGGCGCAACCCGCCTTCCTTGGGACGCGCATGCCCCTGGGAAATGCATAATACCGCGGCGAGCAAGGCAGTGGGGAATCCGGATTGGCGGGTTTTCATCATTCGGATAAATCGGAAATTCAGGGTTCCGGCATGCCGAAGCCGGATTCCGGCGGAATACCGGAACCGGAATCATTATAAACATTCAGAAGGGGGGAAAGCAAAGCGGGATCCCCGAAAGGATCCCGCGAAACCCTATTTTTGCGGAAAGCGCAGGACCCGGACCTTGACGACATTGCCGATGGCCTTGATGGTTTCCACCAAGGCCTCGGACAGATCCTTGTCCAGATCGATGATATTGTACCCGACCTTGCCGTTGCTGGCGTTGGTGAAGGACACGATATTGAGGCCGGCCTTCCCGATGACCTGGGTGATCTGGGCGATCATGTTCGGGACGTCCTTGTTGATGACCACGACGCGGGTGCGGGTGGATTCTTCGGGATATACTTCGATGATCGGGAAATTCACGGAGTTGGCCACGATGCCGTACTCCAGGTAATTCCGCAATTGCTTCACCGCCATCACGGCGCAGTTCTCTTCCGATTCCGCCGTGCTGGCCCCCAGATGCGGGGTGCAGATCACGTTGGGACGGCCCAAAAGGGCCTTGGAGGGGAAGTCGTTGATATAGTGGGAGACCTTGCCGGACTCCAGGCCCGCGACCACGGCCGCATCGTCATAGATGCCCTTGCGCGCGTAGTTCATCAGGATCACGCCGTTCTTGGCCTTCTTGAGCTGGGCCTCGCCGATGAGATTGCGGGTCTTGTCGGAGAGCGGCACGTGCACGGAAATGACGTCCGCCTGGGCGATGACGTCGTCGAGCTTATGCGCGATCTCGACCCGGGGATTGAGCAGGTGCACGTTGGCGACGGTGGGGAACGGATCGTAGCCGATCACGTTCATGCCGTGCTGCAGGCCCGCGTTGGAAACGAGCACGCCGATCTTGCCCAGGCCGATGACCGCCAGGGTCTTGCCCTGGAGCTCGAAGCCGGAAAAGTTGGCCTTGCCCTTCTCGACCTTCTCCGAGATGGCCTTGTCGTCGGCTTCCCCGGCCAGGGCCTGGGAGAATTCCAGGCTCTTGTGGATCTTGCGCGCCGCGATGCCGAGCATGATGAATACGAGCTCGGCGACCGCATTGGCATTGGCCCCCGGAGTGTTGAAGACGCAGACGCCCTTTTCCGTGGCCTTGTCGATCGAGATGTTGTTCACTCCGGCGCCCGCGCGGGCGATGGCCAGCATGCTGGGAATCTCGTCGGTGTCGACGATGGCGCTGCGGACCAGCACGGCGTCGGGGGAGGAGGCATCGCCGCTCACGGCGTAATTGTCTCCGAAAAGCTTCAGCCCCTGCTGGGAAATGTTATTGAGAGTCTTGATCTTGAAAGGCATCGGTCATCCTTTTCCGGGTTTGGCCCTAAAGATAAATAATCGGCGGGGGACCGGCGTACGGCCATGTCGGCCGGCGGGGCCGGCGCGCGCATCAGGGAATGGCGGAAAGGGGGTACCCGGAGGGAAACCGGGAATGGGCTAGTTCGGGTGATCCGGAGGGCAGCAGGAAAGGAAGTCGACCGGCTTTTCGTCCGGCTTATAGAAATAATAATACCCGGCATAACCAGCGCCGCCCAGGAAGGCCAGGGCCAGGGGGAATTGCCAGTAGATGGCGCGACCCTTACGCTTGAAGGCGTTTTCCGTCTTCTTGTTCCACTTGAAATTCATGGTGATAACGCCGTAGTCCTCCTGGATGTCGTATTCCAGGTCGTACGTGGAGAAAAGGCTGACCCGAACCACGTCCCGGATATCCGGACGGAGGCCGGCCACATCCTTATTCAAATCCAGCTTGAACAGCTCAACCGTGCTGTTGGTGATGGGATGCTCATGGATGGGCTCCATGATGCTTTCGCCGATATGGGTATCGTAGAAGTCGAAGACCACGGCCTTTTTGACGGGGTCGTAATAATTGAAGTACGCCGAAGGCTTCTCGGTGAGGAGGAAGACGATGCTCAGTTCCTTGGAGCCTTCCGTGGGACCGGGCTTTTTCGTGAACTGCACGCCTTCAATGGTGCAGATGACGCCTTCTTCGTCCTTGGTCCGGGTCGGGGCATCGGGGAAATCCACCAAATCCTCGTACTGGGCCGAGGCGGGGAGGATACAACACATCGAAAAGAGCAGGAAAACGGGAAAACCTATGCGCACTGTCGACCTTTCCGGAGCAAGCCCTATCCTCTCAAGATATGCCAATTCCCTCTCATGTCAATCGACAAGTCGCGCCTGAGGGTCAAAAGTTGGTGACTTCGACCCCCCGGCAGCCCCCCGAGGAAGCATGAAAAGATATAAAACTGGCCTTTGCCTGCTCCATTATTCAATAAATTTTTCCTGAACCAAGGGGTTTCCCTGAATCGGAACCGGTCCCTGATGATTTTCCTGGCCTGCCTGGGCCTGGCCTGCGGCCTGGGCGGCCTGCACTTCTTCCGGGATTCCGGCGGCGCCGCCCCGGCCTTGTCCATCCTGACCCCGCATGGCGACAATATCCGCCAGGAGGTCGGGGCCGCTTTCAAAGCCTGGTCCGAAACCAGATACGGGGAGTCTCCCGATATCAATTGGATCGACCAGGGCGGGACTTCGGAGGACCTCCGTTATGTCCAATCCCGCTTCGCGAAGTCCTCCCAGGGAGCCGTCCCCGGCTCGATCGGAATCGATCTGTTCTTCGGGGGAGGCACGCCACCCTTCCGGACCCTGGCCCGGGAGGGCCTTCTGCAAGGCCATACCGTCCCCGCCCGCATCCTGGAGGAGGTCCCGATCACGGTTTCCGGCACCCGGGTCTATTCGGATTCCGAGGGTTGGTATGGGGTGGCCCTTTCCAGTTTCGGCATCCTCTATAACCGGACCTTGCTGGCGGAAAAGGGTCTCCCCCTCCCCGTTTCCTGGACGGACCTGGCCGAACCCAAGGCGGACCGATGGGTTGCCAGCGTGGATCCGAGGGGCAGCGGATCCGCCCATGTCATCTACGAGATCATCCTCCAGAAATACGGATGGGACGCGGGCTGGCGGCTGCTGGCCCGCATCGCAGCCAACTCCGGCCATTTCACCAAGGGCGCATCGGCCGTGCTTCCCCTGGTTTCCACGGGCGAAGCCGCCTATACCGTGGCCATCGATCAATACGCCTGGTCCCTGATCGAAAAGCTGGGAGCCGGGCGCGTGGGCTTCGCCCTGCCCGCCGGGGAGACCGTCACCACCCCGGATCCCGTGGCCATGCTCAAGGGCGCGCCGCATGCCGTGACCGCCGCCCGTTTCATGGAGTTCCTGCTTTCGGAACCCTGCCAGCTGCTCTGGGGCCTCAAGGCCGGGGTGCCGAACGGCCCGGCCCATCTCTCCCTGAATCGCATGAGCGTGCTCCCCAAGGTCGCGGCCAAACTGGATTCGACCAACAGTTTCGTGCGCGGGAACCCCTTCCTCGAAGCGGTAGGGATGTCCTGGACCTATTCGGACTCCCTCACGGAATCCAGGTGGGCCCTGGTGAACGATGCCCTGGGCCTATGGATGGTGGACAGCCATGAAGCCGCGCATCGGGATTGGCAGGCCATCAATGCCAGGACGCCCAAGGCGGCCGACCTGGATGCGTGGGAGGCGGCCCTCGCGGGCAACCGGTATTTCCGGCCGCCCGCGCCCTGGGAAGAGATGCGCGGGTTGGCGGCGCGATGGAAGGACGAGACATTCCGGAACGGTACCATGGCCCGGTGGGCGCGGGAGTTGAATGATTGAAGTCAAGGGCATAGGCAAAACCTTCGGCGCAACGGGTGCGAAGAGCGGGAAGGGCGGGAATACCGTTCTGCGGGACGTGGACCTGGCCATCGCAGACGGGGAATTCTTCTGCCTGCTGGGCCCTTCCGGTTGCGGCAAGACCACCTTATTGCGCATCATCGCCGGCCTGGAAACGCCCGATGCCGGCAGGGTTTCCGTGGGTGGCCGGGACGTTACCCGGGAACAGCCCCATAAGCGGGGATGCGCTCTGGTCTTCCAGAATTACGCCCTGTGGCCGCACCTGACCGTCGGGGAGAACATCACCTATGGCCTGGAAGTGCAAGGCCGTCCCAAGTCGGAAATCCGATCCATACTCGCGGCCTCCCTCCGGAGCTACCAATTGGAAGGCCTGGAAGGCCGCCATCCGCACCAGCTCTCGGGAGGCCAACAGCAACGCGTCGCATTGGCGAGGGCCATGGCCGTCGGTCCCCATGCGGTACTCATGGACGAGCCTCTGTCCAACCTGGACGCGGCGCTCCGCAAGTCCCTCCGGCGCGAATTGCTGGAATTCCATCGGGGCGCCGGCAGCACCATCCTGTACGTGACCCATGATCAGGAGGAGGCCCTGGCCCTTGCGGACCGCATCGGGGTCATGATGGACGGCCGCATCCTCGAACTGGGCAAACCGGCGGACCTGTACGCCAGGCCGGGCCGGTTGGAAACGGCCCTGTTCCTGGGCGATATGAACGTCATGCGGGGCGGGGACATTCCGGCCTTCCTGCGCGCGGGCGCGGAAGGGGCGGGGAAATCCGCGGCGGCCCTGTGCATCCGGCCCGAAAACATAATCGTCCGCTCCCGCGCCTGCGCCGAAACCGTACGCATAGCCGGGGAGAAAGGAACGGGGGACGGTCCGGGAAATACGGGGAACCCAGGTAACCTGGAGGGTACCCTGGCCTTCGTCGAATTCATGGGAACCCATGCCACCTTGGGCGTGGACACGGCCTCGGGGCGCCTCCTCGCGCGCGTCGGGACCCTCGAGGCGCAAACCCTCCGTCCCGGACGGGCCCTCGGCCTGGGTTTTCCCCCGGAGCATCTGCTGTGGTATTGAATCCGGGCATCGGCCTCTGGGCGCAACGGCTTCTACTGGGATCCCTGATGGGGGTTTTCCTCGTCGCTCCGGCCATGCTCATCCTGGCGGAAGCCTTCTTCCCGGGCGGCGTCTTCAGCCTGGGATTGTTCCGGGCGATGGCGCTGAACCCCGTCCTCAGGGAGGCCCTGGCCAACAGCATCCTTATCGCCTTGGGGGCCACGGCGCTCGCCACGTGCCTGGCCGTCCCTTTCGCCGCATTGCTGGGCCGTTATCGGCTGCCTTTCCGCGAGGCGCTCAGGGCCGGGGTGATGATCCCCTTGTTGCTGCCGCCCTTCGCGGGCGCAATCGCCGTGCGGCAATTGCTGGGTCGCTACGGTTCCCTGAACATCCTCCTGCTGCGCGCCGGGTGGATCGACGCGCCGGTGGATTGGCTGGGCGGCGGCATGCCCGGCATCATCCTGCTGGAAGGCCTCCACCTCTTCCCCATCCTCTACTTCTCCTTGGTCACCCATTTCGCGGCCTTGAATGGGGACAGCGAAGAAGCCGCCCTTTGCTTCGGAGGGAAGACGTGGGCCTATTACCGCAGGATCCTGCTTCCGGAAATCAGCCCGGGATTGCTGGCGGGCATGGCCCTGGTCTTCGTCTGGTCCTTCACCGATCTGGGCACGCCCTTGTTGATGGAGTACCGCCAGGTCATCCCTTACCAGGCCTTTTCCCTGGTGACGGACCTGAATCGCAACCCCATGGGTTTCGCCCTGACCACGGTGATGGGCCTGGTCGGCCTCGGCGGCTATTGGGTCAGCCAGGCGCTCTCCCGCGGCCAATCGCGCTTTCAGGGCAAGGGCATCCGTCCCGCGGCGGAAAAGACCCCCGGACGTATCGCCGGGGTTACTGCGTCCGCAATGCTGGGGCTCCTGCTCTTCACGGCCTTCCTGCCGGTGGCCGCGATCATGGTGATGGCCTTCGCTCGCGGGTGGTTCCTGTCGGCGGCCCCGGAGTCCTACACCACGGAATATTTCACCCAACTTTTCCACCACCGCATCACCCGCGGCAGCATCCAGACCAGTTTGTTCCTGTCCAGCCTGGCCGTGCTCGTTGACCTGGCCCTCGGATGGTGGCTGGCGCGCATGGTGCTCGCCTCGCGAGGCTTTTGGGCGCGGCTGTGGGAAACCCTTGCCATGGCCCCCCTGGCGCTGCCAGGCATCATCCTGGCCTTCGGGTATGTCGCCATGTTCGCGGGCACCCGCCTGGATCCGGCCGGCAACCCCCTGTTCCTGCTGGTGATGGCCTATGGGATGCGCCGGATCCCCTTCGCCTTCCGAAGCATCCTGACGGGCTACCGAAGCCTTCCCGCGCAGATCGACGAGGCGGCGCAGACCCTGGGGCAGGGATTCTGGGGGCGGGTCTGGAATATCCATCTGCCCCTGCTCACCCCGTATTTCCTTGCTTCAGGCCTCCTGGTGTTCGCGTTCTCGATGCTGGAGGTGAGCGATTCCCTCATCCTGGCGATGCGGGAATTCTACTACCCCATTACCAAGGCGATGTATTTCCTTACAACGCGGGCGGGAGACGGGAACAACCTGGCGGCGGCGCTGGCATGCGTGGGGATGGTGATCCTGGCGGGAGCGATTTGGATCGCGAACAGGCTTCTGGGGAACCGGTTCGGCGAGATGTTCAAGGGGTGATGAGCGGCCGGGAAGCCGGTTGGTAAGCCTATTTTTCCCAGCTCTTTATTTTTCCAAAACCTTTATTTTTCCCAACCCTCTTTACCCAAGAGCGGTACGAACCGGCACTCCCCCAGATCGGTTTCCCGGAAGGTCGACCCGATCCGGTCCACGCACAAGAGGTTCTGGTAGTCGCGCCCTCCGGAGGGGATGAGCATGCGGCCACCGTCGGCGAGCTGGAGTTTCAGCTTTTCAGAGACCACCGGCGCGCCCGCGGTCACGATGATGCGGTCATAGGGAGCCCAGCTTTCCCAGCCCAGGCTGCCGTCCCCGGTCTTGTAGATGATGTTGCGGAAGCCCAGCTGCTCAAGGAGGCCTTGGGCCTTCTTGGAAAGGGAAGCGATGCGCTCCACGGTATAGAGGCGCGGCGTGTAGTGGGCCAGGATGGCCGTCTGGTATCCCGACCCGGTGCCGATTTCCAGGATCTTGTCGCCTTTGCGAGGCGCCAGGGCATTGGTCATCATGGCCACCATGGTAGGCTGGGAAATGGTCTGTTCCTGGCCGATGGGCAGGGAGATGTCCTGGTAGGCCTTGGAACTCAAGGCGGAGTCCACGAAGGCATGGCGCGGCACGGCGTTCATGATCGCTTTAAGTTCGTCGTTCTGGATGCCGAGGCGCTTCCAGACGGAATCCACCAGGTGGCGACGGGCCGTGGTCAGGGCGTCCAAGCCAGCCTCCAATACATTTTGAGGAAACGGAGCGAATCGAGCAGCAACCGCATATGGGAACCATTATCGGTATACACGGTGGCGATGTCCACCGGTACGATGGAAAAGCCCTTCCGGCCCGCGAGTACGAGGGCCTGGGATTCCCATTCGAACCTGCCGTGCCGGGGAAAGCCCGCAGCGCCCAGGGTGTCGAGCCGGTACATGCGGAAGCCGCATTGGGCGTCGTAGACGGGTTTGCCCGCCAACCCCGAAATCATCCGCGTGGTCAGGTAGTTGCTGAAGCGGCGGTGCCAGGGCATCGGGCTGCCGCGAAGCCCCCGGCGGCCCACCACGAGGGCGGTATCCCCCGCGACGGGCGCTTTCCAGAAGGATTCCAGGTCCTCGGGGGAATGCTGGCCGTCCGCGTCCATGGTCACGGCCCAGCGCCAGCCTTGGTCCCTGGCCCAGAGCAGGCCGGTCATCAGGGCCGATCCCTTCCCCTGGTTGGAATCATGTCGCAGGCAGGTTACCCCCGCCCGGTCGGCCCGATCCCGCGTGCCGTCCGAGGAGCCATCGTCGATCACGGATACGCGTTCCGCAGGCATCTTGGCCAGGATGCCCTCCAGGGTCGCGCCGATGAAGGCCGAAGCATTGTATGCCGGTATCAGGATGCAGGAATTCTCGCGGAAATCTACGCTCACGGCAGCCAAACTCCATCCAATTGCCCGGGACGGCCGCCCGGCGAAGCCGATCCGGCCCGGCGAAGCCGATCGGGTTTCGGTGGCCGGAACCCGCCGCGGCGGCGGAGCCCTAATAATAAAAAAATAAAATAATCGCCGGGACCGGGCTTAAGGCCGCTTCCGGAAACGGGTCCGGTCATGGGAGCCATGGAGCATGGCAGGAAGGATTCTCGAGGCATCCGGCCCCTGGAACGGCTTCCCGTCCCGCCCTGAACCGAAGTCCTTGCGGAAACATGGCCCCGCCGCATATCCAACGATCCATCCGGCTCAGAAAGCCTTTCCCCCATCCCGCGCCAGCTTGAACACCTGCACGTTACGGTTACCGCTGCGTACCGGTACCGAGCGCATTTCCACCCGGAAGCCCGCGGCCTCGGCGGCCCCGCGGAAGCCTTCCGCCGCCGAACGGCCCGGATCCGCCAGGAAGGCCGACCCTCCCGGGGCAAGATGCCTTTCCAGGAATTCCAGGATGGGGGCCTGGTTCTCCCTAGCGTAGAGCATCTCGCCCGCCAGCACCAGGCCGAAAGCCGCCCGGGAAGGAAAGGACCTGAAGTCGGCGCAGAAGACCCGGCCCCCGGCAGGGGCATCCGAAGGTCCGTTCCCGCGTACGTTGATGGCGGCCATCCTGCAGGCGTCCGCGTTGAAATCGCAGCTGAAAGGCTCGATGCCGAACCGGAGACGGAGGAACGCGGCCAGCACCCCCGAACCGCATCCCAGGTCAAGGACGGGACCGGGCCACCGCGCCGGCTCCTCCCCGGCCAGGATTTCCGCCAAGGCATAGGTAGCCGGCCAATCCTCGAGCCAGTAGGGCCAGGATCGCTCCTTCAGCCCGCGCAGGGCCACTATCCGGTCCAGTTCCCGGGGTGAATAGGGCACGGTTGCCAAATCCACCGTGGTCCCCGCCAGGACCAAGGGCGTTCGCACCAGGGGAAATTCCGTTCCGCCTATGTTAAAATGGGAATGCATGCGACTTTCCACCTTATTCCGCTTCCCAGGCCGGTCAGTCCGGTTCAGGGGGTCCTTGTTTCCGGGGTCCTGGATTCCGCTGTCCTGGATCTTGGCGATTGCCTTGGCCGGATGCTCCCTGAGCCTCGAGAACCCCGAGCTGGACGCCAGGAAAAAAGTAGCAAAGCCCATCCCGACCACGATGTCCGCCCTGGTGGGGAGATGGAACGCGGACTCTACCTATACCGTCGACGATACCCGCGCCTTCATCAACAGGGAAATGGGCGTATGGCTCGAGATCTTCGCGGATACGAGTTATTCCCAGGTGGATACCTCCCGTATCACCTTCAACGGCAAGTCCGACGGCGTATACGTCCTTACCGGCGATACCCTCATCACCTTCCCGGACGCTTCCGCTCCCGATACCTTCCTGGTCAAGATAACCTTCATGGGCAATTACCTGGAAATCCTCCATCCCGCGGATCAACGGTACACCTTCTTCCACAAGATCAAACCCCAGGATTCCGCCACCCAGATAGCCATGTTGAAGGACAGCCTCTGGCGGATGCAGGGCCACCGGCTGGACCCCGGCATCTTCCGCGCCGAATCCTTCGTGAAGGATTTCTCCTATCTGCGGTTTTCCGGGGATTCCATGTACGCGGACGTCCGGACGAACGGCGTAATCCGTCGCGATTCCGGTCTCCTTTCCAAGGCCGGTTTCACTTGGACTTGGAAGGCGACCAGCGGGACGAAGGGATTCCTGGCCGATCTGATCCATGCGGATTCCCTGCGCATATGGCCCCTGACCGAGGGAAGGCCGGATTCCGGCTACTACCTGTACCTCCGCACCACCTTCCACCATGAACGCGACGTGGATACCCGGCCCATGCTTGGGCACATGCGTTGCGACAGCGTCCGCAATGCGGCCGGCCTCGTGGAGAACCATTATGGCCGCTACTATGATTGGACCTTCGGAGAGGACCACAAGGTCACGGTGGAAACAAATATGGTCGGCGTGCCCCTTTTCGATGCATGGACCCTCGATTCCGGATTCGTATCCCTGGATGCCCCCGGTCGTCCGCGCCTGCGGATGCGCCTGGACAGCGCAGGCGGACGGGTAGCCTGGCTGCCCCAGGATTCCTCGACGTTCGGGAAGAATGTGATCCTCTACCAGACCAAGGTCGACCCCGCCAGGTTCCGGACCCGGCCTTTGGAGCGTTTCGAGCAGGCCAGCTACCTGGAGTTGGTCATCTCCGGCGATACCACGGATTATTTCTTCAACGTGAACCATATCAAGGACAAGGACCAATTCGAGATCGCCAGCATCGTATCGGATTCCGTATACTGGGCCTCCATCACCCTGAACAAGGCCCAGGAAACCTTCCAAAGCAGCCAACCCGGCTTCTATTTCGCCTTCGAGGGCAGGAACAAGGCTTTGGGCCGCTTCCTGTGCCGGTCCCGTCCCGGTAAGGATCTGGTAATCCGCCAGACCGCCTCTTCCGATCCCATCCTTGCCCAGGGACTGGTGCAAGGGACCTTCGAAATCATCCGGGCGGATTCCGCCATCGCCGATTCGAACCTGGTCGTGGAGGGTTCGTTCCGTTTGAAGCGGAAGACCTATGGCAACCTCAAATCCAGCGCTTGGGGCATTCCGTGAGCCCGGACCCGGGCAATCCCCTCCGGGTTTCGATCGTCATCCCCACCTACATGCGAGAAAGCGTCCTTTGGGCCAGCGTGGCCGCGCTCCGGATCCAGATGCGCGCGGGGGACGAATTGCTCGTGATCGACCAGAATGATCCGCCCCTGCGGGCGCCGGCCGGGATGGAAGGCGCATGGTTGCGGCTGTGCCGGCTGGACCTACCTTCGCTGACGCGCGCCCGCAACCTGGGCATCCGCCTCGCGGCCCACGACCGCGTCATCTTCCTGGACGACGACATCATTCCCGACCCGCTCCTGCTCGACCGTCTCAAGCAGGTTACCCTTGAGCGACCGGACGCGATCCTCACCGGCGTGGTCGATCAGGACGATAAGCCGGAGGACGTGCCCACCCCCGGCTGGGTGAACCTGGAGAACGGCGAGATCCGGACCAACTTCAGCCGGCCTTTCGCGGGCGAAGTCCCGTTCTTCCCGGGTTGCCTCTCCCTGGTGCCCAAATCATGCCTTCCGCCGGAACCCTGTTTCTGCCCCGCCTTCAAGGGCGCATCCCAAGGCGAGGAGATCGATTTCTCCCTGCGCGTGCGCGCCCGGGGCGTGCGGATCCATTCCGATCCCTCCATCCGGATCTTCCATCTCAAGGTGGTCGAGGGCGGGTGCCGGTCCCCGGAATTCCGGCAGCGTTTCTTCCTGGACCAGGTTTTCAACCAAGGGCTTTTCTTCGGCCGGCACGGGATGCTCCTCCATTCGCCGGCATTCCTCAAGCGGGTGAAGGGATTCATCGGATTCCACACGCGATCCGGGAAACCGCCGGCGGGAGGCGCCTCCGCGTCCCATGCTCCAGGCATGGTCGTCGCGGCCCTGTACCGCTTGGCGAGCGGCTTATTGACGGGACTGTTCTACCGGGCCAAGTGACCGATCCGGGGATGCGATGGACCCAGCGGACACGGGCACCTCCGGCATCCCGCCCTCCGGCCCACTGCGGGCGCGTCAGGGGATTCCGGGGATCCGCGGGTCACGATCGGCTTCGACAATGGACCGTCGCAGGTAGAATTTCCCCTCCTCGCACACCACCCAGACGGGAACGGTATCCAGCCGGATGGGGCCTCCTTCGGCCAGGCCCCGCAGGATAACGGGATCCGCGCCGGCGGCGCAATGGTGCTCCAGGATGATTCGCACGGAGTTCGCTCCCTTGATGAGAGGCTTGCTCTCCGAGCCGGATTCCCAGAATTCGCCTAGGCGGGCCTTCCAGGTGGGATCGATGAAATGGGGCTTATAGACGACGTGCGGGAACGCCTGGCGCATCACCTTGAAGCTTTCCAGGTTCTCCCGGCTATCGTCGTAAAAGGAAATGTCATTGAAGCCCCGGCCCACCAGATCCTCGGCGATGACGAGCGCCTTGCGCTGGGATACGGAAAGCTTGGAAAAGGGGATGGGCGGTTCCTGGCCCCGCGCCGCCGCGCCGCGATCCTTGTATCCGGAAAACCTCTGATCGGATACCGCGAAGATGAGTTCATTGGACAGGCGCACGCCGAAAAGGGAACGGAACAGCCGGATCAGGAAGGGGGCATGGAGCTTCTTGTCGGCCCTGGCCGTAAGGATGCCGAACTCGCTCCGGGTGCCGTACCTCAGGATGGTATCGATGATGGTCTTGGTGTATTTCACCACGATGCCGCGGGAAAGGATGCCGAGATCGGAGAATTCCCGGAAGTCGAACGCTTCGCCCGGACCCGGCCGGTAGACGGTGAATTCAGCCGGAGCCAGGGCCCGCAACAACGATCCGTGGGCGTCGCGAACCAGGACGCGCGCCTCCGTACGGATCAGGGTATCGTCCAGGTCGAAAAGGTGGATGCTTTTGCGCACGGCTTCCATCGACCATCAATTTATCAAAGTAAAAGGCTTCCAGGCAGTCCCGGCCCCGATTGGGAGTCCATGGAACGCTTCCGGCGGCAACGGTAACCGCCGATAAATGCTAAATTGACCGACGGTCAAGGCCTGGATGTTCACCTACCTCTGCAAGCTGTTCCATACCCTGCATGCGCGCCCGCGCATGGTGCTCGTGCTTGCCCTGCTCGCAACCCTGGGGGCCATCTTCCCTTTGAAGCGCCTGCAGATGCGCATGACGACCACGGACCTCTTCCCGCGGGATTTCCAAAGCGTCAAGACCTGGCGCCAGATCGGCCAGAAGTTCGGGGGCCTGGGGCATCTCGCCGTGGTGATCCATTCGGAGGACTCCTCCGCCAATATCGCCGCGATCGGGTTCCTGGCCGATCACCTGCGGAACCACCCCGACATCAATTTCCTGGAGTACCGCACCGAGGCGGATTTCTACAAGGCCCATAAGTTGCTGTACATCTCCCTCAAGGACCTCGAAGAGGTCGACCAGCGTCTCGAAACCGGCTTCTACCTGAGCAAGAAGAAGCGCAACCCCCTCATCCTGGACCTCCTGGATGACGAGGAGAAGGAAAGCTCCTTCGAGGAGACCAGCCTGGCAGACGTGCAGCGCCGCTATTACGCCCGCCTCCAGGACCACCTGGGCACGCCGGACGGGAAGACCCTGGTATTGCGCATCTATCCGAACTTCGATATCGGGGACATCTCCCGCTGCCGCGCCTTCTACCACGACGTCAAGACCGTCATCTCGCAGTTCCGCGAGGTCGCGCCGGAAAAGCCGGACATGCTGCTCACGGGCGACATGATGCGGAACATCCAGAACGAGGGGCGCCTTTATTCGGAAATCATCGACTCGGCGAAAACCTCCCTAGGCCTCACCGCCCTGCTTCTGCTCGTCTATTTCGTCCGCGTCCCCGTGGGCGCGATCCTCGCCCTGATCCCCTTGGCCATGGCGACCATCTGGACCCTGGCCCTGACCTCCGCCGCCGTCGGTTACCTTAGCCTGGTGACCGGCCCCTTGAGCCTCCTGCTGGTCGGCATCGGGCTTGAATCCGCCGTTCAGCTGTTGGCGCGCTGGCGGGAGGAACGCCGCAAGAACTTCAGCGCCGCCGTCGCCTTCGAGACCATCATCCTGGAGACCGGCCCCGCCATCACCACCGGCGTGCTCGTGAGCGCCGCGGCCTTCCTGACCCTGATGGTCACGGATTTCCGCGGCTTCGCCCAGTTCGGGCTCATGGCCGGCATCGGCATGCTGTGCACCCTAGTGGCGGTGCTGGTGGTCTTCCCCTGCATCCTCATCATCGTGGAGTCCTACGGCGTGCTCCCCCCCATGGGCAAGCGTCTCTACAATTGGAACCTTTTCCGCAGCCGGCCATACCGGAAATGGCGCTGGCACCTGGCCGCCCTGGTCATCCTCACCCTTTTTTCCGTCCATCGGGGCATCCAGGTCAAGTTCCAGTTCAACTTCGACAAGCTCACCTTCCCGAACAGCAACCTGGAGGCCGACAGCCTGGTCCAGGCCGCCGGCGAGGCCATCGTTCCGCCCGCGGTGGTGATCACGCAAAGCTACGAGGAGGCCCAGGAGGTGGCCGACGCGGTCCGCCGGATGATGCGCGAGGACACCCTGACGCCGACCATCCAGTCCGTCACCACCATGACCGATCTCCTCCCGGCGGACCAGGAGGAGAAACTCGCCATCATCGCCAAGCTGCGGAAGGCGGTGACCCCTACGGTCATCGCCAACGCTCCGGAGCCCTTGAAAACCAACCTGGAAAAGCTGCGCGACTCCTGGGAGTCCCGCGCCCTGACGCCCGCGGACCTTCCCGCCAATTACAAGAAGAAGTTCCTGGGCAAGGATTCAACGTCCGGGCAGTTCACCTTCATCTTCCCGTCCGTGAACCTGCGCGAAGGGTGGAACAATATCGCCTTCGCCGAGGACGTGCGCAACATCACGACCGGAAGCGGGAAGGTATACCATGCCTCCGGGACTCCCGTGGTGCAGGCCGATCTGCTCAACCTGATCATCCCCGACACGCGGCGGGCCTTCCTGCTCGCCTTCTGCACCATCGCCCTGCTCGTGCTGCTGGACGTCCGGTCCGTACGCGGGACCGCGGTTCTGATCCTGCCGCTCTTGTTCAGCCTGATATGGACCCTGGGCCTGATGAAAGTATTCGGGATCAAGCTCAGCTGGTACAACCTGGTCGCCTTCCCGGCCATGCTCGCCTTCGGCATCAACAATGGCGTCCACCTGTACCATCGTTATATCGAGGAGGGCCGGGGTTCGCTGCAGTACGTCCTGCGCCGCACGGGCGAAGCCACCGTGGTGGCCACCTTGGTGGGGATGGCCGGCTTCATCGGGCTGGCCTTTTCGCACCACCGCGGACTGGCCTCCCTGGGTCAGACGGCCTTGATAGGCTTGACCATGAGCATCCTGGCGCCGCTCATCATCATGCCCCTCATCATCGGGTACCTCGAAGAGCGGGCGAACGTCCAGCCGGAGGCCCCGGCCATGTCGGGCACCGAGCTTTTCCTGAAGAAAACCACCGACGCTCCCGGAGCCCGCAAAGACGCCTGATCAGAGGTAGCGGTTGACCAGGTTCTCCAACGCCTCCTGGCGTCCCGAGCGATGCTTGGGATCCAGTCCCTGCGCCAAGGCCAGGTCCGCGAGCTCGCCCAAGGTCTTCTTGCCGGACAGGATGCTCCTGCCCAATTCTCCGTGCCAGCCCGAGTACCGCTCGTCGACCTTCTTCTGGAGGGCCCCGTCCTTGATCATCTTCTCGGCCACGATGAGGCCGCGGGCGAGCACGTCCATGCCGCCGATATGGGCATGGAACAGATCCTCGGCGTCGATGCTCTGGCGGCGCAGCTTGGCGTCGAAATTCATGCCGCCGGTCGTGAATCCCCCGCCCTGGATCAGGGTGTAAAGCATCAGGGCGGTGGCGGGCACATCGTTCGGGAACTGATCCGTGTCCCAGCCCAACTGCTCGTCCCCGCGGTTGATGTCCAGGCTTCCGAAGACGTCGTTCGCCAGGGCATAGCCCACCTCGTGCTGGAAGGTGTGGCCCGAGAGGATGGCATGGTTGGCCTCGATATTGACCTTGAACTCCTTCTCCAGGCCATGGCGCTGGAGGAAGGCGTAGACCGTGGCCGTGTCGAAATCGTACTGGTGCTTGGTGGGTTCCTTGGGCTTGGGCTCGATGAGGAGCAGGCCCTTGAAGCCTATCTTGTGCTTGTAATCCGCGACCATGGACAGGAAGCGGCCGAACTGGTCGCCCTCGCGCTTCAGGTCCGTATTGAGGAGGGTCTCGTAGCCTTCCCGGCCGCCCCACAGCACGTAGTTCTCGCCCTTGAGCCGGACGGTGACGTCCATGGCCTTGCGCACCTGGGCCGCCGCGTAGGCGAACACCTCCGGATCCGGATTGGTGGCCGCGCCGCTCATATAGCGGGGATGGCTGAAGGCGTTCGCCGTGCCCCAAAGGAGCTTCACGCCGGTGCGGGCCATTTCCTTTTCGGCCTCCGCGACGAGGATGTCCAGGTTGTTGTTGCTTTCCTTCAAGGTCGCGCCCTCGGGGGCCATGTCGCGATCATGGAAGGTGTAGTACGGTACCCCGAGCTTGGAAAAGAATTCGAAGGCGGCCTGCAGCTTGAGCTTGGCGGCTTCGATGGAAGTGGGATCCTTGTGCCAGGGACGATCGAAGGTACCGGCGCCGAATACGTCCGCGCCGTTCCACGCGAAGGTATGCCAATAACACGCGGCGCAGCGGAGCTGATCTTCCATGCGCTTGCCCAGCACCATGCGGTTCTTGTCGTAGTAACGGAATGCGAGAGGATTGTCGCTCTCGGGACCTTCGAATCGGATGGTGGGAATGTTCTGGAAATAAGTATCGGCCATGGCGGAAATCCTTTCGAAGGCGGGAAAAGCGGGGTTAAGCGGGCCGCGCGGTAAAGCGGGGCTTCAAGTCCTGGTATAGGGAACGATAAAGGGAAAGCCCGGTCTCATAGCGTTCGGACCAGGCGGGTTCCGGCTGGATGACGTGATCCACGGCCGGAGCGGTGCAGACGTCTTCCGGCTTTTCGCCGGTCAGGGCCAAGCGGGCAAGCCGCGCGGCCCCGTATGCGGGACCCGCCTCGCCGCCCTTGCGGTACAAAAGGGGACGCTTCAATACGGAAGCGAGAATGCGGCCCCAAAGGCGGCTGCGGGCTCCCCCGCCGATCACGCTGACTTCCCGCAGATCCGCGCGCGCGTCGAGGAGGGCGCGTTGCCCGTCCGCGAAAGCGAAAGCGACGCCTTCCAATACGGCCCGGCCGAGGGCGGCCCGATCGGTTTCGTGGGTCATCCCGAAAAAGACGCCTTGGGCATGGGGATTGTTGTGCGGGGTGCGCTCGCCCGAAAGGTAAGGCAGGAAAACCGGAGTATCCATCTTGGCGATCGCGCCGGCCCGTTCCCGATCCATGGCGGCTTCCACTTCGGCGAGCAAAGAGGCTTCGTCCGCGGCGCCCGTGAGCCTGGCGACCCAGGTGAGCGAGGCGGCGGCGCAGAGGATGACGGACATCTGATGCCAGGCGTTGGGCAGGCAATGGCAGAAGGTATGCACGGCGCCTTCGGGATTGGCGGAATAGGAACCGGCGGCCGCGAAATAGACCCCCGAAGTGCCCAGGGAAAGGAAGGCGTCCCCGGGACGCACAACCCCGGCGCCCGCGGCTCCCGCGGCATTGTCTCCGGCCCCGGCCGCGACGATGACGTCGTTGCCCAGGCCCCATGCGCTCGCGACGGTCGCGGTGAGCCGGCCCGTAGGCTGGTTGCCTTCGCACAGTTCGGGCATGGCGGAACGCTTCAGGCCGGTGGCGGACAGCATTTCGTCCGACCAGGCGCGCTTGCCCACGTCCAACCACAAGGTGCCCGAAGAATCGGACATGTCCGATGCGTAGTTGCCGCAGAGGCGCAGACGCAGATAATCCTTGGGAAGCAGGACCTTCTCCACGCGTCCGAATATCTCCGGTTCATGTTCCGCCACCCACATCAGCTTGGGCGCGGTGAATCCGGGCATGGCCAGGTTGCCCGTGATTCGGCGGCTGGCGGGCGCCCGGCGTTCCAGTTCGGCGCATTGGGCCCCGCTGCGGCCGTCGTTCCAGAGGATGGCCGGGCGCAATACCTTATCCTGGCGTCCCAGCAAGGTCGCGCCGTGCATCTGGCCGGACAGGCCGACGGATTTCACGCCGGAAAACTCCTTGGGATGGGCGTCCTTGAGGGCTGATACGGCTTGATTGGCGGCGATCCACCAATCCTCCGGATTCTGTTCCGACCATAGAGGATGGGGTCGCGAAACCTCCAGGGACGCGGAGGCCTGGCCGATGAGATTCTGCCGGTCATCCACGAGGATGGCCTTCACCGCGGAGGTGCCCAAATCGATTCCCAGAAATGTCATGGTTGAATTATATGAAACGGGCCTCTCCCGCGTTTGTAATAATCATTCATCCCTCGGTACAATTTCGGCGATACGGGGGATTTCCGTACCGATCACGGCTAAACCGGGTGGAATTGTCCTTTGGGCGCTTTGGCGCTTCCTGGCTTTCTAGGGTGAACGGGGCGGAAGGGTGGATCCCGTCAAACCGGGACCGGATTCCAGGCCGGGAGCGGTTTCGCCCGCATGGTAGACGGCGGAATAGTCGCGCGGATGGAACTCTTTCCGGTATATCCCCATGGACAGGACACCGTCCAGGGCCGAAAGCAGCGCAACGGCGATCACGGCCTGCCGGAGCCTGGGCATGTAGAGGGTGGCGGCGACTCCCGCCAAACGGCCCGCACCCAGATAGACCAGGGGAATCAAGGGGATGAGGAGGCGGTTCACCAGATCCTCAGGCCTCAACACCAGCATCACCAGGAAATAGCCGAGGATGAGGAGATTATAGAAGACGGAACGGCCGGCCGCGACCGCGAGGCAGAACAGGGCCAGTCCCGCCGCCATCAGGCAAAGCACGGATTTCAGCAAGGAGGCCTGCAGCAATCCGTATCCGCCGTAGAAGAAGGTGGAGGACAGCAAGGTGAACAGCAGGGATCTCAGATTGTGCATCATGCGGGACATCAGCGGGACGGTCTCGGTATTGACGCTGTCCTGCACGTGGATGCGGAAATACTCCTGCAGGCCGGGAACCTCGCCGAAATACCACTGCTGGACCCCGAAGTAGACGAGCAGGGCTCCCGATAGGATGGCCAGCCGGCGGTATTCTTTGCGCACGACCAGGGCCACGCCGTACGCGCCCGCCAGGGGCAGGCCGCTGGTCCGCATGGCCACCATGAAAAGGGCCAGGAAGGGGAGCGCGTCGAGCCACCGCTTGGTGGCGAACAGGTACATGAACAGTACCATGAAGAAGGTGAAGGGGATGTCCGAATAGGCGTTGGTGGACCATAACCGGATGATGGGGTTGCAAAGCATGGCCAGGGTGAACGCGAGGCTTGCGCCGTTGCCCATGCGGATCTTGAAGCAGAAGAAGGTGATTACGCCCAGGCCGAAGGAGAACATCGCCGTGATCCAGGGATAAAGCTCCCAATGCTGGCCGAAGAGAGGGTAGAACAGCGAGAGGAAAATCGGATAGCCGAGCGGCCGTAGCAGGAAAAAGCTGCCGTCCCCGTCGTGGAGGTTTTCGAAAGGGCGATGGATGAAGAATCCCTTCACCAGGTAGAGGTATTGTTCGTCATCCCCGAACAGTCCGGACGGCCGGAAGGAGAGGGACACGGCGGCCAGGATGGCCAAGAGGCAAAAAGCGATGACCCAGGGTTCGGGAAGGTTGGCGAGAAAGGATGGAACCGGAAGGAGAGGGCGGCCGGCGGCCTTCGGACCGGGGGTCCCCTTTGGGCCCGGCGCGCCCGAATTTCCCCTCGCATGCATGGAGGGATTATATCATGGCCGGGTTTCGGCCACAAGGAAAGCCGGGTATCCGGCCCTACGCCACCACCCGGATCTATGCCCTTGCCCTAGATCCGGATATGACCCGGAGTCCGCGGAAAGGGAATCACATCCCTTATATTCCCCATTCCGGTCACAAATTGCACCAAACGCTCGAAACCCAAACCGAAACCCGCATGGGGCACGCTGCCGAACCGGCGCAGGTCCAGATACCACTGCAAGGGTCCTTCGTGCATGCCCATTTCCTTGATCCGCGCGAGCAGGACCTCTTCCCTATCCTCGCGCTGCGCCCCGCCGATGATTTCCCCGATGCCGGGCACCAATACGTCCATGGCGCGAACGGTCTTGCCGTCCGGGTTGAGTTTCATGTAGAAGGCCTTGATGCCCTTGGGGTAATCCGTCAGGATGACCGGGGACTTGAAGACCTTCTCGGTCAGGTACCGTTCATGCTCGGATTGGAGATCGATTCCCCATTCCACCGCGTACTTGAAGGTCTCGCCGCTCTTCTTGAGGATGTCCACGGCCTCGGTATAGGTGAGGCGCTTGAAGGGATTGTCCAGCACGGCCCGCAAGGTATCGATGATGGCGGGCTCCACCCGCTGCTTGAAGAATTCCATTTCCAGGGGGCACTTTTCCAGGACGGCACCCAGGAGGTGCCTGAGGAAATCCTCGGCCACCTGCGCATTCTCCTCCAGGTCCGCGAAGGCCATTTCCGGCTCCACCATCCAGAACTCCGCCAGGTGACGGGAAGTATGGGAATTCTCGGCCCGGAAGGTGGGCCCGAAGGTATACACCTTGCCCATGCTGCAGGCGTAGGCCTCGGCTTCCAGCTGGCCGCTCACCGTCAGGTTCACTCCGCTCGCGAAGAAGTCCTGGGTGAAATCGACCTGACCGTCCTCCTTGCGCGGAGGCTTGTCCAGGTCCAGGGTCGTGACCCGGAACATCTGCCCCGCCCCTTCCGCATCGTTCCCGGTGATGATGGGGGTATGCAGCCAGATGAATCCGCGTTGCTGGAAGAAATCATGGATGGCCATGGAGAGGACATTGCGGACCCGGGCGATGGCGGAAAAGGTATTGGTCCGCGGCCGGAGATGGGTGAAGTCCCGCAGGTATTCGTGGGTCATCTTCTGCTTGCCGATGGGATAGATGGCCGGATCACAGGCCCCTATCAAAGACACTTCCCTGGCCTGGACCTCCACGGCCTGTTTGCCGCCCTGGGATTGGACTTCCTTGCCCAATACCATGACCGAAGACCCGGTATGCAACTTGGGGATTTCCGTGGCGTAATTCGGCAAATCCGCCGGGACCACGACCTGCACATTCTGGAAATAGGAGCCATCGCTTACCTCCAAAAAAGTAAGACCGGCCTTGGATTCCCGCTTGGTTCTGACCCATCCTTGGACCCGGACATCGCTCCCGATGCTGGGGGAGGTCAGGATTTCCCGGACGGAGCGCGTCATGATGGATTCCGGCATTGGATGTCCTTTGGATGGATTTTATAAGACGTGGCGATAGAATGGGTTAGCGCACCGCTAGGAAAGGGATTTGGGAAGCTGGCGAAATCGGAGGGAAGCCGGGGAAATAGGGGTAATTCCGGGGGTCTATCCACTCGATAGGATGAATTGTATACTAAAAGAGTAGATAATTTGTTAAGTTGGATCGATATCCTTACGAATGAAAACAACGGCGGAAAAAGTGAGTAAGTCATCTTTGGAAATGGGTTCCGCAGCTGAAAAGCCCCCCTCGGGTATCGCACCCTATGTGCCCGTCAAACCGGTTCCGACTCAGGCACCGGAGAGCGTAACCCCGGCACTTGGGAATCCGGATTCGGATTCTGCCGGGAATCAGCCATCGGCCGATCCAGGCACCCGCAAATTTTCGAAAAAAATAGAAACCCTGGCGGCCAATCCCAAACACCGCGGCGCGTTTTTCACCGAAGACGCCTCCACCAAGGATTTGGCCCTGGCCACGGCCAAATACAAGGACGTGAAGGTCTATTGGCTTGTGGATCCGCAAACCGACCTGATCTATGACGCCAAGTTCTTCTCCTATGGCGGCCCCTCGTCGGTCGCCCTGGGCGAAATGCTTTGCACCCTGGCCAAGGGAATGAAGGTCGAATCGGCCTGCGCCATCACCATGACCCAGATCGAAAAATTGCTGCGGGACCAGGCGGACGTTCCGTCCACGGCCGCGCCCGCGGAAGAGGCCTTCGGGTCCCTACCCCACTTGCTGGAAAACGTCCAGGAGGTCTATACCTCCGCGAAAGCCCTGGCCCTGGCCACCATCACCATGAAGGCCAGCCAGAACGGACAGCCGAGGAAGTCCAGCTTCGAGTCCCTGACCGAGGCGGACAATGCCTGGCTCGCCAAGCCCAAGGAAGAGCAGTTGCAGGTCATCGAAACCATCATGGACAAGGATATCCGGCCGGGCCTGAACATGGACGGCGGGGATCTGAAAATCAAGGATCTGGAAGAGGGGCAACGGTTGATGATCAAATGGCAAGGGGCCTGCGGCGGCTGCGCGTCGTCGACGGGAGCCACCCTTTCCTATATCGAGGATTCCCTGCGACGGCAGGTATTCGGCGGCATGCAAATCATCGCGGTCGAAGAATAAAGCGGGAAGATGGATATGGAAAACGCAGCGAACAAGAATCCCATCCCCGCACCCGCCGACGCGACCTTCGCCCCGACGGCGCCCGTTCCGGGAGCTCCTGCCGGAGCCGTCGCCCCCGGTTTGGCCGGCGAGGAGTATAAATACGGATTCACGACCCAGGTCGAGATGGAAACCTTCGGGAAGGGGCTCAGCGAGGACGTCATCCGCGCCATCTCCCGGAAGAAGAACGAACCCCCGTTCCTCCTGGATTTCCGTCTCAAGGCCTATAAGAAATGGCTGACCATGCAGGAGCCCAATTGGGCCCATGTCAAGTATCCCGCCATCAATTACCAGGATATCGTCTATTTCGCCGAGCCCAAGAAGCGGCCCACCCTAACGGGCCTGGATGAGGTGGATCCGGAAATCCTGAAGACCTTCGAAAAGCTGGGCATCCCGCTCGACGAGCAGAAGCGCCTTTCCAACGTGGCCGTGGACGCGGTCTTCGACAGCGTCAGCGTGGCCACCACCCATAAGAAGAAGCTGATGGAAAGCGGCGTGATCTTCTGCTCCATCAGCGAGGCCGTCCACGAGTACCCCGAGCTCATCGAGGAATACCTGGGTTCGGTCGTGCCCGTGGCCGACAACTTCTACGCGGCCCTGAACTCGGCCGTCTTCACGGACGGTTCCTTCGTGTACATCCCTCCCGGCACCAAGTGCCCCATGGAACTGTCCACCTATTTCCGCATCAATACCGAGGAGTCGGGCCAGTTCGAGCGCACCCTCATCATCTGCGCGGAAGGCAGCTATGTCAGCTACCTGGAAGGCTGCACGGCCCCGAAGTTCGACACCAACCAGCTGCATGCCGCCGTGGTCGAACTGGTGACCCTGGACAATGCCGAGATCAAGTACAGCACGGTCCAGAACTGGTATTCGGGCGACCCCCAGACCGGAAAGGGCGGCATCTACAATTTCGTGACCAAGCGCGGCAAATGCCTCGGGAAGAAATCCAAGATTTCCTGGACCCAGGTCGAAACCGGTTCGGCCATCACCTGGAAATACCCATCCTGCATCCTAGTGGGCGACGAGAGCGTGGGCGAATTCTATTCCGTGGCCCTGACCGCCGGGCATATGCAAGCGGACACCGGCTCCAAGATGATCCACCTGGGCAAGAACACCAAGTCCAGCATCATCTCCAAGGGCATCGCTTCGGACTTCAGCAGCAACGCCTACCGCGGCCTGGTGCGCATCGCCAAGAACGCCACCGGCGCCCGCAATTATTCCCAATGCGACAGCATGCTGGTCGGGCACAATTCCAGCGCCCATACCTTTCCTTACATCGAGACCGGCAATGCCGGCTCCCAGGTGGAGCACGAGGCGTCGACCTCCAAGATCAGCGAGGATCAGCTTTTCTATTTCCAATCCCGGGGGATCCCGCGGGAAGAAGCCATCAGCATGATCGTGAACGGGTTCTGCAAGGACGTGTTCAACCAGCTGCCGATGGAGTTCGCGGTGGAAGCGCAAAAGCTCCTGTCCCTGAAGCTCGAGAACAGCGTCGGATAGGACGGATTTCGGAAACGGCGGACCGGAAGAACCCGGTCCGCGATACAGTCTTGAACGGAAACACATGACCACAGCGACCAGTTACATGCTAGAAGTGAAGGACATCCACGCCACCATCGGTGAAAGCGAGGACCTGACCCAGATTCTCAAGGGCATCAACCTATCGGTCAAGGCCGGAGAGGTGCATGCCATCATGGGACCGAACGGTTCCGGCAAGAGCACCTTGTCCAAGGTGATCGCGGGGCATCCCGACTTCAAGGTGTCCAAGGGCGAAGTCCTGTTCAACGGGGAGAATATCCTGGAGCTGGAAGCCGATGAGCGTTCCCGCAAGGGCATCTTCCTGGGGTTCCAGTACCCGGTGGAGATCCCGGGCGTGAACAATGCCGAGTTCCTGCGCATGGCCTATAACCAGCGCCGCAAGGCCGAGGGCAAGGAAGAAGCCGATCCGCTCGACTTCGAGGAGATCCTCGATTCGAAAATGAAGGCCCTGGACATGGATTCCCGTTACAAGGAGCGCTCCATCAACGAGGGCTTCTCCGGCGGCGAGAAGAAGCGCAACGAGATATTGCAGATGGCCATCCTGGATCCGGCCCTGGCCATCCTGGACGAGACGGATTCCGGCCTCGACGTGGACGCGCTCAAGGTCGTCGCCGGCGGCATCAACCGCCTGCGCGGGCCCGGCAAGGCCATCGTCCTCATCACCCATTACCAACGCTTGCTGGACTACGTCCAGCCGGACGTCGTGCACGTCCTGAGCGGCGGGCGCATCGTAAAGACGGGCGGCAAGGATTTGGCGCTCGAAGTGGAAAAACAGGGCTACGATTGGCTGGTGAAGTGATCCATGAGCGATACGCAAGCCATTGAGACCAAAGCGGCGGTACCCCGGTTCATGCGGACCGTTCCGGCGCCGTTGCTGACCCCGGCCCTGGAAGAGGCCATCCCGAAATGGATCGCGGACGGTCCCGTAGCGCTCGAAGGCGTGCGCGAAGCGGCCGCGTCCGCCCTTCGCCTGACCGGTCTCCCCCACTCGGGATCCGAGGATTTCAGCTTCGTCCGTACCGGGGAGTTCCTCCCCCATCTGGGCCCTCCCGCCGCCGCCGCCTTGGCGCGCCTCGCCGGAGGCCTGCCCTCCCGATCGGACATCGAACGGCAGCTGGTCACCGAAGCCCGGGAAAGCTACCTGGTCCTGGTCGACGGCGTATTCGTACCCGAGCTTTCCAAGCCTGGACCGGATTTCCAGGTCGCGCGGTTGGACACCGTCCTCCCGGCCCTTTCCCGGGAAACCCGGGACGCCTTCATCGAAATGGTCGCCGGGGAAACCGACGCCGCCGCCGCCATGGCCGTGCTTTTCGCCGCCGAGCCGGTGCATATCCGGGTGGCCGCCAATGCCGCTCCCGCGTCGCCCCTGTTGATCCTGCACTTCAGTTCCGGTTCTTCCCACCGCACCGACGCCGCCCTGTTCTACCAGGGCGATACGCTATCGGAAAGCCGCATCCTGGTCCGCCACGCCGTCATGGCCCGCGCCCAGGAACATCCTCCCGAAGCCGGCTCCAAGGCCACGGGCTCCATGCAGAACGCGCATACCCTGGCCCTGCTCGGTGAAGGCGCGTCCCTGAAGTTCATGGAGGCGGGTCCCTTGCAGGCCCAGAGCTTCGACTCCGAAGCGGATGCCGCGGGTCCCCAGGCCGCCGTCACCGCCAAGGCCATCCATTTCGGCAAGCTTACGGTCCGGCTGCTGCGCGATAGCCGCCTGCTCGCCGTTTCCGCGCATACCGGATCGCGCCTGACCCGCAACAGCTTTTCCGTGGATCTGTCGGGCGAAGGCGCCGAGGCTGAAGTCAACGGCGCGACGGTGCTGACGGGAAGCCGCCAGTCCCACAACTTCGTCCGGATCCGCCATCTGGTCCCCCGGTGCGTCAGCCGCCAGCAATTCAAGTCCGTGGCCGCCGACCAGTCCCGCTCGAGCGTGGACGGGACCATCTACGTGGCCCCCGCTGCCCAGCAGACCAATGCCTACCAGCTCATCAACAACCTCATGCTCTCGGACGAGGCCCGCGCCGACAGCAAACCCCGCCTGATGATCCATGCGGACGACGTGAAATGCTCCCACGGGGCCACGGCCGGGAAACTGGATCCCGCGCAGCAGTTCTATCTGGAATCGCGCGGGCTTCCGCCCTCCCAGGCCAGGGCCCTCATGACCGTGGCCTTCATCGCCGAGGTCCTGGAGAAGTCCGGAAAGACCGGGGAAGGCTTCCGCGACGGGCTCGACCATGCCTTGCTGGATTCCCTGAAGAACCGCTTGCCCGCCGAATCCGCGAATCGGCCGAAAGGAGGCCTGAATGGCTAATCCAACGGATACCGCCGCCGCCCGCTCCTCCGGAACGGCCGGCCCCTCCAAACCCGTTTTCAAGCCCATCCTGGACATCAAGAAGGATTTTCCGGTCCTGAACCGCGAGTTCGGCGGCCTTCCCCTGCATTACCTGGACAGCGCGGCCACGACCCAGAAACCCCTGGCCGTGATCGAAGCCATGGATACCTTCTACCGCGAAAGCTATGGAACCGTGCGTCGCGGGGTGTACCGCCTGAGCGAAAAGGCCACGGCCGGTTTTGAGGGGACTCGCAAGAAGGTCGCGGCCCTGATCAACGCCGCCTCCGAGAAGGAAATCATCTATACCAGCGGCACCACCCAGAGCATCAACCTGGTGGCGTACAGCTATGGCCGCAAGTTCCTGAAGGCCGGGGACGAGATCATCCTCTCCCAGATCGAGCACCACGCCAATATCGTTCCCTGGCAGATCGTTGCCGAGATGACCGGCGCGGTCATCCGGACCATCCCCGTGGACGATACCGGCACCCTCATCCTCGAGGAATACAAGAAGCTCCTTGGCGAGAAGACCCGCATCGTGGCGGTCAACCATATTTCAAATGCCCTGGGCACCATCAATCCGGTCAAGGAGATCATCCGTCTGGCCCATCTGGCGGGACCGGGGGGCAAGGGCGCCGTGGTCCTGGTCGACGGGGCCCAATCGATTTCCCACATGACCGTGGACGTCCGGGACCTGGACGCGGACTTCTACGCGTTCTCGGGACATAAGATGTTCGGTCCCACGGGAATCGGCATCCTCTACGGGAAGTTCGCGATCCTGGATTCCATGCCCCCCTACCAGGGCGGCGGGGACATGATCATGAAGGTGACCTTCGCCAAGACGACCTATCAGGCTCCCCCCCATCGGTTCGAAGCCGGCACGCCCGCCATCGTGGAAGTTCTCGGCCTGGGAGCCGCCATCGATTACCTGAAGCAGGTAGGACTCGACAAGATCGCCGCCCACGAAGCCGGCTTGCTGGAATACGGGACCGCCGTCCTCCGGGATGTCCCCGGCCTCCGCTTGATCGGAACCGCCGCGGAGAAGGGGTCCATCCTGTCCTTCACCTTGGAGGGGGTCCATCCCCATGATATAGGCACCCTCCTCGACGAGGACGGCATAGCCATCCGCGCCGGGCATCACTGCGCCCAGCCGACCATGGATCGATTCGGGGTTCCGGCCACCGCCCGGGCGTCCATGGGTCCGTACAATGACGCTTCCGATCTCGACGCCCTGGCCAAGGGCCTGAAGCGGATCGGGGAGATGTTCCGCTGATGTCGCGCAGCAATGAGCTCTACCAGCAGGTCATCCTGGACCATAACAAGAACCCGCGCAACTACCGGGAAATGGCGGATGCCGCCTATGTTTGCGAAGGCCATAACCCCTTATGCGGCGACCACATAACCATTTACGTGAATGTGGATCCTGAGGGCAGGATTTCGGACCTGAGCTTCCAGGGAAACGGGTGCGCCATCTCCAAGGCCAGCGCGTCCATGATGACGGCCTTCCTGAAGGGGAAACCCATCGAGGAAGCCCGCGTGATCTTCAAGGAGTTCCACGAGATGGTGACCGGGGAATTCGATCCCAAATCCCGGGAGAACCACCTGGGGAAACTGACCCTTTTCGAAGGGGTCAAGGAGTACTCCTCCCGGATTAAATGCGCTTCCCTGGCCTGGCATGCCTTGATGGGCGCCTTGGAGAAAAAGACCTCGGCTTCAACCGAGGCCTGACCCTTTCATTCCCGATAAGCGCCAAATCGGCGTAAAATGAACCGGTCCGGGTTCCGGATTCCCGTATCCGGGGCGGAATCTTTTTGTCGGGAAATCAATGTATTTCCTAGCTTTAAGCCCCGTAACAGGAGAAGCCGCTGCAGGGAAGGCTTCTTCAATCCAGGGAGCGCTATGACGACCAGACTAAAATTCGCCATTATCGGATTGGGACAGTGCGGCGGAAACCTCGCCAACTCCTTCGCCAAGTACGGATACCCGAGCATGGCGGTGAACACCTCCATCCTGGATCTGAAGGACCTCGCCAACATCCCCGAGAACCGTAAGATCCACGCTCCCCTGAACGATACGGACGGCGCGGGCAAGGATCCCCGGATCGGCGAGAAGGCCATCTTCTCCCACCTGCCCAACATCCTTTCCGGCATCCAGCAATTCGTCTCCGGCGCGGACGCCATCCTCGTCACCGCCGGCCTGGGCGGCGGCACGGGAAGCAATATCGCCCTGCTCGGCAATATGCTGAAGCGCTTCAACCTCCCCATCGTGGCCCTGGTCACCATCCCGACGAACGACGAATCGGCCCTCTCCAAGGTCAATGCCCTGCGCGCGATCAACCGCATCGTCGGCGAGAACTTCGACTCCTGCATCATCGTCGACAACAACAAGATCCTGCAGCAGTTCCCGGACAGCAGCCTGTCCGCCTTCTACCCCCAGGCCAACGATTACGTGGTCAAGACCTTCACCAACTTCAATTCCCTGTCGACCGAATTCTCGGCCAAGAGCCTCATCAGCTTCGACAACGAGGATTTCCGTAAGGTGTTGCTTTCAAAGGGCATTCTGATATTCGGCGAAACCGAATTGGCAGCCACCCAGATCAATACTTTGGACGATATCCTCCCCCGCCTCAAGGAAATCTGGCAGACGAGCGGACTGATGGCCGAAGGCTTCAACTTCGCCACCGCAGCGAGCGGCGCCATCAGCATCTACGCTCCGGCCGCCATCCTGCAGAAGACCTCCAGCCGCTTCCTCAATGCCCTCGGGGAAGAGTTCAAGGCCCTGACCAACGGCGCCACCTGCTACTTCGGCCTGTACGAAGTCCCGAACTCCACCACCATCAAGATAAGCACCATGCTGGGCCGCTTGACCATTCCGGTCCGCCTCCAGGAGATGCTGATCGAGGCCTCGTCGGAAGGCAAGAACCTGACCCAGAAACTGGCGCAGGAATTGCCGACCCTGGATATCTCGGCCCTGGACGACATGGAGCTGTTCTCGAACGGTCCCGCTCCCGTAGCCCATACCTCAAGCGACACCCATGTCATGTCCCGCGATGCCGTTTCGAACGCCACCACCGGGTCCAGCTACGCGAACGAACCTTCCCCGTCCCAGGGCCATTCGAACAACGCGGGCAAGGATACGGATTTGGATCTGGAAAACCGTTCCTACAGCCTGGAAGAGTACGTCAAGCTGAAGAAATCCAAGAGCCCGGCCGGCTGAGAACCCGAACGGGGAAACATCGAAGTGACCCGAAAGCGGTCCGGCATCCCCGGACCGCTTTTTTTGCGCCCGATCGGGGCGTAGGTGTTGTACCCGGAATTCGAACAAGGTATAATAGGACCATTAATCCCATAGGAGCGGAACATATGCTGCTTATCCTGAGTCTGGTCTGCGTCTTCAGCTGCTTCGGCGGGATCCTTCTCGGCCAATCGCTGAAGGGCCTGTTGATCTTCACCCAAGGCCTGGAAAAGGGCCAGAAGAAGATGTTCGCCATCGGCATCGGATCCGTGGTCGTCGCCCTGCTCCTGAGCGTGGCGTCCATCTGGGTTCCCGGCTGCCGCATGCATTGATCCCGTCCCGGCGCCTTGCGCCGGGAAACCGGTTCCGGCCGGTTCGGATCCTCCCGGACCGGGCCGCACCCCTCCCCCTCCTCCTCTCCCAAGCTTCCGCATCATACCATCTCCGCGACGGCATGGTTCCGCCGTCCCGATTCCCGTGACGGCGTCTTCGGCCTGATCGGGAGAACCACGGGCCCGCCCTTTCGGCAAGTCGTTGGCCCGTGTCAGGATGCGCATGGGTTTTCGTGGTCATGGCAATTGCATTGGTGTAGAATATTACCGATATATATCCGGAGAATATCTACGGAGGAAGGAACCCATGGCCGCTGATACCAAGGACACCAAAGAAGCCGAGTTCGAGATCAAGATTGACACGTCCAAGATGTCCAAGGAGAAGGCCGAGGCCATGATGGTGGCGGAGTCCTCCCGCGAAGACAAGTGGGCGAGCCCCAGCTTCGCCGGCGGACTCTTCATGGGCAAGTTCCAACCCGAACTCATCGTGCCGTTCCCGGAACAATCCCCCGAGGACAAGTTGATAGGCGACAAACTCTGCAAGGAGGTCGCGGATTATCTGCGGGTCAACCTCGATCCGGATGAGGTCGATCGCACCCGGGAAGTGCCCAAGAAGGTCCTGGACCATTTCACGACCATGGGCCTGTGGGCCATGAAGATCCCCAAGGAATACGGCGGTCTCGGCCTGACCCAGGTGAACTACAATCGCGTGGTGGGCATGGTCGCGTCCTATTGCGGTTCCACCGCCGTCTGGCTCTCCGCTCATCAGTCCATCGGCGTACCCCAGCCGCTCAAGCTGTTCGGCACCCCCGAGCAGAAGAAGAAGTACCTCCCCCGCTTCCGGGAAGGCGCGATCTCCGCTTTCGCCCTGACCGAACCCAATGTGGGCTCGGATCCGGCCAAGATGGAAACCACCGCCACCCCCACGGCGGACGGCAAGCATTACATCATCAACGGCATGAAACTCTGGTGCACCAACGGCCCGGCCGCCGATATCCTGGTGGTCATGGCCCGCACGCCGCCCAAGATCAGGAACGGCAAGGAGATCACCCAGATCACCGCCTTCATCGTGGAGAAAGGCACGCCCGGTCTCAAGACCGAATGGCGTTGCGACTTCATGGGCATCCGCGCCATCCAGAACGGCCGCATAAGTTTCAAGGACGTGAAGGTCCCCGCCGAGAACATCATCTTAGGGCTGGGCAAGGGCCTCAAGCTCGCCCTCAGCACCCTGAACGTGGGCCGCCTGACCCTTCCCGCCGCCTGCGTGGGCATGGGCAAGCAGTGCATGAACATCGTGCGGAACTGGGCCAACGAGCGCGTGCAGTGGGGCCTCCCCGTCGGCAAGCACGAGGCTGTGGCCAACAAGATCGCCTTCATGTCCTCCACCCTGTTCGCCATGGAGGCCACCACCTGGCTGACTTCGGCGATGGCGGACAAGCCCGGCGTGGACATCCGCATCGAGGCCGCCATGGCCAAGATGTTCTGCTCCGAGGCCGCATGGAAGATGATCGACGAGACCATGCAGATCCGCGGCGGACGCGGCTACGAAACCGCCGAGTCCCTCAAGGGCCGCGGCGAAAAGGCCGTCCCGGTGGAACGCATGATGCGCGATTGCCGCATCAACCGCATCATCGAAGGCACCACGGAACTCATGCATCTGTTCCTGGCCCGCGAGGCCATGGACCCGCACATGCAGGTGGCCGCGGAAATCATGCTCAAGGTCCCGATCGGGCGCAAGCTGAAGGCCGGACTCAAGATGGCCAACTTCTACAGCAAGTGGTACCCGACCCAGTGGATCAACACCTCGATGTTCCCGGGCTATTCCGAGTTCGGACCCAAGCTCTCGCGCCACATGAACTTCGTGGAAAGGACCTCGCACCAGCTGGCGCGCAGCATCTTCCACGCCATGGGCATGTACCAGAACACCCTGGAGCGCAAGCAGGTCCTGCTCAGCCGGTTCGTCGACATCGGCACCGAGCTGTTCGCCATGGCTTCGGTCTGCGCCCTGGCCAAACTGCGCCACGAGCAGGATCCGAAGAACCCCCACTTCGTGCACCTGGCCAGCTACTTCTGCAAGGAATCCCGCCGCCGCGTGGACGCCTTGTTCGCGGGCATCAACGACAACGATGATCGCCAGGCCACCAAGATCGCCAAGAGCATGATGGCGGGCGAGTACAAGTGGATGGAAGAAGGCATCATGAAGTGCTACGACACCTGAGAGAGGAGCGTTCGGGACGCCGCCGGGGCCGTCGTGCCTTGAGCATCCGTAGTCGAATGTAAGGGGAAAATCGAAAACCAGGAGGGTCCCTCCTGGTTTTTTCTTATGGACCCGCGCCGACCCGCCGATTAAAGGGCCAGGTCCTCCTTATGTCGGGCATGGAACCTGCGGCGCATGACTTCGCTGGCCACCAGCACGGCCAAGGCCGCCGCCAGGATCATGTTGTACCGGCCCGCCAAGGCTTCCGGAAGCAGGGAGGGAATGAGATCGCCGCCATAGCCGTCGGTAAGCATGGGCTGGAAGCGATTGATGACGGCGAAAACCGGGAAGACTCCCAAGAGCGCATTGAGCCTCGCCCAACGCTTATGGACACGCTTTAGGCGCATTACTTCATCGAGACCGTGCATGGCTTAAACATAATCGGATCCGGGCTCCGGACCCAGGTGCGGATGCCGGCCATGTGTTATCTTTAAGGGAATGCCTTTCCCTTCGCCGCGGGCCCGTGGGCTCTGGTTCTTGGTTCTGACGCTTCAGGCCGCCGTATGGCTCGGACCCGCCTTCGCGACTCCCGTCGACGTTTCCCATCCGGTCTACCCTTTCCTGCGACGCCTGGAAATCGAGGGTAAAGTTGCTCCCGGCCATCTGGGCTCCCTGCCCATCCCCAGGTCGGAGGTCATCTCCCTGTTACAGGAGGCCCAAGCGCGCGCGGACGCGATGCCGGCCTGGCAGCTCGCGAGGCTCGCCTCCTTCCGCGAGGAATTCGGCCTGATCGAGAGCCGCGACGGCCGCTACCATCCACTGGGGTACCGGGACTCCACCGTCCGGTTCACCGTTCACGGGGAATCGTTCAACGGCGGGTATGTCCACGATTCCATTCCCAGGGCGCAGACCCATGGTTTCGGATTCGTCTCGGCTTCGTTGGAAGGCTCCTACCGGGAAAGGCTCCAGTTCCTCTCCTGGGTCGGGAGCGGGCAGGAACGATCCCTGCATCCCCGCCTGACCGAAAATTACAATCCAACCCGAGGGCTGCCTTACAATACGGATCGTACCGGAAAGACAGGCAAGCTCCGGACCGCCGGGACCTTCGACGCCTTCCGGACCGTCGTGGGATACGAGGAACCGAACCTGCGGCTGGAGTTCGGCAGCGATTGGAACCAGTGGGGACCGGGCATCTGGCAGCATGTTCTCCTTTCGCAGCAACCCTGGTTCTGGGTCCAGGATTCCCTTCCCCCTAGCGACTCGGCGGACTTCCACGGCATCCCGTTCCAAGGTTCGCATCGCCGGGGTTTCCGCCGGCCCGGGGAGGCGGCGCCGATGACCCAGATCCGTTTGGCCTTCCGCGCCGGTCGGTTCAATTACACCAAGGTGCTGGCGGAACGGACCGGGCTCGGTAAGGACTCGGTCGCCCACCTCGTCGCCCATCGCCTGGAATTCCGGCCTTGGGATTTCCTTGGAATCGGCATGCAGGAAATGGCGGTGACGGCGGGCCGGCCTTTGGATTGGACCTATGCGATTCCCTTCATCCCCATCAAGTACGCCGAGCACCAGTTGGGGGATCGCGACAATAGCGCCGTGGGCGTGGACGCGGAAGTCCTATTGCACGGGATCCGCATGTTCGGGGAATTGCTCGTGGACGATTGGAGCGGGTGGGACCTGGATTTCTGGGGAGACAAATACGCCTATACCCTGGGCGCGGAGGGCGTGGGCTTTCCGTTCGCCGCCTCCAGGTTGCAGGCCGAATTCGCCCACGTGGAACCCTGGGTCTTCACCCACCGGCTTCCCGATCACCAGATGCAGAGCTTCGGCGCGCTCCTGGGCAGCGGAATCCCCGCCAACTCCCATGCCCTGCGCCTGGCCTGGGAACACGCGGTCCGCTTCGACCTGGACCTTCGCCTCGAATACGCCTTTATGCAGAGGGATGCGGTTTCCCGCGGCGGCTCCCCGTTCGACGTGCATGACAATGCGATCGATGGGACCAAGAAGGAATTCCTCGCCGGCGCCATCGAAACGCGCAATGCGGTCCAGGCCGCGGGGACCTGGCGTTGGCGGCGGTTCCTCGAGTTCCACGGGGCCGTGGGCTATCTCTCCGTCGATGATTGGAAAAGCCGCCCCGGTGCCAGCCTGTCCGCGCCGACCTTCGCGGGCGAGCTCACCCTCAGGTACTGAGCTCCACCAGCCTGTCCCGCGCCGTTCAGGCTTTCTGCCCTTCCCAATCGGACAGCACGGTCCCCAGGTAAAGGGGGGGATGCTGCTTGCCCGAGGAATACAATATGCCCAGGGTATGCTTGATTTCATCCCAGGAGTTCAGGGACCTCAGGTTGCCCGTACCCTTGGGATCCAGGCGCAGGAGGAGATGGTGGATGCCGTTCAAGTCCACTTCTTCCAGGGGTTTCCGGGGAGCGTATACTGGACCCGTTTTGATGGTCCGCTTCGCCAGGATCCCCAGGTCCACCAAGGGAGCGGCAAGGCGCTGCACCGATGCCGAATCGTCCCATAATTCCCCCGAGAGGACCGCGAGGGGAACCACGCGCCGGCCATGCATGGTCTTCGATCCCGATAGGGCGTAAATGGCCTTGAGTACGTCCAGGACATCCTTCTCCATCCGACGGAACTCTTCGGAGTCCCCGGGCACCTCCGAAGTCTTCTCGCGGGAATGGTAAAGGCGTTGGTACATGAAGGCCACCGCCGCCCCATAGAGGATGATCACCCAGAACAGGTAGATCATCAACAGCACCGCGGGGAAAATCGCCAGGGAACCGTAGATGAAATTGTTCCGGGAAAGGATCAGGCCCGGGGCCAGGAGCACCACCCGGCTCAACAGATAGATGGATCCGGTACAGATGGTGGACGCCAGCAGGGCCGGAAAGAGCCTGACCCGGGTATTGGGGATGATATAGAACAACAGCCCCAAGGCCAGCCAGAGGAAGCCGAATACCGCGACCGTGCTCAGGACCACCACCGTTTCCTGCACCAGGCCGTGGATCCGCACCCCGGAAAACTTCGTGTCCAGGAAGGCCCGGTACCGCAACAGGATATTGCCGGCCGCGAGCAAGAGCAGGATCAGCATGACCAGGAACGGCGTATAATCCTTGATCGCCCGCCACCAATTGCGATCTTTGCGGATATCCCAGATATGGTCGAAGGCGAGTTCGATATTGTTCATGGACAGGAAGAAGGCGAACAGCAGCCCCAGGCTGCCCACCAGCCCGAGCTTCTGGAAATCCACCCGTTGCGCGTATTCGATGACCCCCAGGACCGGATCCAGGTTCAAATCCAGGTTCATGGAATCGGCCATGTAGATGACCAGGCGCGAGAGGAGGTCCAGGTATCCGAACCGGCCGGCCACGGAAGAAAGGATGACCGCGAAGGGCACGAATGATAGAATGGAGGTATAGGTCAGGGCGCTGGCACGGACGGGAATCTGGTTGACGGGGAAACTCATCCCGGCCAGGACCAGTACCCGGACCAGGCGCGCGGCGAATTGGCGGGTCCAGCGGATGTCCTTGGCCATCCCCACCCGGTGCAGGATCGAAAGTGCGGAAAGTCCCTTGGCGATAAGGGCCCGGAGCAGGAGGTTCAACCGCCCGCCGAGACCAAGGAAGGTCCGATGTTTATTATCTTTTCCGGCCAAAATCTACCCAATCCGCCAGGTTGGAATCCCCCCGGACAGACGCGGGGACCCGCCCTGTGAAAATAGTCAAAATGCGCTCTCTGAAACGTCCGACACTACTGTTATCCCTTACGCTCCTGACGACCTTTTCCATGGCGCGCGCGGAATCGACCCTCGGCGATAAGGCGGCTTTATCGGAAAAAGCCCTCGCCGCGGAACCCGCTTCGGCGGACCCTGGAGGGGACCCGGCCGGCGGCTACTACCTCTATCGCGAGCTTACCCAGGAACAAAGCGACCTGGCCCACCAAGCCCTAAGCCAGGCCTATTCCGCCAACCTCAAACGCTCGCGCAAATCCATCGCCTCCTTGCGGGCGATGGAATCGGCGCAACATCTCCCCCCTCTCAGCTATCTCCTTACCGTGGCGGTGGACGTCATGCGCTACCAGAACGGCGACTACGAGGACGAGGAGGAGGAGAAAAGCCTGCTCAAATCCATCGACGACGCATCCGAACAGGGAAGTTACCTCTGCAAACAGGCGCTCGATAAGGAGCCGAACCATCCCACCTACCTGTTGATCCTCGGCGGCATCCATGGTTTTTCCGCCACCCTCAAGATCCACGGAAATCCCAGCCAGGCCATGGGCGACGGATTCCAGGCCCTCAAGCTGCTGGAACGAGCCCGCGGCCAGGACGCCCGCATCAAGGACAGCTATATGGGAACGGGCATCTTCAATTGCACGGCCGCCAACGCCCCCCTGTTCGTGCGCGCCACCCTCAAAATCATCGGCCGAAGCGTAACCATGAAGACGGGCCTGGAAGCCTTGCGCGTGAGCGCTTACAAAGGCCAATACACCTCCGTTTCCAGCCAGCTCTTCCTGATCCAATTCCTCACGCCCTACGACCAGGAACTCGCCCGGGAAAAGCGGGAGATCTTCCATTCCCTGGAAACCTCCTACCCGCGCAATCCCTACTACACCTTCCTCAAGAACGATGAATCCCTCTGTTTCTATCCGGACAGCTTCTACAGCCACGCTTCGCGCACGGCCCTCGCATCGCGGATCGCCGCTTTCTCCGCCTCCGATTTCCCGAGCCGGCGTTTCGCGAACCTGGTCCGGTACCAGTATACCCTGCTCGATCCGAGCCCGGAAAAGCGCTATGCCCCGGATACGGCGTTCCAATTCCGTGAATTCGATTTCTATCCCGGCTTCATCGAGGCCTTGCGCTTCAAGCGTTTGGTCGAGGACACCCTCGGCGTGGATGAGAAGCCGCCCAAGACGGCCGTGGCCGCGCTCAAGGCGATGGCCGAAGACTGCATCGAATCGATCAGCGATTCCCAGATGAATCCCACGCGCCGCCGCTATTACCTATGGCACGTGACGGACGCCTTGCGCTGGTCTTCGAAGACCGGCCGAGCCGTTCCCTCCGGATCCTCCACTACGTCCCGCTGACGCCCCGGGCGTAACCCGTTTTTTTCCGCTCCCGCGGCGGATTCTGCGTAAGTTCAGGGGAAACCGCCCATTCCACCGCAAAACCGTAATAAGGTCGCGACCGCCGTCCACCGCCAGGGCCTGGGCGGAAATAGTTTATCCGCATGAACCAGGATGGACGCCTAAGCGAATCCCTCCGGAACGGGGCTTGGAGACCGGAACCGGCCCCTTCCGGATCCGTTCCGATGGGTTCCGCGCTCGGTCGGCGGAAGTTACCGCGGCTTCCGCAGACCGGTCCGCTTGGGATACGCCCGGAGTTGAGGACGAGAGGGCGTATTTCCAAGCGGACATCCAATTACGGGCAAATATCCCGTATTCCGGTATCGAAAGGCTTTAGCGTACCCGGGCTTTGGCGAAGGCCAGGAAGGCGCCCTTGGCCTCAACGTCCATGAAAGCGCGATCCGGGATGATGAATCCGTTCTGGTTCCGGCCCGTGATGAAAATGTAGCCGGGTTCTTCCTGCACGGAAACGATCCGGGCCCATCGCATCTCTCCCGATTGCCTGCCGATCCGGGTCTTGATCCCCTGCTCGTCGATGCGCAGGATGCGTTCCCGCGGTTTATGCATCAGCAGGGGGAAGACGGCCATGCATGCCAGGGCCCCCACGCCGTAGGCAAGGGCGATCAGGATGGGCTTGGCCTCAAACCCACCGGCTCCGGAATGGGAACCGTGGAAGGTGAATACGATCACGGCGAAGATGATCGCATGGTACATCCACAACTTGTGCTTCCACCTTTTAAGGTACCAGCGGAAAATCTCCCGCTTTGTCGTCGAGTACCTGATTTCCATGGCGGACTGCGCGGTAAGGTTTTCTTTTTGCATTCAGGCCAATCCCAGAACGAGGAAGTCGTAACTTTGGCGCCAATCGATCCCGGGCCCGGCGAAGACGTCCATCAGGACCCCTTCCAGGATTGAACGTTCGCGTACCGAAAGCTCCGAAGCCAGTTTGGCCAGGAGGGAATCCGGCCGCCCCGCGGCTTCGGGCGCGAACCATTTCCGGATCTGGGCCGGGGAGAAATGCTTTTTCGCGGAGAAGTCCCGCGGCGTCAGGACCGCGCTTTGGACAAGGCCGCTCAATGCCGCTTGCGTCGTTTCCAATGGGGATGGCGGAAGGGCCGCGCGCCATTCGCGTTCCAGGCGTTCCACCTTGTCGGCGAGGTCCTCCGGGACGCGCCCGGCAGGCAGAAGTTCACGGAACCCCTGGGACCGGCTCGGGTTCGCTTCCGCCCAGATCAGCCGACCGCCTTGGGCCGCGAAGGGGATGAGGTCGCGAACCAGGGCGACGGGGTCCGCGATCAGGCGCAACAGATCCATGCCGACCATGGCATCGAAGCGAGGCCGCTCGGCGCGCGAACCCAATTCCCCGGGGAGGGAATCCAGGGAAGCCGTGAGCAATTCGGGCCGGGCCAGGGTTTCCAGATGACGCGCCCATTCCTCCATGGCCTGGCGTTTCGCAGCATCGTCGCAACGGGACCAGACTCCGCCGGCCGGGGCGATGCGGCAGGCCTCCCAGGTCAGGAATCCCGTGCCGCCGCTCAGGTCCAGCATCAGGCTGTCGCGCTTGGCCCGCGCGAGCCGGAAGATCTCCTCCCTGGCCCTCTTCAGGATCTCGCCGCTTTGGCTGGCCGCCCGCTCCAACCATGAGGAACCGGCCTTGACTCCGCGCGCCTTCGAAGCTCCGCCCCATCCCCCGCCGCCCTCCAGATCGCGCCGGTCCTGGTCCGCGGCCTCCAACTGGGCTTCGCGATTGCGCGCCACCCGCTCCCGGATGGTGGCCTCGTAGCCTGAATCGGTCGGTTGGTAGAAGACCTTTCCCTGCAACGATCCGGGAAGGTACTGCTGGGCCACCCAGTGGTCGCGATACGCGTGGGGATAGAGGTAGCCCTTACCGTGCCCCATGTCCTCGCCGTCCCGGCTGGCATCCTTCAGGTGATCGGGAACCTCATCCTTCTGCTCGCTCTTCACGGATTCCAGGGCATCGTAATACGCCATGGTGGTATTGCTCTTGGGGGCGGAGGCCAGGTACAGGCAGGCCTGGGCCAGGTGGAACTGCCCTTCCGGCAGGCCCACGTAATCGAACGCGGCCGCGGCCGCGGATACGACGCCCAGGGCCTGGGGGTCCGCGAGGCCGACGTCCTCGGAAGCGAGGATCAGCATCCGGCGGAAGATGAACCGCGGATCCTCTCCCGCGTACACCATCTTGGAAAGCCAGTAGAGCGAGGCGTCCGCGTCCGACCCGCGCACGGATTTGATGAAGGCGGAAATGGTATCGTAATGGGAATCCCCGTCCTTGTCGTAAAGGACCGCGCGCCTCTGGATGCTCTCCTCCGCCACCTCCAGGTTTACGCGCGCTACGCCGTCCTCCCCGGGCATGGTGGTCTCCACGGCCAGCTCCAAGGCGTTGAGCGCGCTGCGGGCGTCACCGGAGGCCACGCGCACGATATGCTCCAGGGCTTCCGGATCCATTTCCACGCGCTTGTTCCCGTACCCGCGTTCCGGATCCGCCAAAGCCGCCAGGATCACGGCGCGGACATGTTCTTCGCCCAAGGGCTTGAGTTGGAAGATCCGGGACCGGGACACGAGGGCCTTGTTCACTTCGAAGTAGGGATTCTCCGTGGTCGCGCCGATCAAGGTCAGGGTGCCGTTCTCGACGTGGGGCAGCAAAGCGTCCTGTTGGGATTTGTTGAAGCGATGCACCTCGTCGACGAACAGGATGGTCTTCTGGTTGTATTCCTTGCGGACCGAACGCGCTATCTCGATGGACTCGCGGATGTCCTTCACCCCGGCCAGGACGGCATTGATGGCCAGGAAGCGGGCCCGGGTGGTATTGGCGATGATCTGGGCCAGGGTGGTCTTTCCCGTTCCGGGAGGACCGTACAGGATGATGGAACTGAGCTGGTCCGCCTGGATTGCGCGGCGCAGGAGCCTACCCGGCCCGATGATATGCTCCTGGCCGATGAATTCGTCCAGGGTGCGCGGCCGCATCCGCGCGGCGAGGGGAGAATCCTTGCGCGCCTGCACTTCGGCGGGCGTTCCGGCCGCGGCCTCGCCCTCGACGCTGAACATGTCCTCTTCCCCGCGCTTCATCGGGGTAAAAATAGCTATTCAGGGTCCGATCGTCGAAAATACGGGGCCCGCGCGGAAGTCCTTCCGGAACGGGCAAGGAGGCCCGGGATGGGAGCCGTACCGGCGATCTTGGTATATTTCGGCCATGACGAAACCCCGGTCCAAATACGCCCTTGCAGCGATCCTGGCCGTAGCAAGCCTGTTACTCCCGTACCCCGGATCCGCCCAGGCCCCGTCCCGCACCGAAAAGCTGGAGAGCCGTTTGCGCGTGGCCATCCTCAAGGCCACCAAGGATCTCACGGTCCCGATCATCAAAGCGGAAGCCCTGAAAGCGATCATCGACGACACCAACCTGATCCTGATCGACGTTCGCAAGCCGCGCGAGCAGGAGGTCTCGATGCTGCCGCATGCGATCTCCACCGCGCTCTTTTCGGCCACCTACCGTCACGGGATCCCCAAGGAGAAACGCCTGGTGGTCTATTGCACCATCGGCTACCGCAGCGGGAAATACGCGGAGGAGTTGGCGAAACAAGGGGTGAAGGCCGAGAACCTGGAGGGCGGGGTGCTGGCCTGGAGCTTCGCCGGCGGGAAGTTCTTCACCTGGAATTCCGTCCACGAACTGGTCGAGACCAACCGGATCCACGTTTACGATCCGGAATGGAACATCGTGCATCCGGATTATATCGGGATTGTGCAGTAAGGGGGGAGGCGGGGCGATGGGAAAAGCGAGGTAGCCGCGGGGCCGGAAGAAGCGTGGGGGTATCTCCAGACCTTGTCCGCGACTACCTCTAAGTCATCGGCCGGCTCCGCAAGCGGCGCCGGTCAGGGGATTCGAACCGATGAATCCCTCGTCGCGTCACCCAATCTAACCAAGTGAACCTCGCAGGTTCGGTCCGATTTCGATCCGTTTTGGGGCCAAATCCGCCCCAAGTGAAATCCGGGGGGATGAGCCGGAAAGAGCGGTGGAAGCGTAGGGAAAGAGCGGGCGGCTATTCGCTCGGCGTCGCGGACTCGCGGGAATAATAAGCGGTTTCACGGAAGCCCTTTTTGGCCGCGTCCCGTTCCTTGGAAATCTCCGTCACCAGGACCAGGGTATCGTGCCTGAATGAAAATGCCGTTTTTCCGGATGCGGAAGAATCACCCTGACCCAGGGTCAAAAGAAGTTCGCCCCTGTCCCGATCCCCGCCAAGAATAAGGACTTGCATGATGCGACCCGTGGTCAGGGTCGAGTCCTCGCCTACGCGGATGCCCTCCCGATAAACGCTATCGCCGGTGATATCGAGGGTGCCCGTCACCTTCAGGATGGAGGGATCCAGGCGTCCGCCATCTCCGTACTCGAAGAGGTAATCCGCCAAGGCGTATGAACCCGCCAAGCGGGTGTCGGAGAGGGGAACGGAAACCGGGCTTTCGCCCTCATCCGAGGCGGTGAAGCATCCGGCCAATATCGCCGCCGTCAGGAAAACCGCACTCCGCCGCATGGTCGCTCCCCCTCGGAAGGGATTGTACCAAGTTTCAGGCCATCTTCTCAAGCATCTCGCGGCTGACGCGGTATTTGAGGGGACGCCCCTCGCGGAAGGCGCGGAATTCCTCCAGGCAGTAATCCGCCAAGCGTACCACCTCGTTGCCGTTGGAACCGGCGATATGCGAGCTCAGGTGGGCGTTCTCCAAGGCATACCAGAGGGAATCGGCCGCGGGAGGCTCGGGAAAGGTGACGTCCAGCAGAGCGGTGAGATCGGGGCGCGCCCGGAGGACCTCGGCCAGATCGGGTTCGGAAACGGTGGCGCCTCGGCCGGTATTGATGAAGGTCGCGCCTGGCCTCATGGAAGCGAACAATCCCCGATCCAGCATTCCGCGCGTGGGCGGAAGATCGGCCAGATGGTTGCTGACCACCATGGACGTGGAGAAGGCTTCCGCCAGGGACACCTTGCGCAGGCCCAGTTCCGCGGCGTCTGATTCCGGGAGGAATGGGTCATGGACGACCAGGTCCAGGCCGAAAGGACGTAACAAATCAGCTACCCTCCTCCCGACCATGCCGCAGCCCAAGAGGGCCACGGTCTCATCGAAGATGCCGGGAGCGGCCGTTTCCAGTGCGCGGCCGCGGTTCCCCGGTTGCCGGACCTCCCTCAGGTTCCTGAAATAACCCTTCAGGGAAAGCAGGATCTGCGCCAGGGTGAATTGGGCGACCGGAACGGCGTTCGCCGCCCAGGCGCTGACCACGGTGATATCGCGATCCAAGAGGGGCCGGGCGAAATGCTGCACGCTCCCGGCCGCATAGAAGAAGGCCTTCAGACGGGGCAGGGTGGCCAGGGCGCGGGCGAACCCCTCATCCATGCCCCAGGTGGAGAACAGGACTTCCACCTCCTGGAGGGAGGCGGCCTGGCGCCCGAGTTCGGCCGCGGAAACGTATTCGGGATGCAGGGAGACCAGGGTTTCCAGTTCGGCCCTCCTCCCGCGCGCGAATACGCGGTCGAGTTGCCAGGCCTGGTTGCCGCACAAGGCGGCGCGCATGCGGTTCGAAGCGTTCATGTCGGCGTCCTCATTCGGCTGAATACCTTCCCATCCGGTAGCGGGCCATCACCCGCAAGGTCCTCAAGCCGTATCGGATGGGGCTGAGGTGGGATTTCTCCCCGGCGTAACGCGTGGGTATCCCCAATTCCGATATATGCAGGCCCAAGGCCCGGGCGGTGGCGATGACTTCCAGATCGAAATCGAAATACCCGCTCAAGCGCTCGAACGGGATGGTCCGTAGGGCGCGCTTGCTGTACATGATGAACCCGGAATGGTAATCCGTCATGTCCAGGCCGAAGCAGAGGTTCTCCATCCAGGTAAGGGTCCTGCCCGCCACGATTTTATAGCGCGGCATGCCGCCGGCGCGCGCGGTTCCGTCCTTGTGCCGGGATCCTTGCAGGATGTCGACCCGATTCCGTTGCATGAAGGCCAGGAACGCCACGAGCTTCTCCGGCGGGTACTGGCCGTCGGCATGCAGGCAGGCCGTGTACGCGCATCCGCTTTCCCGGCACAGGCCAAGGCCTTTCCGCACCGCCTGTCCGTATCCGCGGTTTTTTTCGAAACGGTGCAGGCGTATCTTCGGGTATTTCCGGATCAGCTCCTCGACCACCCTCGCCGTATCGTCCCGGCTACCGTCGTCTATGATCGCGACCGCGCCGATATCGGCCCATAGATCCTTGGGGATGCGTTCGATCACCGAGGGCAAGGTGTCCGCGGCATTGTAGGCAGGGATGAATATCCCTAGGGACGCTTCCGACTTCATACGGCTAACGCATTCATGAGGCCAATGCGTTCATGCGCCACCGCATTTATGCGGCCACCGCATTTTATGCGGCCACCGCATTTTATGCGGCCCTCAGGCAGTCCCGCAGGGAGGCCAGGGTGGCCAGTCCCTGGTGGAACGGGCGCGGCTGGTATCCGAGGTCCTCGCGCGCGGATTGGTGCGAAGGCGCGGCATCCTGGATGAGGCCGGTATAGGTCTGATAGGTAAAAGGGTTTTCCGAGCCTGAAATCCTGGACCAGGCCCGGAGAGCGGAGATGCCGGGAAGGCATACCCAGGCGGGCACGCCCAATACGGGCTTCGGCCGGCCCATATGGGCGAGAAGCAGTTTGGCCATGGTGCGAAGGCTGATGGCTTCGCCCCCGGGAAAGGCGTAGGTCTTCCCCATGGCGCGGGGATTGCCCGGCAGGGTCAGGAAGCCTGCGACCAGATCCTCGATGTGGACGGGATTCTTGAGGGCGCGCCCGCCATCCGGGAGGAAAACCACGGGACCGCGCTTGAGATGATCCACGAATCGCATGAATTCGAGGGCGCCGCCGTCCTCATACGCCAGGGAGGGACGCACTATGGTATGCAGGAGCCGCGATCGTCTTACCCATTCCTCCCCTTGCAGCTTGGATCGGGCGTAGGGGTTGGATGCCGGGTATTCCACGGAGATTGAGGAGACATAGATGAAATGCTCAACGCCCGCTGCCTCGGACGCGTCCACCATGTTGCGCGTGCCTTCCGCGTTCACGGCGTGCAGGACATCCTCGCGCCCGGGCGCGATCAGCACCGCGGCGAGATGGAAGACGGTGCGGATTCCCTTGAGCGCGGCCGCAAGGGTCTCCTTGCGGGTGATGTCCCCGTAGACGGTTTCGAAGGGCCGGTTCTGCGGCCGCAGAAGCGACCGGGTCGCGGCGGGCTCGTCCGGGAGGCAAAGCAATCGGACATGGTCTCCCCGGTCGGTCAGCGCCGAAGCCAACCGTCGGCCCATGTTACCTGCTCCGCCCGTGATCAGGATCAAATCCATCCCCTCCCTGAAAAGCCATATCAAGATAGGAAGTCGAACCGGTCCTTGGTAGATTCCCCTCCATGCCAACGCCGGTTCCCGCCCGTCCCGTCCGCTCCATCGGCCTCATCTCCGATACCCATGGCCTTTTGCGGCCGGAAGCGTTGGATTCGCTGCGCGGATCCGATCTCATTATGCATGCCGGCGACATCGGAGGGAAAGGCGGGAAGGGAGGCCCGGAAGTATTGGCCGCCTTACGGGCCCTGGCACCCCTGATTGCCATCCGCGGGAACAACGATCATGGGGCCTGGGCGAAAGGATTACGGGAGCGCGAGACCGTGGAAATCGCGGGCTCCAAGGTTCATCTCATCCACGATATCGGCGATTTGGATTTCGATCCCGGTACGATGGGAATCCGCTGCATCCTTTCCGGGCATTCCCATCGGCCTCTGATCCTGGAAAGGGACAACGTCCTCTTCATAAACCCCGGTTCCGCGGGGCCCAGGAGGTTTTCCCTTCCCGTCAGCGTGGGCCGGGTCCGCATCGTCCATGGGAAATGGATCCCGGAAATCATGCCGATCGTTCTCAAAAAAACCACGCCACGGTAAACCGTACCCGCCGTGCGCACGCTTCCCGATCCCGCACTTCGCAAATCCAGGAAAAAACGGCACACTTACACCCCTTAGTCCGGGAAGAGGGTTACGCCCTGCGGGGTCTTTCTTAACTATTTTTCCCATCACCCCATGCGCTCCGGGAGCCGGCGCACCGGATCTCGGGGAACGGCAAACGGAGCATACGGACGGGCGGTTATGGAACAGGACAAGGACATCACCACCATGAAGACCCGGGCCTTGGGCCGGGGCATCTCCCCTCCCCTTCCGGATACGGGCCCAGCCTATCCTCCCCGCGAGTTTCCCACCGGCACCCATTCGATGAGCGCCCTGCAGCATCCGCCCAGCGACGGCGGAACGGGACTGATGCCTGCCATGCAGGACCCATCCGGCCTTCCCGAGGGATTGGGGCATGAGGCGGACGCGTCCCTCTTCGCCGGCGGCATCCCGATGGATCCATTCTCCGGCGACCCATTCGTGGGCCGGATGGTGGGCAATTGCAAGATCCTGGAAAAGATCAACGAGGGCGGCTCGGCCCTGATCTATCGGGCCCATAACCTTACCTTCGGCCTGGACCGCGTCATCAAGATCCTCAGGCCCGCCCTGGCCGAGGACGAGGACAACTTCGACCGTTTCAAGCAGGAAGCGCAGCTGACCGCGCGCCTCGACCATCCCAACATCCTGCGCGTCTTCGACACCGGGGAAATCGGCAAGCAGTTCTACATCGAAATGGAATACGTGGAAGGCCAGTCCCTGCGCACCTACCTGGTTTCGCATATCCGCGTGCGCGAGGCGGACATCCTCGGTTTGGCCTCGCAAATCGCCGGCGCCCTGGAATACGCGCACAACGTGCAGATCAAGACCGCGGAAGGCGACCTGATCCGGGGCATCCTGCACCGGGACATCAAGCCGGAAAACATCATGATCACCGGCAACGGAACGGTCAAGCTGATGGACTTCGGCGCCGCCAAGCCCATGAGCGTGAACACCCGCACCATGCAAGGTACCGTCGTCGGCACCCCCCATTACATGTCCCCGGAGCAGATCAACGGGGATCCCCTCGACGCGCGCAGCGACTTCTTCTCCCTCGGCGTATTGCTCTATGAATTGTGCACGGGACGACGCCCGTTCGAAGCGGACAACCTGGCATCCCTGCTTTGGAAAATCGATGCGTGCAAATTCGAACGCGTGCGCAAGCTGCGGGCGGCCATCTCGCCCCTGACGGAAGAGCTGATCGAGAAGCTGCTGTCGAAGAGCCCGGAATACCGCCCCGCCACCGCCGCCGAGATCCAGGAATCCCTCCAGGTCAGCCTGCGCGCCTTCCGGGTCTGGGGCAGCGGCGGAACGGCCCGTATCCCGTTCTCCCTGCGTCGCGCCTTTCCGACCATGGCCCTTTCCATTTCCGTTCTCGCCCTTTGCCTGTCGGGCTATACTTTCTGGCGCGGATGGAGGTTCATGAACGGCTTTTCCGCCTCCCCGCAACTGCACTCCTATTTCTCCACCTTGCTGGGCAAGGCCATGGACGCGGAAATGGCCAAGGATTACCCCGCGGCGCTGGCCACCTATGAACTCGTGCCCTCTCCGGTCAAGGGAGGCGATCGCCAGGTGTTCCTGGAGGCCCAGTTGCGCAGCGCGGCCATCTATTTCAAGCATAAGGAACAGCTCACCAAAGCCCGCTCCATCCTGGAGCAATTGCGCCGGGAATACGACGATCCGGCCATCGATGCCTATCTCGGCCAGCTTTACTTCGGCCAGGCCCTGTACATGGAAGCCAAGGAAAGGCTGGAAGCCTTCTTCAGCTCATCCAAGACCACCGTGCTCCGGAATTCATCCTATTTCAATCCGCATGATTTCCAGAAAGAAGCGCTCTACGCCTACGCCAACGCCCTGGACGGCCAATACACCTACATCGAGCAGAAGCCTGAACTACTCGACGCCGCCGCCACGGCCTGGGATCGTTTCGGTCGTTTTTCGGATTGCGCCGGCGACCAGGACGACAAAAAGTGCCGGTTCATGGAAAAGCGCATCGATGAGCTCTCGAAATTGCGCAAGAAGTAGGCGTAATACCTAATTTATCCCCAGATGAATCCGAAATCCCGTCCGGGCTGGATTAAGCCCGTTGCCCTGGGCGGCGCCCTGGTGCTTTTCCTCGTCCTGATCGACTCCCGCCTGGGGCCGTTGCCTTCCTTGGGGCGTTTCTTCAATCCCTTCTCCGGATTCTGGCTCAATGCCGATGACGGCCGTCCGAAGGACGTCAAGCTTCGCGCCCCCGGCCTGAACGAGACTGTCAGCATCGTATTCGACAAACGCCAGGTCCCGCATATTTTCGCGCAGAACGCCCATGACCTGTTTTTCGCCCAGGGCTACATTACGGCCCGGGACCGGTTGTGGCAGATGGAAATCCAGACCCTGGCGGCTGCGGGACGCTTGGCCGAAATCCTGGGGCCGGAGATGATCGAACACGACCGGTTCCAGCGGCGTCTGGGCATTCCCCAGGCCGCGGGGCAGGCGGTTGAAATGATGAAGAAGAATGGGGAATCGTGGCAAGCCGCGCAGGCCTATGCGGAAGGCGTAAACGCCTGGATCGCGGAAATGGAGCCGGGCGACTATCCCCTGGAGTATAAGCTCCTCGACTATGCGCCCGGACATTGGACCCCCCTCAACACCGCGCTCCTGAACAAGCATATGCAATGGACGCTTTCCGGCATGGGGGACGATCTTCCGCTGACCAATACCCTCTCCAAGTTCGGAGCGGATTTCATCGCCCTTTATTTCCCCGAGCGCCGCGGGGACGTACCGACGGTGATACCTTCGGGAACCCCATGGGGACCGCGGGCGGATTCGTCCTCGGCGGCCGGCCCGGATTCGCTCGGGGGCTTTTTCCGGTCCATCCCTTTCCTCCGGGTCCCGGACCCTGACCTGCGGGATTCCGCGGCGGGGGGAGGCCCGACCAAATCGCAGCCGGCTCCGCGATCGAAAGGCCCCGCTTCCCCCGATCCCCTTCCGGTGCTCCCCAAATCGCCCACCCCGGGCAACGGCAGCAACAATTTCGTGGTATCCGGTTCCCGGACCCTGGGAGGCCATCCCATCCTCGCCAATGATCCGCACCTCGATCTCGGCCTTCCTTCCATCTGGTACGAGGTCCAATTGTCGGCTCCCGGGATCGCGGTTTACGGCGTATCCCTGCCCGGCGCACCCGCGGTAGTCATCGGTTTCAACCGGAAAATCGCATGGGGGATGACCAACGGCAATGACGACGTCTTCGATTGGTACCGTATCACCTTCAAGGACAGCACGCTCGGGGAATACATGCACGGGAAGCAATGGAAGCCCACCCGGAAGGTGGTGGAAGCCATCAAGGTCCGGGGCGGCGCGACCGTTCTCGATACCGTGGTCTATACCCACCAAGGTCCCCTGGTGCTCAAGAGCCAGGAGCGCCCGGCCAACCGCAATTCCCCCTCCATGCATGCCCTGCGCTGGCTCGCTCTCGATCCCTCCGACGAACTCCTCGGATTCATCCGGATCATGAAGTCCCGCGACTATGGGGAATTTTCCGCCGCGCTCGAACCGTTCCACTGCCCGTCCCAGAACTTCGCGTTCGCCTCCGTCTCCGGCGACATCGCCATGTTCCATCATGGTCTGTTCCCCCGGAAATGGAAGGGCCAAGGCCGCTTCACCATGGACGGCTCCGAGCCCGGAAACGATTGGTCCGGATGGCTGCCCCGTTCCGCCGAACCCGCGGTGCGCAATCCGGCCCAGGGTTGGCTGTTCTCCGCCAACCAGACCCCGGCCGACTCCACCTATCCTTTCTACCTGGGATCCGGATTCGCGGACGGTCAGAGGCCCAAGCGCCTCGCGCAATTGCTTTCGGAATCGGACTCGCTTACCCCCGACGGCGCCTTCCGGATCCTGATGGACGATTATGATATGCACGCTTCGGAGCTACTGCCCGCTCTTCTGGAACGCATAGCCAAAGCGCCCCTGTCTCCCGAAGATTCCGCCGCCCGCCGGGATTTGGCGGCCTGGGACTACCGGCATACCGCCCATGGAAAGGCGCCGGCCCTTTTCGACGCCTGGTGGCGGCAGCTGTACCGCGCCATCTGGCAGGACGAGTTCGGCGCGGACAGCACGCATTACCAGTGGCCCGACAAGGATCGCACCCGGAGGATGATCCTGGAAGAACCGGATGCGGACTGGTACGACAATATCACCACGTCCCCGCGGGAAACCCTGGGATTCCTGGCCGCGCGCACCTTCCGCGAGGCCTGCGCGCTGACGCGTACCGGGGGAAAGGGACGCGAATGGGCCGCCTATCGCCCGGTGCAGATCCGGCATCTGGCCCGCATCGACGCCTTCAGCAGCCTTGGCGTGGAATCCGGAGGTTGCGGGGACTGCGTGAACGCCCTGAAGTCCACCCACGGCCCATCCTGGCGCATGGTCGTTGAATTGGGCCAGGAACCCCGCGGTTACGGGATCTATCCAGGCGGCCAATCCGGCAACCCCGGCTCGGCCCATTACGGGGAGTTCATCCGGGATTGGGCCGGAGGGAAATCCTACCCCCTGCTTTTCCTCAGGGGTCCCGGTTCGGAAGCCGGCGCGATCTCCTACCGAATCAGCCTGAGGGGAAAATGAAATGGCACTGCTGATCCTCTTCGCCGCGGCCCTAGCCGGCGGATACATCTTTCCCTGGTGGTGGCCCGCCATCGCAGCCTACGGGATCGGATTCTGGCTGCCCCGCAACGCCGCTTCGGCCTTCGCTTCCGGCTTCGCGGGCGCGGGCCTGGCCTGGGCCGGCCTGGCCGCCTTCCTGGATTGGCGCAACCATCATCTCCTGTCCGGCCGGATCGCCGCCCTGTTCCATCTCCAGACGGGGTGGGCCGTCGTGGCTTTGACCGGAATACTGGGCGGCCTCATGGGCGGATTGGGCGCATGGGCGGGATACGCCCTTCGCGCTTATGCCATGCCGCGACCGGCCGGGGTCGCCACCGTTCCGGTCGGAGGAACCGCCGGCTCCTTGTCCGCGGATGGGGAAACCGGAATCCCTGATTCCCCGGAATCCGCCGACACGGACGCGGACCCGGATCCGGGAAGAACCGCAGCGACCTGAACCTTGGACCGGCCTGGCCCGGTCCTACCCAATCCCAGCTTCAAGGTACCGCCCACCACCAGGGCCAATCCCGCGACCTGCAGGACTCCCGCTCCCTCTCCAAGCAACCAACCCGCCAGCAGCATGGTGGACACCGGCCCGACGCTGCTCACCACCGCCGCCTTCCCCGCCCCCACCAGGTTGACCCCGTAGCCGTAGAGGTAGACCGGCACCACATTGCACAATACGGAAGTGAAGGCCGCGATCCCGATCACCGGGGCCGGTTGGGCCAATGCGCTCCATGGGTAACACACGAGATATTGGACGAATGCGCATGACGCGGAAACGATCATGCATCCCGCCGCCAAACGCTGCGGACCGATGCGTTTCACCATCCTTCCCTGCCAGACCAGGAACAGGGCGTAGAATACCGCGCTCAGGAAGACCAGGGAACCTCCCAGGTACGGTCTCCCGCCCGGTACCCCCGCCGCCTCGCCGCCGAAGGAAAGGGCGATGCCCGCATAGGAAAGGCACAAAGGAAGGTAGAGACTCCGGGGTATCCCCTTGCGGAAAAACCAGGCCGAGAACAGCACCACCAGGGTCGGATACACGAACAGGATCAGCCTTTCCGTCCCGGCGGATACGTATTGCAGGCCCACCATGTCGAAAATGCTCGCCAGGTAATAGCCCGAAAACCCCAACCAGGCGATGATGGCCATATCCTTGCGCGACAAGGGCTCGGGGCGCCTATCCGCCGGGCGTAAGCGGTTGATCAGGAAGGGCCACAGGTAGAACGGAAGGGAAAAGGCGCCTCGCAGGGCCTGGAGCACCACCGGTTGCGTACCGTAGCGATAGCATAATTTGAAAAAGACGGACTTCGCCGAGAACAGGATGGACGCGGCTACCACGGCCGAAAGCCCCAGCTTCGCGTTCCTGCTTTCCGATATGGACGTCATGGCCATGCTCCTTGGCCGGATACAAAACAAAAAGCCCGCTCTTGGGGAGCGGGCTTTGTCTTGATCCGGAAATTTTCAGTTTCGAATCAGTCGCACCCGCCCGCGGCGTCCTTATTGATCTTTACGGCTTTGGCATGCCAGGCTTTCGCCGGGGCGATGTCGAGTCGAATGGAGCGGACGTTCAGATGGGACATGGATCCAATTATATGCAAATGCGGCGGTTTGTCAAGGTAACCTTCAATATTTGTTCGACGGGGGCGCGGAAGGTTTCGCCGGCGCCGGAGACGAGGAAGGTTGCTGCTGGGGCGTACCGTTCGGCATGATCCCCAATTGCTTCATCATCCCCAATTGATCCGAAACGCCCCAATGTTCCACGGCCATCCCGTTCTTGAACATGACCTCGTCGAAACCCTCCACGGCGAACCTCTTATTGGTGGGCGCGACCCCGTTGAAGGTCCCTGAATGGGTGCCGGTGACGCGGGTGCGCGCCATGATCCGATCCCCTTCGCCCACCAGGCTGATGACCTCCACGCGCGAATCCGGGAAGGCGCCGCGCCACGCGGTCACGAATTTCTTGAACCCGTCCAGTCCGCCCACGAGGTTCCCCGGATCATGATCGACCAGGTCCTTGACGATGATCCGATCCGCCGCGGCCAGGTTGCCGCGATTCATGCATTCCTCCATCACGGTGCGGTAGGCGGCCTTGTTGGCGTCCACCATGGATCGGGTCGCGCTCGATTGCGCATCGCCCGAACCGCCCAGGGTTCCCGAGGGCGCCGTTCCGGTGGGCGGGGCCTGGTTCGACGGGGTAACCGCGGAGGAGGATCCCGCGGAAGAAGAGCCGGAAGAGGATGCTCCAGGCGACGGCATCAGGGGAGCTGAGGCCAGGGTGGAGGGCGTATGGGATGAGTCGCCGCCTTTGGGTGCGGCGGTTTTGGACGCCTTTGCGGGTTGCGCGGGTTGGACCGGTTTGGCCGCGAGGGCAAGTGAAATCGCCATTGCGGATACGGCCAGGAATGAAATCGCCTGATTCATGGTTCCTCCTCGGATTTGATTCAGGGGAAATTAAAAGATCCCCGCCGCGGCCGCAAAACCTTTTTGCCCGGAGGCGGACGGAAAACAATGGTTGCGGAAACCCGGAGGGGAAATTAGCGGAAGCCGCCTTCACTCGGCCAGGAGATCGGCCGCCGCCCTCTCGCGGCCCGCCGTTCGCAGGAACAGGACGGAGTTCAGGACGGCCATGGACGCGAGGCGCGGATTGGATCCGAAGCGCCGCTGCAACGCGATCCGCAAGGGATGGTCATGGGGAAGCGAGTCGAGACCAATGGCCCATGCCTTCCCTTTCGTGATCGCCGAATCGGCCACAATGACGCTCGCGCCGTCGCAATAGAGGAGATCCCATCCTCCTTCCCGGATAAGATGGGCGGCAAGGGGCAGGAAGCGTTTGTCTTCGGAAATGGGAAGCACAGCGTGGGTGAATCCGTAACGGGCGCGATACCCGTCGAATCGATCGGGATGATCGACCGCGTCCAGGAATTCCCGGTAGAATCCAGGGCTCCGCAGTATCATCCGCCCGTCCACGAAAGGCCGTTCCGACGGAAAAAGCCGGAATTCCAGGTACCCTCCATAACGCAGCTCATTGAACATGTTGCCCGGCAGTTCCCGTCCCGCCATCCACTCCGCGGCCTGGACCGGGAAACGGAACGGCGTCTCCAGGCTTCCCGGCAGCTCGAAGTCCCAGGCTGCCCGGATCCTAGGGCCGTACAGCAGGGCGATGGCCGCCATCAAGGCCATCCCGCCCCAGGCGGAAAATCCCGCGGAGCGGGGCGATACCCTTTCCCGCTCACGGAGGGCCAGGTAAACCTGGATGTTACGGCCGGCCGCCATGAGCCCCGCCAGGAAGGCCAAAGGGAGGTTCCGTTGGGCCATCCATCCCAGCGCCGCGAAGGCCAGGAAGATCATGGCATGGCCCAGGCTGGTCCTGGATCGGGCCAGGACGAAGGAGTAGGCCGTTAAAGCCGCGAAGAACAGGAACGGCAACGCCGCGCCCGGATCGCGGAGCAGCAGGCCGCCGAAAGGTTGGTTCTCGGCGATTTCGGAAGAGAAGATGTTGTCGGAAACCGGAGCGATGCGCCCGAGCAGGGTCAAGGGCAAAAAGAATCCCTGGGCGCCGTAAGGGCTGACGAAGCCCATAAGCCACAGGACGGCCGACGCAAGGGCCAGGGGACGCAGAGGGACGCTTCCGGGATCCGCGGACCCGGATCCATGGACCTTGGCGGAACCGGCCCCATGGGCGGAGGAAATGGCGGGCAGGCGGCGGCCCGTATATTCCCCGATGACCAGGCAGGAAACCAACAGGGCCCCCAACGGATACAAACCCTGGGTATTGACCATGGCGATCTGCACCGAGATCAGGATCAGAGGGACCGGCCATGGCCGCTGGATGCCTCCGCGGAAATAGGCCAGGACCGCGGCATATTGCGCGCCCAGACCGAGCAGGGTCAGGGCCAAGGGGCGGACATCGATGAAGAAACGGACCTGGTAGATGCCGAACGCCGCAAGGGGAATCAGGTACGCGGCGGTGCGGCGATCGAGATGGGGCTTCAGGGCGAATCCCAAGGCGCCGGCCAAGGCCAGGCATTTCCCCGCTATCAAGGCGCGGGCGCCGCCTATCTTCCAGGCGAGGTAGGCCAGGGACTGGAACCCCCAATGCAGATCGGTCCAAGGGGCTCCCAGGGAGGATTGGCAGAATGGGTCCTCCCGCAGGAAGGCTTTGCCGGCCCACATGAGCTTGGCCGAGGCGAGGTGCCACCAGATGTCCGTATCCGTAAGCGGGAACCAAAGACAGGCAATAAGCCACAGCAAGGCCGCGCCGAGGAGAAGGACGTAAGGCATGGATGGCGCGCAAGGCGCAGGCCGGCGCGCATCGTCATCGGTCACCACGCCTCAAATCTACAAATCGGGTTCCGGTGTCCGCCTTGGCACATGCCGCCGTTTCGTGGGGAGAAGCGGCTTTCGGGCTCTGACACAGGGCGCGCCGGGGCCCTTTACTAACTTTCCCGCATGCCCAATATCGCTCTGCTGGGATGCGGCGGCTTCATCGGAAGCCACTTCCTCGATGCCTTCCTGGCCGATCCGGACGTCCGGGTGGAAGGCTGGGATTGGACCCCTGCCAAGATAATGGGCCATTTGGGCCGGCCCAATTTCCGTTTCCATCCGGGAAACATCTACGGGCAGGCGGACCTGGAAGAGCGCCTTTCCGGATGCGACGTGGTCGTATCCCTGGCCGCCATCTGCAATCCGTCCCAGTACAATACCAAGGCCCTGGACGTCATCGACAGCAATTTCATCCAGGCGCGCCTCATCGCGGATGCGTGCGCGAGGCTAGGCAAATGGCTTATCCAATTCTCGACCAGCGAAGTCTATGGCCAGACCCTGGCCCATTGGGCGACCGCGGACGGCCAAGGGAACGGAGATCCCGCTCTTTACGAGATGGACGAAGAGGAAACGCCCCTGTTACTGGGCCCCGTCGCCAGCCAGAGGTGGAGCTATGCCTGCGCCAAGCAATTGCTGGAAAGGTGGATCTACGCCCTCCACAAGGAAAAGGGCCTCGACTTCACCATCGTACGCCCCTTCAATTTCCTCGGTCCCCGCATGGATTTCCTTCCCGGCCGGGAGGGCGAAGGCCTGCCCCGCGTACTCGCCTGTTTCACCTCAGCGCTCCTGGACAGGAAACCCCTGCCCCTGGTGGACGGAGGATCCGCACGGCGCACCTTCCTGGCGGTCGAGGAAGCCGTGGAGGCCCTCCGCCTGATGATCGCCAAGCCGGCCATGGCCCGCAACCGCATCTTCAATCTCGGCAATCCGGCCAATGAGACCACCATCCGCGGCCTCGCCGAACTGATGCGCAGGACCGCGGCCGAGATCACCGGCGATCCGGGATACCATGACCTTCCGTTGACCGACGTCAGCGCCCTGGAATTCTACGGAGAAGGCTATGCGGATTCGGATCGACGCATGCCGCGCATTGACAAGGCCTTGAACCTGTTGGACTGGCGGCCCTCGATGGGACTGCCGGAAATCCTGCGCCGCACTCTCGAGGATGCGTTCCGGACCCATGGTCCCGTTCGCCTGTAGTCGGCCGCTCGCCTGGGGTCTGCCGCTTCCTGATATTCCTATATTTCGGCACACGGGACGCGGGGTTGGCCGCGCCTACATCCACTTCCGGGAGACCGCATGCATCATCCCTATACCGCCCCAGGATTCCGCACCTATGCCTGGACCCTAGCGGTCCTTGGCCTCTCACTATCGGGATGCCAGGTGGAAGAAAAGAAAACCGCCGATCCCTCCGTCACCACCTTGAACCAGAATTACAATCGCTTGCATTCCCATGTCCTGGTTCGGCGCATCAAGACCCCGACCGAAGCCAACCTGGATTTCGCCGCTTATTCCAAGAACGTCATGCTAGCGGATCCGGAATGGAAGGCGGTCCATCCCGCTACCCGCGTCACCTTGCCCGGCCTTACCTTCGGCGGCATGCTCCAGGACGTAAAACCCATCCTCGATTTCACGCCGTTGACCGAAGCGGAAAAGGCCCATCCCATGGCCTGGACGCCTATCCTTGAACACTTGCTCAAATGGAATTTCGAAAAGGCCTCCGGCCTCGCCAACGCCTACGCGAACGTGACCGGGGAGAAATGGGGAGACACCACCGATCTCGCCCAACCGTACCAGGAATTCGGATCGGTCTACATCCACAGCAAGGGCAACGTCAAGGAAGTCTGGGTCGAACTGGAATTCAAGCCGTGGCTCAATTCGTTCCTGGACGGGGTCCTGGATCAGGATCGCGACGGCTATCCCGAAGTGGTTGCCCGGCTCGATTCCCGGGTATTCACCCAGGACATGGTCGCGGAAATCACCGGTGATTATTCGACCCGGAACCTCTCCGAACCGCAGGTGATCGACTGGTCCCGCAACCTCGCCTCGCGCTGGTACCCGTCCTACAATACCGACATCCTCCCCCAGAAGGCCGGCTCCGCCTGGCCTTACGAAGAGACCCCGGAGGCGACGAAAAAGGACATGGCCGGCGTCTGGGTCTCGAATCCGCTGTTCATCCTCCAGGGCCACCCCTTCGCGGATACCCTTTTCAATGCGTTCGAGGTGGAAGGCATGGGCAACGCCAAACCGGAGACGGAGAAGCGCAAAGAAGGCAAGCCCGTCGCGCGCGGCCTGGACAAGGGCCTGACCCAGCGCCTGGAAGCGATCGCAGCCAAGATGGAGAAGGAAAGGAAAACCTACGGAGCCGGCGACTGGGCCAAATGGGTTTCCCGCCTTGGACGGTTCCAGGGGGACGTGAGGAAATTCTCGGCCCAGGAACCCGATGCCGTTCTCGGCCTCATGGCGCCCGATAAATTCCTCGTGTTCCGCCGCGAACTGGAATACCTGTTGGCCCCGGATTTCACCACCCCGGGAGCGGCAGCGAGCCCCGTGCCCGCCATCGCCGGGTTCAAGGACTACCTGGCCGCCCAGGGGATCGATTTCCTTTTCGTCCCCATCCCCACCAAGCTCGACGTCTATCCGGAATACCTGGCCCCGCATACGGATACCCTGCCCGGCCACATCGCCCAGCCTCTTTTCCGGAAACTCATCAAGGATCTGGCCGATGCGCGCGTCGAGACGGTGGACCTCTTGGAACCGTTCCTGAAATTCAAGGAGGCCAGCGAATCCGGGAAGCGAGCCCTGTACCAAAGGCAGGATACCCATTGGACCACCTTGGGATTGGAGACCGCGGCCCAGATGGTGGCTGAGAGGATACGGAACTATTCCTGGTACGATTCCGTCTACCGCGACAAGATCGATTATAAGGTGCGCGATACGGTATTCGAGAACCTTGGCGACATCCAGGCGCGCCTCCCGGACGCCAAGAAGGGACAGGTAGCGCCGGAGTCCCTGATGGGCCGGCAGATCATCGACCCCCAGGGCCGCCTCTACGAGGATTCGGACTCTTCCGCCATCCTGGTCCTGGGCGACAGCTATACCGGCGTGTACCAGACGGTGGGATGCCGTCACGCCGGCGTTACCGCCCATCTGGCCAAGGGCCTGGGAGGGCCGGTCGACCTGATTATGGGCTGGGGCGGCGGTCCCGAGGCCCCCGGAAAGCTCAAGAAGCGCGGTGAGGATTACCTGCGTCCCAAGCGGCTCGTGGTCTGGATGATGTCCGCGCGGGACCTGTTCGTCTATCCCGGAGGATGGACCGTTAAGTGAAAACGGTTCCCTTGTTCGCCGCCGCGCTCCTGGCCGCGGCCTTCCAGGCCTGCCGCATGGAACCGCCCGATCCCGCCTCCCAGGCCGCCGCCATCCTGCACAAGCATCCGTCGGACTTCCTGGATCAGCTCGCATCCCTGGACGCGCTCGCCATCCGGGAAGCGGCGACGCTTTCCGCCCGCGGCGTCGATTCCCGTCCATTGTTGGCGGAAAGCCTTTACGCCTACACCCTGCGGCTGGCACCCGCCTTGGCAGCGATCGCACGAGCGGAGTCGGCCTCCGCGTCCGGAGGAACCGGAACCGATACGGCCCGGCCGGATTCCCGAATGGATTTCGATTCGGCCCGCGTCGCCATCCTGAACGCCTTCGTTTTCGACTCCCTCGGCATCCGGCCCTTGCTCGATCCCTCCGGCCTCGAATCCTCGATTCCCAGCCTGATCCTGGCCAGGCGGGAAGGCTCCTGCGTCGGCCTGGTCCTTCTCTACCTGGCCCTGGGGCGATCCCTGGATCTGCCTTTGGTTCCGGTTTTCCTTCCCGGTCACCTGATGGCGCGGCTCCGTCCCGCGGGCCGGCCGCCGCGCAACATCGAAACCCTGCGCCGTGGGATCGCGCGCAGCGACTCCTTCTATCGCGCGACATTCTCCCTGGGGAAACGTCCCTGGTACTCCCTGGAGGACGGCTCTCCCGGACAGGCGCTGGGCGCCCTGCTGTTCAATCTCGGGAATGCGCGTCTCGCTTCCGGGGATGCGAAGTCCGCCCTCGAGGAGTACCGGCTGGTGGAGGAGGCCCTTCCCGGCTTCCCGGAAGCCCAGGGGAACCAAGGCGTCTGCCTGATGATGGCCGGGGACAAGGGCGCCGCCCGGGAACGCTTCACCGCCGCCCTGAATGGGGATTCCCTCGCGGCGCAGGCTCGGATCAATCTGAGGGCCATGGAAAGTTCCTCCGGAAGTCCGTAGGGACGGAATCGGCGGCGCCCTGGATCGGGACCTCGGTTCTCCGGCGGGTGAACCCTTTTCCCATCGAAGGCGGGATCCCGGTCCCGGACAAGGCCCGTCACCGCTATTTTTCCCAGGATGAAAACCATGGCACGGCACAGCTCCAAGACCGCATTAAATGACGCGATCCCCTTCGGCCTGGACGCCTCCCAGCGCGCCGCCTTGGTGGAAATCCTCGTAGGATCCGTCGTGATATCCGTCTGCTTCGCCAGCCTTTGCGCCTACGCCGCCCATCAACGCCAGGAACTGAACCGCGATGCCAAGCCGGTGCAGGCGACCGTCCAGGCCCTGCCCGGTAGACCGGAACCCCGCGGTTTCCTTCTACCTAAGTAGGGGTTCCTTTCCCCAAGAACTGAAAAACACCAAAGGATCCACCGGAACGGATAGGCCATTCATGGGCCCATTATCGTCCGTTCCCGGCTTTGCCGCTTCCCAGGCCGGCCCTCCGACCCGTAGAATCGAGGTGGGTCAAGCCTATGAAAAGATTCCTTTTTTCCGCTCTCTGCCTCCTTGGGCTGACGCACGAAGCGCCCTGCCAGACCGATATCTACGAACCCGAAAGGAACCTCGATCTCTGGTCGGCCGATACGCTCTTCATCGGCGCGGGTTTCTCGCGCCTGGATTACAAGCCCGTGAAGATCTGGTTGAAAGAGAACGAAGCCGGGTTGGAAGGCCAGTTGTTCTATATCGATCCCGCCACCGGCAAGGAGTTGTTCCTGTTCGGCAACCATGAGGATCCGGGTCGGGTGATCACGCTTTCGGATATGGTCGACGTCCCGGTTGGCCAGACCCTGACCTTCGTCTACAAGGTAGTCGGCAAGGGTAGATGGGATCGCAACCTGGACGACTTCGGCGAGATCCGGGTGCCCAAGTACACGGGGCCCAATCGGCGCGGGAAACCGTATTACACCAGCGTCTCCAGCGACGTGAACAAGGATCCCGGAAAGCGCTACGGGCACCGTTGGTCCGTGGCGGGGAGGATCAGCAAGGACGTGCTCGAGTTCGGCTTCGAGGACGACTCCACTCCGGATTCGGACATGGACTTCGACGATATCGTTTTCGGCGTGGACGGGCTGACCCTGGTGAATTTCGAACGGACCGCCAAGCTCAGGAGTTACGTCTGGTGAAATCGCCCCGCCCCAGGTCCGAGCCTATGACCGCCGCCGGCCAACGAGGGTTCACCATCCTGGAGATCCTGGTGGGGTTCTTCGTCCTCGCCCTAGCCTTCGTAAGCCTCGGCGCGTACACCTCATCCCAGCGCAACGGCCTGTTCAAATCCAGCCAGCTCTCGGACGGGACCCAGGTGGCCGTATCCGCGTTGGAAGAGACCAAGCGCATGCTCTCCGACTCGGCCACTTTCAAGAAGATGTACGATCAGACCGGGTATGGGGATTATCCCGTTACCGCCAGCCGCACCATCAATGCCGTCCCCTATACCGTTACCGTCACCATGCGGCGCGGGCCGGTCAAGGATTACCTGCTCAAGGTCCGCGCAAGGGTCACCTGGAAGGGTTCCCACTCCATCGAATTCGGCGTGCTCGTCCCGGGCGCGGCGGTGGGCACGTGAAAGCCCCGATGAACCATGCTCCCGGCCGCAGCCAGAGGGGCCTGACCCTGATGGAGATGCTGGTCGCGGGCTTCCTGGGCGTGCTCATGGTCGTCTGCGGCGGCTACCTTTTCTCCTCGCAAGTCAAAGGGTACATGGATATCCGCGATCAAGCGCGCATCCAGTCCGATCTGAAGAAGGCCATGCAGGCCATCACCCGCCAGATATCCAATGCCGGCGCGTGCATGTCCGATCCCCGCAAAGGTTTCGCTGCGGGGCACCAGAGGCTTTCCTTCTCCTATGTCGATGTGAAAAGGAAATTCTGCCCGGATGAAACCGACGAGCTGACCATGACCCTGTATTCCAAAGCCGGCGCCCAGGAGGATTTACTCATCCAGGAAATCCGCTGCCCCGGTCAGCCAACCCAGACCCGCACCCTTGCAAAGGTGCCGGGAGGCGTCGATCTCAATTTCGCCTACGTCGACAAGGGAGGCCTCCCCACGGCGGACGTATCCAGGATCAAGGCCGTGCAGTTGGATCTGACCCTCCATACCAAGGTCGGTCCCGGCCGCCCCAGCCGCTCCCGGAAGCAAACCCTCCAAGTGGAATGCCCCAACCTGTTATGAAGGCCGCATCGCAGCCGTTCCGCTCCGGCGAAGCCATGCGCCGGGACCCTGGCCAAACGGGATTCGCCCTGGTCGGAGTCCTTGGCGTCATCATGGTTTTGGCCATCCTATGCACCATGGTCTACAGGAACGTGAATACCGACATCACCCATTCCGGCAAGGACGTGAACCGGGTGCGCGCCGAATTCGCGGCCGAAAGCGCGGTGCAATGGGCGTTGTCGGAAGTGGCGCGCAAGCGGCCGGGAAAGCTGCCCTTCACCTTGGCCACCCATGAACCGGGAGGCGAGAAGGTCCTATCTTCCGGCGCGATCACGGAAATGGGCGGAGAGGGCCAGACCGCCAAGCTCGATTTCAGCGATGTCGAAATCCTGGAAGGGGCCCGGGGCGGCGTGGACAAGGACGGCTGGATTTACCAATCCACCTCCAAAAAGGAACTCTCGGTCTCCAATGCCGGGAACGAAATCCTGTCGTTCAAGGTCTGGTACCCCAATGACAGCACCCTTCGCATCCAAGGGCGGGGCGTGGTGGACGGGTCCGCCTCCGACGTGGATCTGGTCAGCACCATCCGGGAAATCGCCGTTCCGATGTGATCGCGGCATCGCAATAAGCACCTTTCCCCTGGTGCCTTTCCGGTCCGGAAAATCCTCTCCTGGGCCAGGAACCCCGAATTTCTTACTTTACCAACTGTGCCGAATCGGGGTAATTCCTCCCAATTGACCCGTTACCGGGCAGGAAGTAGATTTCGATTGTTCTGAATGGGACCAGCATTAACCCCCACGTCCCTTTTCCGGGGCGCTCAGGGCAGGCGTTGGCATCCCTCCCAAATTCCGAGCGGCGTCCGGCTTTCCCGGATCCTCCGGCAATCGCCGGAAGCCCGTTCGGACATCATCGGCATCCGATTTTCGGGCGCCTTCACGAAACAACCTGGGGATCCCATGGATAAATCCCTCCATGTATTTGTCTGCAGCACCTATCGCGATCTCGTCAGCGAGCGCAACGCGGTATCGGACGGGCTGGATGGGCTTGGCGACCAATTCCCGGACTTCACCTACTATTGCCCCCGATCGATCCAGACCCTGGATTCCGCCAAGGAGGAGATCCGCCGCAGCGATGTGCTCGTGATGATCGTAGGCCATCTGCAGGGGGTGATCGCCCCCGGGCTCGATATCTCCCACGGGGAGGCGGAATACAACGAAGGAGCGGCCCAGGGGAAGACCGTATTGGTCTACCTCCGCGACGCGAAGTCCGGGCTTTATCCCGCCCATTTCGAACGGGATCCGGCCCGCGCCCAGCAATTGAAGGCCTTCCGCGAGAAGCTGGAGAGCCATCACGGCGCCAAGGTCTTCGACGATATCTATTCCCTGGTCAGCCTGGTCACCCAGGACCTGTTCCGGCTCGCGCAGGAAAAGGGGATGGAGACCAAATCCGGACCCAAGACCACCAAATTCCGGGCCAAGTCCTGGGAATCCCGCCGCATGCACGTATTGAACGGTTCGGCTGCCACCACTCAGGAAAAAACCGGGTCCACGGAAGATCTCCAGACACGCACCATCCCCATGTTGCAAAAGGCCCTTTCGACGCCTTTCCAACGGAGACGCGCGTCCAACGTGCCCATGGGCAAGACCTTGACTCTCGCCTTGGTCATCATCGCGGTGGCGGGATTCGCCTTGGCCAAGCTCAAGGCCCTCCCGTTCGCGAAAATCACCCACCAGCCGATCCAATCGGTGGCGGGAGCCAATAACGGCGGTTCCGCGATCCCTCCTTCCACCGCCCGACCGGCGGCGGGAAACGAAGAAACGGAAGCGGCACCCCCACCCGCTCCGGCAAGGCCGCCGCGCGCCAGCGGCAGCGTGGCCGTGACCGATGACGAGGATTCGACCAAGGCATTCCTGCGCAAGGCCATCGATGGTTCGCCCGAGGACCAGTTCCAGGTCGGCATCATGTACGAACAAGGCAAGGACCTGCCCCGCAACGATTCAATGGCCTTCCGTTGGTACAAGAAGGCCGCGGAAAAGGGATACGCGGAATCCCAATACAAGATCGCCCTCATGTACCGCACCGGTAAAGGCACCGCCAAGAGCGCGTACCAGGCCGCGCGCTGGTTCCAGGCGGCAGCGGAACAAGGGCATGCCAAGGCCCAGGTCAAGCTCGGGCAGATGTACAAGACCGGCAAAGGCGTGGAGCGCAACGAATCCACGGCATTCAAGTGGTTCCTCAAGGCGGCGGATCAGAAGGATCCGGACGCGGAAAAGATCCTGGCCGAACTCAAGGAGAACTGACCCCCTTCCGGAACCGCTTGTAAAGGCCGCTTTACACCTTCCGTAGGCCTTGTTTCCGCGCCCTCGGGAAGCCTTTTTCATTCCATGGCCTCCCGCCGTCCGTCCCTGACCGCTCATCCGTTCCGCCCGCTGCTGAGCGCGCTCTCCCTCCTCTCCCTGCTGACCGGCGGCTGCTCCATGCATATGCCCCTTCCCGGGAAACTCGCTTCGGAAGCCGAGACCATGCCGGTCCGCGAAAAGAAATCCCTGCTGACGGACCGCATCCATTGGGTCCGGTTCGGGCCGTTCCTGGCCGAACGGATCCGGAAGCATCAAGCGCCCTCCGAATGGGACGGGCGCCTGGGGAGGGCCCGGCTGCAATCGGACGCGGACTACCGTTTCCTCTTGCGTACCGGCGCGGAAGGCGACTGGACCTGTTCCTGCCGCAACCATGCGGAGCGGGTGGATTTTTTCCCCGATCTGGGGCCCATCAGGGAAATCGGATACCGGATTTCCCTGGAGTGCGGCCTCGAGCCTTCGTCGGGCGGGCCAGCC
>JAQBPO010000089.1 GCA_028287465.1 Fibrobacterota bacterium
TAAGGCCGCAGGCTCCTGCGGTAAGGCCGCAGGCTCCTGCGGTAAGGCCGCAGGCTCCTGCGGTAAGGCCGCAGGCTCCTGCGGTAAGGCCGCAGGCTCCTGCGGTAAGGCCGCCGGATTCGGGCTATCGGTGGAATGGCCCGCCCCGGTGCCGGAAACCGGCGTCACGGGCGCGCCTGCATGGACGTGCCCTGGCCTTTAGACAAGGAACCCGGGGAAAAGTTCCCGCGGGGGGCGCGGGGAGGGAAAATGGGCGCTGGCCCGGGAATTCACTGGGGATCCCCTGCCTTGGCCCAATAGAAGCGGATCACGCCCTGGGCCAGGTTCTGTAGCTGTTTGGGGTCCGAACCCACGGCCTTGGCGGCGGAATGCAGGGAATTGGTCTCCAGGTCCAGCTTGAAGAAGCGGGATTTGTCGATGCGGCCGGAGCCGGCCCCGAGCAAGGTCTGCGAGAGATCCCAGCGTTCGGTGGCAAGGTTGGCTGTGCTGTCGAACAAAGCCGCCACGGCCTTGAGGTCTGCCTGGGTGGGCCGGCGGAAGGGTTGGCCCAGCTTCCCAAGGGAGTCGATTTGCGCCTGGGTGGGTATCCCGCCGGTTACGGTCACCTTTCCGCCCCGCAATTCGGCGACGCCCACCCAGTTGCTGGCCTCGGCCATGGCGGAATCCTCCGCGATGAACACGGAGACCCAATCGCTCTTGGGAAAGGAGCGGTGCAGGGCCTTGAGGGCGCCATAGCCCGTGGGCGATACCTGTTCGGGCTTGATGCCGTAAGGCGTGATGGCGACCGCGAGAACCGGCCGGCCGCCCTGGCCGTCCTCCTTGACCGAGATCTGGGTGTGCTCCACGTAGCCCTGCAGCTTTTCGGAGGGGAAGAGATCCTGCCCTTGGACGCCCTTGCGTTCAGGGGATCGGATGATGCCCAGGATGACGCCGCCGACGGCGGCCAGACATGCGAGGATGATGATTTTCTTGTCCAAGCGGGCCTCCAAGTGATTTCTGAAACGGTGCCTTCCCGGATCGGGATCGGCCCGGGATAAAGGTAGTAACCGGCCGCCGGCCGCCCGTGCCAGAGCTGTCCGCTCAGGTCTCCCGGGGGGATTCGCCCGCGTCGTCGCGAGCGATCAGCTCGTCCCAAAGCGCATCCACCTGTTCGGCGAGGTATTCCTTGGTGGTCTCGTTCTTGATCACGAAATCCGCATGCTGGAGCTTGGATTCCTCAGGAACCTGGCTTTCGATGCGGCGCATGGCCTCATCCTGGGTGAGGCCGCTCCGTTCCATGAGCCTCACCAGGCGGACGGGAACCGCGGCCGAAACGAAAACCAGGTAATCCACCTCCTTGGCGAACCCAAGCTCCACGATCAGGGCCGCGTCCAGGACCAGGCGGTTCATCACCCGCTGGGAGGAGCGGATGCGTTCCCGGATGGCGTTGATGAGGGCCGGGTGCACGAGCCGGTTGAGGGCCGCCATGGCGTCCGGCCGGCCGAAAACCAGGCTGCCGAGCTTCTTGCGGTCGAGCATGCCGTTGGACCAGACCACGTCCTGGCCGAATTCGGCGCCTATCTGCTGCACCAGGGCCCGATCGTAACCGTAGAGTTCATGGGCGACGGCGTCCGCATCCACCAGGGCGCAACCCTTTTGCTGGAGCAGGCGGGCGGTTTCGGATTTGCCGCTGGCGATATTGCCGGTGACCCCGAGGATCAAACGGGCCATGGGGACACCCCGCACTGGACGCACTGTAAGATTAGGACCGGAAAATTCGGCATGCTGGACTCCCGAAACCTGGATGAGCGGCCCGGGGCACCGGGTGAAGGGGTACCTGGGGACTGCTAGAAATTTAACAAGGAAAAGGGCGACCGCCCGGGCTATCGGGCGTTAGTTGGGATGGCCGGCCCATGCCCGCGGGCTTCCCGGGCCGGAGGACGGCGTTCAGTTATGGGCTTCCAGCCAATTGGGGCCGCGGCCGAATTCCACCACCAGGGGGACCTCCAGTTGCATGGCGCCTTCCATTTCGGTCTTGATCATCCGTTCGGCCGCATCCGCGTCCGCCCGGTCGACCTCGAAGACCAGTTCGTCGTGGACCTGGAGGAGCATGTCGCACTTCAGGGACCCGCCAGCCAATTCATTGTGGATGCGGATCATGGCGATTTTGATCAGATCCGCGGCGCTACCCTGGATGGGGGTATTGGCGGCGATGCGCTCGGCGTTTTCCTTCATCATGCGGTTGTCCGAAAGCAGGTCGGGAAGGTACCGCTTGCGGCCGGCGAGGGTCTCCACGTAACCGAGGCTGCGTCCCTTGTCGACCGTCCCGGTGATGTACTTGTCCACCATGGAAAAGGTGGAGAAGTAATTGTCTATGAATTGGGCCGCTTCGGAGCGCGGGATCTTGAGCTGCGCAGCCAGGCGTCCGGAACCCATGCCGTAGAGGACGCCGAAATTCACCACCTTGGCGCTGCGGCGCATATTGGAAGTGACCTCGGACTCCGGCACCTTGTAGAGGATGGCGGCGGTGCGCGTATGGATGTCCATGTTCCGCCGATAGGCCTCGCGCAAGGTGGGATCCCCGCTCAGGTGGGCCAGCAGGCGGAGCTCGATCTGGGAGTAATCGGCGCAGAGCAGGATCCTGTCCGGCGAAGAGGCGACGAAGCATTTCCGGATCAGCCGCCCGGATTCGGTGCGGATGGGGATGTTCTGCAGGTTGGGATTGATGCTGGATAGCCGGCCCGTGGCCGCGATCACCTGGGAGTAATTGGTATGCACCCGGCCCGTGACCGGATGGACCATGGTCGGCAGGGCTTCCACATAGGTGTTCTGGAGCTTGGTGCTTTCCCGGTGGTCCAGCAACTTGGAGATGATCGGATGCTCGCCTTCCAGCTTGGACAGCACGTCCGCGTCCGTGGAGAAACCGGTCTTGGTCTTCTTGCCCGGCTTCAGGCCCAGCTTCTCGAAGAGGATGACCTGGAGCTGGGTGGGCGAACCGATGTTGAACTCCTCGCCCGCCAATTCATGGATTTCCCTTTCCAGGCGGACGATTTCGGCCGCGAGGATTTCCGATAGGGCGTTCAGGGCCTCCACGTCCAGGGTGATGCCCTTGCCTTCCATTTCCAGGAGGACGGGCAGGAGGGCCATCTCCATTTCGAAGAACAGATCGAAGAGTTCCTTCTGCTTCAGGTCCTTTTCGTACAACTCCCAAAGGCGGTAGGTCATGTCCGCGTCCTCGGCCCCATAGGTGCAGGCTTCCGCGATGGAGACCTCGGAGAAGTTCTTCTGCTTGTTGGCCGCGCCGCGTCCGCCCTTGCCGATCAGCTTCTCGATCGGGATCATGGCATGGCCGAAATGCCTGAGCGCCAGATCGTCGAGGGAAAGCTGCCTCTCGCCGGGATTCGAAAGGTAGGCCGCCACCATGGTGTCCGCCAGCTTGCCGGGGCGACCGATGTCCGCGGGCAGCAATCCGTGCCGGGCGAGGATGGGCAGATCGTACTTGGCGTTATGGAAGAGCAGGCGGCGGGAGGGGTCGTCGAGGATGGGTTTGAGCACCCGTTGCACGTCTTCCAGGGGCAGGTTGCGCCCTTCCTGGTGGCCTACAGGGATGTAGAATCCGGTATAGGCTTCCACCGACAGGCAGACTCCCACCAGGCGCGCCACCTTATTGTCCAGGTCCGTAGTCTCGGTATCCACGGCGAGCAGCGGAGGGGCCGCCTTGATCCGGTCCGCCATGGCCGACAACAGCTCCAGGGTGTCGATCAACTCGTAACGGAGTTCCGGGCCGGGAGGTCCGGCCGGTTCCGGCACGGTCGCTTCGCCGATGGCTTCGGCCAGTTCCGCCGCGCTGGAGGAGCCGTTCGCCAAGGTGAGGACGGCGGTATCGCCTCCCGGGGAAGCCAGGGCGGATTCGGCCGCGGCGGCTGCGGAAAAGGCCTTGGCCCGGGCCGCGGAGACCGCGGCGGTGGAGGATCCGGGCACGAGCCTGAGCAGGGATTTGAATTCCCACTCGATCAGGAATTCCGAGGTGGCTTCCGCCGCGACGCCCGAATACCGGAGATCGTCCACGCCCAGGGGCAGCTCCAGCTCGCAATTCAGGGTGACCAGCTTCTGGGAGAGGAAGGCGCTCTCGCGGTCGTTCTTGAGATTCTCGCGAAGCCCCTTCTTGGGGATGTTCTCCACGAATTCGTAGATGCGTTCCAGGGAACCGTAGGTATCGATGAGCTCGACCGCGGTCTTGGGACCGATCTTGGCCACCCCGGGCACGTTGTCCGACGCGTCCCCGATCAGGGAGAGGTAATCCACGATGTGGGCCGGATCCACGCCCATCTTCTCCTTCACCTCCTTGGGCCCGACCACCAGGGAGTCGGCCCGGGCCTTGCCCAGGTCGAACAGCTTCACCTGATCGTCCACCAACTGCATCATGTCCTTGTCCCGGGTCACGATGTAGACCTTCATGCCGCGTTTGCGTGCGTCGCAGGCCAAGGTGGCCATGACGTCATCCGCCTCGAATCCTTCCAGGGCCACGGTGCGCAACCCCACCGTGGCCACGAAGGCGTCGATGATGGGGAGCTGGCTTTGCAGGGAGTCCGGCATGGGCTTGCGGTGAGCCTTGTATTCCTTGTAGAGCTCGTGGCGGAAGGTGCGCTTGGGCAGATCCTTGACGAAGGCGATATGGGTCGGCTCGCATTCCTGGATAAGCCGCAGGGTATGCGAGGCGAATCCGAAGATGGCCGAGGTCTCCTGGCCTTTGGAATTCTTGAGGGGGTTGTTGATGAAGGCGTAGAAGGACCGGTAGGCCAGGGCGGAGACATCGATGAGGTACAGGGATTCCATGCGTGTTCCGTGGGAGACGTGTGTCGATGCGGGGCCGGGCGGAGGGCCTGCGCCCCAGGGCGAAAGCGTCCGGCGGGGAGACCGTGGCCTCCCGGCCGGGCGGGTTCAGATCGCGAGCTTGGAGGTGATGGGATCCTTGGAGTCGTCGGATTTTTCCGCATCCGGACCGGCCTTGGGCTCGGCGGCATCCAGCACATCCGTCTTGCCTGATACGTCCCCTTTTGCGGTCACCTTCCCGTTCGCCCCGTTCGCCCCGTTCGCCTGGTTCGGGATGGCGCGCAAGCTCTGGGTGGCTTCCAGGTTCAAGGCCACGGCTTCCCGGATGCGGTCCACGGCCTGGTCCAGGGTCAAGGGCAATTTGGTCGAGGCCAGCACGCCTTCGGCCTGGAGGCGCATGAACAGCTTGGGGATGGCCGGCAAGGTGACGGTGGCGAGCTTCAGGATATCCTCGTTGGAAAGGACCTTCTGGGGCTCGTCGAGCATCAATACGCGCCCCTCGCCGAGCACGGCGATCCGGTCGGTCAGGTCCAGGATGTCCTCCAGGCGGTGGGAGGACACGATGATGCAAAGTCCGCGGTTCTTCAATTCCTTCAGGGTGGCGATGGTATCCTTCACGCCCACCTGATCCAGGTCGGACAGAGGTTCATCCAGCAACAGGATGGACGGGTCGGCGATCAGGGCCATGGCCAGGGCGATGCGGCGGCGTTCGCCGGTGGACATTTCGTCCAGGTACCATTCCTTGGCCTGCTTCATGCGGACGAGCTTCAGCACGAAGTCGACCTTCTCGCGGATGACGCGGCCTTCATAGCCCATCAAGCGGCAGGCGCGGGCCAGTTCGTCCTCGACGGTGGGGCCCACCAGCTGGCTTTCGGGATTCTGCTCGACAAGATTCACGAACTCGTTCAGGCGTTTGTTGGAGAATTCCTCGATGGCGCGGCCGTTGTATTGGATGGTGCCGTCGGTCTTGTCCATGTAACCGGCCAGGATTTTCATCAAGGTGGTCTTGCCGGCGCCATTAGCGCCGACCAGGCCCACGATTTCCCCCTGGAGGAGGTCCATGGAGATTTTGTCCAGGGCATTATTGCCGGCAGGGTAGTTGAAAACGACGTTTTCGAGAACGGCAACTTTCTTCATTTCGCTCATATCCATTCACCCCTACAGTGTTAGAGCCCCGCCAACCCCCGTGTTTCGCCTTGCCACGGTCGGGACCCTATCGAAAATTAGGAAATATATCTCTATTTTGCTCGCACGCCCCGGCCTCTGGGGGCGCAATCGGCCAAGAAGGCGGGAACTTCCATATGAGCGCGGTCCATCCGGTTTCAAAACCCTGCCAGGTAAAGGTTTGCGGCATCCGCGATCCCGCCGACTCCGCCACCCTTGATGCCATGGGCGTGGAATGGATGGGATACAATTTCCATCCCGGCAGCGTCCGGCACGTCTCTCCCGCGGACGCCGCGCCCATGATCGGCGCCCTGAACCTGGCGAACCCGGTTGGGGTTTTTGTGGACGCGGCTATTGAGTTTGTGATCAAGGTCGCGGCTTCAACTGGAATCAGGTACATCCAATTGCACGGCGACGAGGACTGGGAATACGTGATGCGCATGCCTCTGCCCGTCATCAAAGCCATTCCCCATACGCGCCTGGCCGACCTGGGCGGTTTGCGCCCGGGTCTGGAGATCGCTTCGAAGCTGCCCAAGGGGTCCCATCCCCTGGCATACTTCCTGGTGGATACCCAGGCCGGAGGCGCGGGAGGCTTCGGGGGCAGCGGAAAGGCGTTCGATTGGGATCTGCTCAAGCGCCATCCCCTGCCCCTGCCGTTTTTCCTTGCGGGCGGGCTGGGGCCGCACAATCTATCGCAGGCCCTGGCCGCCTGTTCCCCCTTCGCCGTGGATCTGAACAGCAAGGTCGAGACGGGGCCGGGAAAGAAGGATCCGGAGAAGGTGAAAGCCTGCCTGGAATTGGTCGCCGCCGCGGGAAGGTCCGCCATGGGCGGTTCCGCCGCGGGCGGTGTTTAGCGCGGAAGCGCCTCGTCCACGACCTTGATGGTGAAGACCAGGGAGGTATCCGGGGTCTTCACGCGCACCTCCCGATTGCCCACGCTCTCCCCTGCGGCAAGGGAATCCTTCGCGAGCGGAGCCACCCTGAAATGCAGGGAGAGCACCCGGCCTCCGTTGTTCAAGTCGCCTTTTTCCATCGTGACGCTCGGGGGTATCGTAACGGTTACGCTGTCGAGCCTGCGGCCGTACAGGAAGAACTGCCGCTTCTCGTTGAGGACCGTCGCCTCGGGGATCAGGCGCCATTCGGCCTGGACCCTGGCGGCCGGATCTTCCCTGGTCCCGGAGCAGGAGGCCAATTGGGACGTCAACAAGGCCGTCGACAGAAAAGCGCCCGCGACCAGGCGGAAGGAGGGGGTCGGTACGGCGGCACGGTCCGGGAATGGCTTCATCATGTCTATTGATCGCATACCGGGACCCGCGGCGTCAAGCGGGCAAGGGCGGGAAAACGGGTCAGGGACCTAGGATGGCGATGACCCGGCCGGGCCCATGCACGCCCAGGGTCAGGGACAATTCGATGTCGGCGGTGCGGCTGGGCCCGGTGATGAAAACGACATAAGGCAGCGGAACGTTCCCGCGGTCCGCCGTTTCCCGGGTCTTCCGGAAATATTCCCCCATGCCCAGCAGGATATCGGAAGCGCGGATGAGCACGACGTGGGTGATGGGCATGAGCGAAGCCGCCCTGGGCCGGCCGGGTCCGGAAGTCACGGCCAGGGTCCCGGTCTCGGCGATGGCGTTCTCGCAGCCGGTGAGCCCGATTTCAGCCTGGCCCTGCTCGTCCCTGGAATCGCTGCCGAATACGGTTTTCGCGCCCGTGAGGCAATCCCCCGCGCCGTAGGGCAGGTGGTCCGGATCCCAGCTGAGGACGGACTTGCCGTCGATAAGGCCGGATAGGCGTCGGCGGACATCGGCTTCGGAAGCCTCCACGAACGCTTCCACTCCCAGCAGGGCGAACTCCTCCAACAGGCGGAACCGGAGCGCGCCGGGATCCAGGGCGGGATAGGCCAGGCGCGCGGGCAGGCCCGACTTGGCTTCGGGGATGTAGGCGCGGATCTGGGCCTGGCGCACTTTGGACAGGATGGCGAGACGGGCGTCAGACATGGCGATCCCGGAACATCCGTTGGAAGGATTTTGGGGCGGGCGCCTTCATGTCCCGCGAGCGGGTCCAGCCGCCGGCCAGTCCGGGAAGCTTCTTGATCCAGCCGTCCGGCGCCATCAGGCGCGCGGCGATGCCTCCCAGGCGCGCGGCGGTCCGATAGAGCCAGGGCCGGGACGCGATCATGCCGAAACCCCACAGGCCGGCTCGCAGGGTCCAGGGGACGTCCGCCTCCTCGACCGCGTGCTTACGGAGCTCCAGCAGCATGCGCGGGATGTCCAGGCGCACCGGGCAGACGTCGCGGCAGGCGCCGCACAGGGAGCTCGCGTCCGGCAAGGACTTCCAGCCCTTGATGCCCCGTATCCCCGGCGTTACGATCGCGCCGACCGGGCCGGGGTAGGTGTCGCCGTAGGCGTGGCCGCCGATGTTCTTGTAGACCGGGCAGGCGTTGAGGCAAGCGCCGCACCGGATGCATCCCAGGATCTCGGCGATGGGCCCGCCCAGGATCCGGCTGCGGCCGTTGTCGAGCAGGATCACGTGCATCTCTTCGCACCCGTCGGTTTCGCCTTCGCGGCGGGGTCCGGGGACGATGGAAGTGTAGGTGGTTATCTTCTGGCCCGTGGCCGAGCGGCCCAGGATCTTGATCATCAGATCCAAATCGTCCAGGTTCGGCACCAGCTTCTCGATGCCCATCAGCACAACGTGCACGCGGGGCAGGGTTGTGACCAGGCGCGCGTTCCCTTCGTTGCTGACCAGCACGACGGCTCCGGAATCGATCACGCCGAAATTCGCGCCGGTGATCCCGATGTCCGCCGACAGGAAAGCCTCGCGCAGCTTGGCGCGCGCGATCTTGGCCAGCTTCTCCGGATCCGAGGTGTAAGGCACATGGATCTTGCGGTGCATCACCTCGCCGATGCTTTCCTTGGTCATGTGGATGATGGGCAGGATTATATGCGAGGGGGTGGTCCCCGCCAACTGCACGATGTATTCGCCGAGATCGGTTTCCAGAACCTCCAATCCTGCCTCGAGCAGGTCATGGTTCAGGTGCGTCTCTTCCGTCGCCATGGACTTGGACTTGACGGCGCGCTTGCAGTCCCGCGCCTTGGCGATCTCCACCACGATCCGGTTGGCCGCCTTGCCGTCCTCGGCCCAATGGACCTGGACGCCGTTGTTGATCAGGTTCTTCTCGAAGGTTTCCAGGTTGCCCGCCAGATCGGTCAGCAGGCCCATCTTGGCGCGGCGCGCCATGTCCCGGATCATGTCCGAATCCTCCAGGGAATCCAGGGAGGCGGATCGACGGGAGGCGAGCCTATCGGTGGCGCGGCCCAAGGCGCCTTTCAATTCTTCGTCCTGCAGGGCGGTTTCGACGCGGTCGAGGAAGCGGCTCATTTAAACCCCGCCTCGAGAACCTGCGAGATATGCTTCACCTCGAGCTTGGATCCCTTCCGCCGCAACCCGCCCTGCATGTGCATCAGGCACCCCATGTCGCAGCTCACCACGGTGGAGGCGCCCGAGGCTTCCAGGTTGCGCAGTTTGTTTTCCAGCATGGCCCCGGAGATGGCCGCGTTCTTGACGGAGAACATGCCGCCGAAACCGCAGCATTCCTCCTGGTCCTTCACGTCCGCGCATTCCAGTCCCTGCACGCCGGCGAGGAGGGCGCGGGGCTGGGTTTTGGCGCCCAGGCCGCGCAGCAGGTGGCAGGAAGGGTGGTAGGCCGCCTTCATGGCATTCGATCCCAGGCGCGCGCCCAGGTCGGTTATCCCCAGGACGTCCACCAGGAAGACGGAGAATTCATAACAGCGATGGGAGACGGCCCGGGCCTTGGCGAGGTAGGCAGGTTCGCCGCCCTGGCCCCGGCTGTCCCCGTGGAACAGCATTTCATATTGATGGGTGATCATGTCGCCGCAGGAACCGGAGGGCACCACGATGGGGCCTTCGGTGGCGGAAAGCAGATCCAGGGTATGGCGCGCGACCTTGCGGGCATCCGCGTGGAAGCCGGCGTTGAATGCCGGTTGGCCGCAACAGGTCTGGGAGGCCGGGACCCGGACCTCGATGCCCAGGCGCTCGAGGATATTGACGACGGACATCCCCACCTCGGGGTAGACCTCGTTGATGATGCAGGTGTGGAACAACTGGACCGTTTTCGGATGCGTCATGACCGTCATTCCTTCGCGCCTATGTGCCGTCGTCCGCCGGCGGAGCCGCCGTCGCGCGGCCCTTCAACCGTATTCGTCCTCAAGGGATGTTGGAAAAATATCCAAACCCCGGCCGGGCCGTTCCGAAATTCGGAACAGGATTATTGACTTCAATGCCTTCTGTATTTTTGGCCTTTTTCAGGCTCGCGGAGACCGCCGGAAAGATGGGTCGGGGCGGGCTGGCCCCTAGGATCGGGCCTGGCCGCTGGAACCGCGCTCGATGAGCAGCCCCTCGCATTCGACGGCGTTCCCCTCATGGGCCTGGGACCGCTGCCGGGGGCTGAGGACGTGGGTCAGGACCTTCCGGGCGATTTCCGAGAAGGTGAAGCTGTAGCTCGAGAGATCGTTGTCCGTGGCCGCCTTGCTGTCGTCGAAACCGAGCACGGACATGTCCCTGGGTATGCGCACGCCCTTCTTGACGAGGTGATCGCGGGCCAGAAGGGCCATGCGATCGTTGGCTCCCAGGCAGGCCGTAAGCCCCGGCTCCTGGAGGGCCGCCGTCAGGATGGGTTCGACCCGGGCGGCCATCTTCAGCTGATGGATGTAATTCCATACCGAACCCGTCATCTGCTCCTGGGCGTAGGAGGCATAGTATCCCAGGCCGGCTTCGGTGGAGGCGGAAAGGAAGCGGTCGGCCTGTTTGCGGAACTCCTCCAGGTCTTCCGGGCCGGGCAGGGCATGGAACCGATCGTCCACTTCTTCGATGACGAACTTGCGCACGCCTTCCCCGAACCCCGCCCCCTGGAAGGATTGCAGGAGGCCGCGGAAGCGGTATTGCGACCAGAGTTCCTTATGGCAGTAGGAGAGGAAGGCGACTTTGCGGTGCCCGAGCTTGAGCAGGTATTGCCCGACCTGGCGCCCGGCCAGCAGGCCGGCCACCGTGAAGATGCGGAACGCCCAGCCGGCCAGTTCCGCCTGATGGTGCAGGGCGTTCGTGATTCCCATGTCCCAGGTGGTATCGACCACGGCCACGGGGCGATCCAGGGCGCCCGGTTTGGACTCCGGCCGCTGGACCTCCCGCAGGGTCTGCAGGGCCTGGTCCAGCTTGCGCTCGGGCAGCATGGAGGTCCAGAGGATGTAACCCAGTACGGAGTGCTTCTCCTGCAGGGCGATCAATTGGTTGCCGAAGACGGCCTTGCGGCGCTCCGGATCGAAGGGGATGACCACCACGTTGATCAGGCTCTTCCCGCCTTCGCGGCGGAGGGTGGAGAGGAATTCCGTGACGGGATAGCCGCCGCAGATGATCTTGGAGGCCGCCTCGGGCGCGCTGATGAACACCAGGGTCCCATGGGCGCGGCGGAGATGGGGCACCAGGTAGGTCTTCTTGTGGGGTACGGCCACGCCTTCCCCCGCGATGGCCTCCATGGCCTTGCGCAGGGTCTTGTAGGAGACAGCATAAGCCTTTTGCAGGTCCCGCAAGGAGGGCATCGCCTCTCCAGGCACGTAGATCCCGTTGAAGATGTCCTTCTCGATCTGGATTTTGAGGCGTTGCCAGCGCTGGGATTCGCCCGGCCCTGAGCTGTGGTATCCGTTCCTGCCCTCAGCGGGAGGCTGGCCCAGGTAAGCGCCGCGGTTCTTGACGATGCTGACCAGGTTCTCCGCCTTCAGGACTCCCAGGGCCGAGCACATGGCGGCCGCGGAAACCTGGGCCTGGCGCGCCAATACGCGGATGGGAGGCAGCCGGTCGCCTTGCGACCAGGAACCCGCCTTTATCTCACCCCGGACATGGGTCAGGGATTTTTGCACGGCCGGATGGATTCGCTGCAAAGAATGCTCCCCACGCCCGGGAATCACGGAAATACCCGGGCCGTTCAAGTGACTCTAGCATAGTAAATCGCGAAGGACCATCCCGCCGGGCATGCCCGCGAGAATCCGTTTCCCTGCGGTAATCGGATCCCGCCTGGTCTTTGGATCGGTTCTTCCTCCGGCGCATCCGTTCCCCGTCCGTTACCGGTCCGGGTCGCTCCCACGCGCCTCAAGCTGCTCCCCCCGGTCCCGCAACATCCGGAAGCGGGGGCCCGCAGTCTCTTCCATCCTTTTATTCCATCCAATACGCCGCCGCCGCGTTGCTCAAGCGCGCCGATCGGTTTCCCACCTGCCCGCTAGGCGGTCTTCAAGGCCTCGAACCGCTTGGCGGCCCCATGCCATGCCCCCGCATCCCTCGGCGCGAAAGCCTCGATGGGGAAGGACCGGCGCACCACGGAACGGATGTCCCCGGTTTCCTGTCCCAGGGTCTTGGCCTGGATCAGCAGGTTCCCGATGGCCGTGGCTTCCACGGGACCGGCCTGGACCGGCAATTGCACCGCGTCCGCCGTGAACTGGTTCAGGAGACGGTTACGGCTGCCGCCGCCGACGATGTGCAGGGTCTTGAACTTCCGGCCTGTGGCCGCGGCGCATTCCCCCAGGGTCTTGGCGTAGAGGAGGGCCAGGCTCTCCAGCACGCAGCGGATCATGCTGCCGGGATCGGTGGGGATGGGCTGGCCGGTCTCGCGGCAGAAGTCCACGATCTTCCCGGGCATCCTGCCCGGCTTGCCGAAACGGGGATCCTCCGGGTCGATGAGGCTGCGCAGGGGTTCCGCGGCCTCGGCCATGGCTGTCAGGTCCTGGTAATCGTATTCATTGCCCAACTCGGACCAGGCGCGCTTGCATTCCTGAACGATCCAAAGGCCGACGATATTCTTGCGGAACATCGTCGTGCCCGCGTATCCGGCCTCGTTCGTGAAATTGTATTTGCGGCTGAGGGCGTCGATGATGGGCGCGCCCAGTTCGGCGCCCAGCAGGGACCAGGTCCCGGAACTGAGGAAGGCCCAATCCTGGCCTTGCCCGGGAACCGCGGCCACGGCGGCGGCGGTATCGTGGGAACAGGTGGCGATCACCTGGACGCCCTTGAGATTGGTTTCCAGGGCGACCTCGTTCTGCAAGGGGCCCAGGCGCGTTCCCGACGCGACCAGGGCGGGAAAGAGCTTCTTCGGCAGGCCGAGGCTCGCGATGAGGCCCCAGGCCCAATCCTTTTTGACGGGATTGAACAACTGGGAGGTGCTGGCCAGGGACGCTTCCCCGTTGGGCGCCCCCGACAGCAGATAATTGAAATAATCCCCGATGTTGAGGAAGCGATCGGCCCACTCCAGCACTTCCGGGCGTTGCTGCGCGTCCATGAAAAGCTGGTAGAGGGTATTGATCTGCATGAACTGGATGCCGGTCTCGGCGAAGATCCGGTCCGCGGGAACCTTCGCGAACGCCTTCTCCATCGCCCCGTCCGTGCGGGAATCGCGGTAGTGGTAGGCATTGGTCACCATGGACTCCTTTTCCTTGAACAGGACATAGTCCACGCCCCAGGCGTCCGTGCTGATGCCGCTGATGGGCGCCCCGCGGGAGGCGGCCTTGCGCAGGCCCTCCTTCGCTTCCGAGAACAGGTTGAGGAGATCCCAGCGCAAGGTCCCCTGGATGGTGACGGGGACGTTGGCGAACCGGTGGATCTCTTCGACCGTCAGCTTGCCCTGATCCAGGGATCCGAGCATGACCCGGCCGCTTTCCGCGCCCAGATCGATGGCCAGATAATGCTTTTCCATGGTCCTCTTTTCCCTTACCTTGTTCTGGGGCCTTCGAACCGCTTCAGCGCGGGAAGGACTGGATGTTCCCGGCGTCCACGTTCAGGATATTGCCCGTGGATTTGAACGATGCGTCGCTGGCGAAGAAGAAGACGGCCTCGGCGATGTCCTCCGGGAAGACGTTGCGCTTGAGCAGGCTGCGCTGGCGGTAGTGTTCCTCCAGCTGGTCGTCGTTGATCTTGTTGGAGACCGCGCGCTCCTTGCGCCAATCGCCCTGCCAGATCTTGGATCCGCGGAGCACCGCGTCCGGGTTCACCACGTTGACGCGGATGCCCTTGGGAGCGCCTTCGAGCGCCAGGCAGCGGGCCAGGTGGATCTCCGCGGCCTTGGCGGTGCAATAGGCGGCGGCTCCCGGGGAGGCGGCCAGCCCGTTCTTGCTGGAGATGAAGATCATGGACGCGTCCAGCCCCTGCGCCAGGAGAACCTTGTAGCCTTCCCGCGATACCAGGAAATAACCCGTGGCCAGGATGCTGATGTTCTTGTTCCAGAGGTCCAGGCTGGTATCCTCATAGGCGGCGGCGGATGCGATGCCCGCATTGTTGACCAGGATGTCCAGGCCGCCGAATTCACGGGCGCAGACCTTGAGGGAGTCGATTACCGAAGCCTCGTCCGTCACGTTGCAGACGGCGATGCGCACGGCGTCCTTGCCGTACCTCGCCTTCAATTCGTCTTCGGTCTCCTTGAGGCGGCCCGCGTCGATGTCCGTGAGGCAGACCACCGCGCCTTCGTCCAGCAAGCGGATGGCCGTGGCCTTGCCGATGCCGCCCGCCCCGCCGGTGATGAGGGCGATGCGGGACGCCAGCGCCTTGGGCTTGGGCATGCGGCGGAGCTTGGCCTCTTCCAGGGCCCAGTACTCGATGTCGAAGGCTTCCTGCTCGGGCAGGCCCACGTATTGATCGATGGTGGACGCGCCGCGGATGACATTGATGGCGTTGACGTAGAACTCGCCCGCGATGCGGGCCGTGGCCTTGTCGCCCGCGAAGGAGAACATCCCCACGCCCGGGACCAGGATGATGACCGGATAGGGATCGCGCATGGCCGGGGAATCCGGGCGCTTGCAACGGCCGTAATAGGCCGCGTACTCGTTGCGGTACCCTTCCAGGAGCCCGTCCAGGCCGGCGAGGATGCCTTCGATCCCGTCCTTGGCCGGATCGATCTCGACGAACAGGGGGAAGATCTTGGTGCGCAGGAAATGGTCCGGGCAGGACGTGCCCATGGCCGCGAGCTCCCTGGCCTGGCGGGAGCATACGAAATCCAGCACCTCGGCAGAGTCGTTGAAATGGCCGACCTTGCGGTTCTCCTTGCTGAGCTTGCCGCGCAGGGCGGGCATCAGGCGGGTCGCGAATTCGTCGCGCGCGTCCTTGGCCAGCGCCGCCGTCTTCGGCCCGCCGAAGGCCGAGCCCTTGTCCAGGCCGTCGATATGGTCCTGCGCCTTCTGGATCACCCGCAGGGTATTCTGGTAGCACTCCTTCGAGGTCTTGCCCCAGGTGAAGAAGCCGTGCCCGCCGAGCATGATTCCCTTCAGGTGGGGCTTGGCCTTGCACATGGCCTCCAGCTTGAGCCCCAGGTCGTAGCCGGGACGCTGCCAGGGTATCCAGCCGAGTTCGCCCTCGAAGATCTTCTGGGTGATGGCTTCGCCGTTCCTGGACGCGGCGATGGCGATGACGGAATCCGGATGCACGTGATCGACGTGCTTGAAGGGGATATAGGCGTGCAACGGCGTATCGATGCTGGCCGCGCGGGCGTTCAGGTTGAAGGTGCAATGGGGCAGGTAGCCCACCATCTCGTCCTCGTTGCCAAGGCCGCGGTACAGGCCCTTGAGCGCTTGCAGCTTTTCCAGGTAGAGGGTGGAGAAACCGTCCAGCTTCATGCTGCCGATATCCCCGCCGGAACCCTTGACCCACAGGACCTCGACGTCCTTGCCGGTCAGGGGATCCTTCATGGCGACCTTGGCGGACGTGTTGCCGCCCCCGTAATTGGTGACGCGCAGATCGGAGCCGAGCAGGTTCGATCGGTAGAGGAGCAATTGTTCTTCGGAAAGGCCGAGGCAGGCTTGCTCGTCCCACTTGTCGGGGATGAGGGTGGTCTTGACGGGGGGCATCATATCTCTCCTTAGGCCGGCAATAGGGATTGGGTCGGCCGTTCCCTAAGGTAATATGTTTTCAAAGTGAAAGTATTCCGTTTTTTATATTTTTAATATGCAAAATGGGGATTACTGGGCCAATTGGAGCTTTACCCCCTGGGAGCGTAGGGATTCTTTGATTTCCCGGGAAATCTGACCCTCCGTGATGATGGTGTCGATTTTAGCCAGGGGCCAGAAGTAGGACACGGATACCTTGTTCCACTTGGTGGAATCGGCCAGGGCCACGACCTTGCGGCTGATGGACGCCAAAGCCTTCTTGATTTCCGTTTCCGACTGGTTGACCTCGCCCAGGCCCCGCGTGGCATGCACGCTATGCACCCCCATCAGGCAGAGTTCGACTTCCAGCCTGGACAGGAACGCCACCGCTTCCGGGCCCACGATGGAGGCGGACTCGTGGCGCAGGGTGCCGCCTGGCATGAGCACGTTGACGCCCTGGGCGTCCACCAGCTGGGTGGCCACCGCCAGGCTGTTGGTGACCACGGTAAGGCCCTTGCGGTTGCCCAGCTCCCGCGCGACCGCCAGGGACGTGGTGCTGGCGTCCAGGGCCACCACCATTCCGTCCTGGATCAGGGAAGCGGCCATGCGACCGATGGCCTGCTTCTCCTCGACCTGGTTGCGCAAGCGGACGTCCATGGGCATCTCTGGCGCGTCCTTTTCCCGGGGCGCCACCGCGCCCCCGTAGGTCCGGATGAGCTTGTTCTGCTGGGTGAGGGCTTCCAGGTCCGCCCGGATGGTGGCCCCGGTGACCCGCAATTGCTTGCTGAGCTCCATCACCGATACGCGCCGGCGGGACGACAACAGGCCGAGGATCTTCTCACGGCGCTCGTCTCTGAATTTGATGGTCCGCATCGGGCTCCTGGATATACTTTCAGGTTGAAAATATAATCTAGCGAAATCCCGTGATTCGCGGGGGTGGTCCCCGGGTTTATTTTCGACTTCGCCCAATGGCGCCGCAATCGCCATCGCCAGGCCCTATCCCGGGAGGCATCGAATGGTTATTTTCCCAAAAAGCCCTAAACCGGCAAAGGGGGGGCGATGGATTTCGGCAAACTAAAGGATGTACGGGACATAGACTTCACCTTGCCTCCGGACGATCCGGCCACGGCCTCCGTGCTCGCCAAGGCGTCGGCCGCCTCACCGGCCACGCAAGCCGGGACCTCGGCGACGGACCGTACCGGATTCAATCCGCTCCGCGTCCACATAGGCTGTCCCGTCTGGCAGGACGAGGATCTGGCCCGGAAACTATGCCCCAAGGGCACCGCCAAGGCCAGGCGCCTGGCCTGCTACTCCCGTCAATTCAACGCCCTGGAGCTTAACTCCACCGGTTACGGCCTGGACCAGGGCCGCATCCGCCATTGGGCCGGGGAAACGCCGCCGGGATTCCGCTTTTGCCCCAAGGTCCCGCGGGACGTAACCCATGTTCCGAATCTGGACGGGGTCTGGGATCTCTATGACTCCCATTGCGAGGCCGCGGAAGCGTTCGGCTCCCGCCTCGGCTTCTTCCTCATGCAATTCCCCGAGGCCTTCGGGCCGTCCCGGTTCGCGGAACTGGAGCGCTTCCTCCAAGCCAAGGCTTCCAGGCTGCCCTTGGCCGTGGAAGTGCGGCATCCGGCCTGGTTCCTGAATGAAAAGTGGAAACACCGCCTTTTCGATCTGATGGAAGCCCATGGAGTCGCCTCGGTCCTCACGGACACGGCCGGACATCGCGAAGTACTGCACCAAAGGCTCACTACCCGGTCCGCCTTCATCCGTTTCAACGGGGTGGCGGTGGGAGCGGGGGATTTCCGGCGCCTGGACGAATGGGCCGCGCGCATCAGGAGCTGGATGGATCAGGGGCTGGACGACCTCTACCTGTTCGCGCACCTCGATCCCGTCGGTGATTCCGCGGAACTGGCGGCGCATTTCATCAGGAGCCTGAAGGCAGCCACGGGGCTGGACCTGGCGGAGCCGCGCATCCGGAACGAGGCGGAGGACGAAGAGCCGAGCCTGGCGCTTTGATCCGATCCGCTTTTTGCGGAATCGGAAAGGACCAATGGCTTCAGCGCGGGAACAGGTCCGCGCAGGGCGCGCGCCTGCCGCCCCAATCCCCGAAACGGTCGTCCATGGTGAAATCCCCCTGGGCCGAGCGCCGGTAGACCGCGCCGGACTCGAGGGAATCCCCCGCCGCGGTCAGCCTGGCCTTGTAATGGGCGCGGGGGATAGCGTCCTCGGGGTCGTCCGCCATGCCCGCCGGGAAATCCCCGTAGAGGTAGACCGGGGAGGTGGTGACCGGGGCCGGTCCGTTGGTGATGAGCATTTCCGGGTACCCGTCCCACCGGATATAGCCCCAGGCCGCGTTTTCGGTCTTCGCGAGGAACAGGGCGCCGCTCCCGCCCTTGCCGTTCCCGAGGGTCTGGTCCACCTTCCAGCAGGAGACCACGGTATCGCTCGCGTTACCCAGGCTGTCCGGGTGCGCCGCCGTATCGCAATCCGCGCGTTCGCCGATCATCTTCTCCACCACGCCCATGGGCGTGCCCATCAGCTTCATCTCGAAATGCCTGAGGGCCGGCAATACATTGCCCCGGAATCTGCGGGGTCCGTGCGCGCCCGTCGTGTTTATGAGCAGATAAGGGTATTCCAGCGCGCCGGAAACGGAGTCGCGGGTCCCGTCCGACCATAGCAGGCTTCCGCCCAGGTTCTTGCCCGTCTGCCAAACGCGCAGGCGGCCCTGGGCCCCGCGGAATCCGACTTTCCAGCATCCGCCGAATCCGCTATCCCGCTTTGGAGGAGCGATGACGGTAACCGGCGGGACGCGTTTCCCGCACGCCGAATCCGGCGGCAGGCCTTCCACGATCACGCAAACCTTGGCCGACCCGGTATCCGCCGCCTTGCGCAAGAGCAGGAGGACTTCGGCCGTCGCCCCCGCGCGGATGGAAACGGTGTCAGCGCCCTCATGGGTGAGGGTGGAATCCCCGCGCGCGGCGTCGAGCCACAGGAGGCGGGCCGAGAAAACCCGTTCCGCGCCCGCGGGAATGCCGGGCATCAGCACGGGTTGGAGGTCCCGGGCATGGAGGATCCAGGCATCCCGGATCGGGGCCATTCCGGGGCCGGAAATGGCGAGTTGCAACAGGAAATCCCCGCCTGAGGAGTCCGCGGCGGTATCGGGACGGAAGGCCTTGGATACGGAGGGAAGGTGGATGAGGGCGCGGCCTGTTCCATCCGGCGGCTCCTTATCCTCGGAGCCCGAGGGCTTTTCCAGGGGATCGCAGGCGAAGAGGCCGAGGCAGGCGAGCAGGGAGAGTATCGGGTGCGTTACCTTGGGCATGGAGGTCCTCCTGGCCTGGTCATGCGGTCCCGGATGGGCCGCGGTTCCAGAACCCATTCATTGCTTGGTCCGGCTGAAATCTAACCCGCGGGGCCGAGCCCCAACTCTCCGGGAACGCGGAAAGCGCTCTCATCGCGAGAGCGCTTTCCCATCCGGCCGGATGCGGGTATCCGGCCCGATATCGGAATGGACGGGCCAACGGGATTAAGGGATGCTGTCCTTGACGGTGCAGGCGTTACGGGCGCCTTTCCAACCGCCAACCTGCTTCCAACCCGGCTGGAACAACTGGTACAGGCTTCCGGAGAAGTCCTTCGCGGCCGTCAAGGTGGCCCGATAGGAAACCGTATCCGGGGAACCGCTCCCGATCAGTCCCTTGGGCGCCACGCCGAACAGGCTGAGGTAGGACAGGTCGGTGATCGAACCTCGGCCCGTGGTATCGTTGTAGACGTACATGGCCGGGAACCCCTGCCACCGGAAGGAACCCCATACCTTCAGGCCCCGTTGGGCCAGGATGAGCCGGCCGCTGGCGATCTTGCCGTTGGTGATGGACTGCGATACGTTGAAACAGGCGGTGAGCGGGGTATCGATGGGGGGGACGACTATGGTATCGCAGGCCGCGCGGGTGCCGAGCAAGGATCCGGAGATATGGCGCAAGTCGCTGATGAAGTACCCGTTGAGGTTCCCCATGGCGGAGTCCAGGCCGCCCTTCAAGGTGAAGCCGCCGCCCGGGTTGCCGATGATGGCGGTGCCGTCGAAGCGGACATACCCGAACGAGGAGTCCCGCGCCCCGGAATTCCAGGTGATGTAGGCGAGCAGGGTGGTGTCCCATTGAACGATGCGGAGCTTGGCCTTGAAGACGGTGTCGATGGCGGGCTTGGTCCCCGGTTTGGTGATGGAGACGTTCCAGCATCCGGCGAACTTGGCGGGGATGGGGATCGGGGGTTTGATGCAGGTGGTATCGGAGGGCCAGCCTTCCACTTCCACGCAGACATGGGCGGAACCGCCGCCTTTCTTGCGCAGGAGCAGACGCACTTCCGCGACGCTGTCCCGATCGATGTAGACGCTGTCCCAACCTTCATGGGTAACGGCGGAGTCGTACCGGGCGCTGTCGATTTTCATCAGCCGCCCATGGAAGGAACGCACGTAGCCGGCCGGGATTCCGGTCACGTAGACCGATTCGGGTTGTCCCGCGGACAGGGTCCAGGATTGCTCGATCGGCGCCATGCCTTCCCCGGAAACCGTAAGCAGGAAACGCGCATGGGCGCCCGCGGCGGATTTGGCCAGGTAGTCGGCCGGAAGGGAGGGCAGGGCGAAACGGGCGGTGCCGGTTCCTTCCGCGCCCTTTCCGGGCGCGGCTATCTTGTCGTCCTGGTTGCAGGCGAACAGGCCGAAGGCGGCAATGGCGAATCCAAGGGATCGGATGGATGATTTCATGTCGTTGTTTTCTCCTCGTGACTTTCGACGCGCGTCCCCGTCGATTTGTACCGGCGGGTTTTCCCGCGTCGAATGCAAATTCCGCGCCAGGACGGACCGGTCCCGATTCGCGGATTATTTCGCAAGGTCTCCGGGGGATACCCCTGACGAGAGGGTCAGCCCTTTACGGAGTTGATCGATTACTGACCGGAGGCGTAGGGTTGGGGAATCGGAAAGGGACGACGGTCAGTCTTTTCGAAAGACGAATGACTGGCCGTTCTCGAGGAAGGTCCAGACCTTGTGGCTGACCATGATGGGTATCGCCGATTCGAGAGGCGCGCGGCAGTCGGATTCGGGCGTAGGCTGCAGGGTCGCCGGATCCGTGTATTCGCAATGGGTTTTAATCGTCCGGAATTCCCCCGAGACGATGCTCCAGGCCTCCTCTTCCCTGGATAGGGTGGCGAAATCATGGGGGCTCGGTTGGCCGGTGGCCATCCTTTGGGAAAGCAGCAGGGTATGCCCGGCGTCGATTTGCATGGTCACGCGGACCTCGGCGGGAGGATTGGAAGAGGGGATGGGGACCACGGTCCTCCAGATGCCCACCAAGGTCGAATCGACCTGAGGGGATGTTCTTTGGACAAGTTCGAATCCGATGGGGAAGCGCTGCAGGCTGTCGCCCGCCTCGGCACGGATGACGAAGGTGTAATGTCCGGGTTCCGCCGTGGGAAGAGTGCCTATCCGGACCTCGCCGTCCGCAGCCAGGTCCCACTTTTTCCTGCCGGGTTGGAGCGGCTTGGAAAGGATTCCGATGGATGCGTCCTCTTTCGAAATCGAGTACGCCAGGGACGTCAGATCGGCGGTGGCTTCGACCATCCCGGCGACGGCGTAGGTTCCGCCCGCCTCCAGGGTATCCGCCCCTAGAGTGAGTCCGGTCAGCTTGAGAACGGGGGCATGGGCTTGCGGGTCCGGGCCGATGCGCTCGACCATGCACCCGCCCAGGAAGCAGAGGACCAAGATCGTGGCAAGGCAGAAAAGGACCAGGTTTCGCAAGGTACTCCGGGGCTACCGAAGATGATAGCGTTACGGTCCCGCCTTGTCAATCCGGCGGCATGGCCTTGGGTCCGCCCGGAATCCCGGGCAAAAAAAAACGGGGAGGCCGCTGCAGCAGCGCTCCCCACCGCGAAGCCGAGCTCGGTGGATACCCGGGCATCGCGGTTAAGAAACCGTTCGCGGTTAAGAAACCGTTCGCGGTTGGACTACCCCGCGACGTTCTGCCACTGGCTGGTCTTGGCCGAGGTCAGGACCGCATCGCAGACCCGGGTTGTTTCCAGGGCTTCCCTGAAGGTGGGGCTGGTGGACTTGTTGCCCGCGACATTGGCCAGGAAGTCGGCCACCTGATGGACGAAGGAATGCTCATAGCCGATCTGGAGGCCCGGCACCCACCAGTTCTTCATATAGGGCTGATCGCTGTCGGTGACGTGGATGGATTTCCAGCCGCGGAGCTTGCCCTCGTCCCGGTGGTCGAACCATTCCAGGCGGTGCAGATCGTGCAGATCCCATTTGATGGAAGCATGCTCGCCGTTGATCTCGAAGGTGTAAAGGGCCTTGTGGCCGCGCGCGTAGCGCGTGGACTCGAAAAGTCCCAGGGAGCCGTTCTGGAAGCGGGCCAGGAAGGCGCAGGCATCGTCGATGTTGACCTTCTCCACCTTGCCGGTCAAGGTGTGCTTGCGCTCCTTGATGAAGGTCTCGGTCATGCCGCTCACGTTCTTGATGGAACCGTTCAGCCAGATGGCCGTGTCGATGCAATGGGCCAGCAGATCGCCGGTCACGCCCGAGCCCGCCGCGGCGGCGTCCAGGCGCCATAAACCCGTGCCGCCCTGCGGCAGGTCCGCCGAGATGGTCCAGTCCTGGAGGAAGTTCGCGCGATAGTGGAAGATGCGGCCTAGGCGGCCTTCATCGATGAGCTGCTTGGCCATGGTCACGGCCGGCATGCGCCGGTAATTGTACCAGACCGTGTTCAGCACCTTCGCGCCTTCCACCGCGGCCACCATCTTCTCGCCTTCGGCGGTGTCGCGCGCCAAGGGCTTTTCGCACATGATCATCTTGCCGGCCTGGGCCGCCGCGATGGCGATCTCCATATGGCTGTCGTTGGGCGTGCAGATATCGACGACGTCGATGTCCTTCCGCTCGACGAGCTTCCGCCAATCGGTCTCGATGGACTCATAGCCCCACTGCTCCGCGAAGGCGCGCGTATTGGCCTCATTGCGGCCGCAGATGGCCTTGAGCACGGGGACATGCTCGTTCTCGAAGAAGTTGCTTACCTTGCGGAAGGCGTTGCTGTGGGTGCGGCCCATGAAGCCGTATCCGACCATGCCTACGTTCAGTTTTTTCTTGGCCATGCCGTGATTCCTCGTTTCTCGGACGCGCCGCCTCCGGCGCGGGTCCGGGCTATTTCAGTTCCAGCCGTGCTTTTCCCGGACCGCGTTCATGGCGCCCAGGATCTTGTTCCAGGTTTCCTGCTGCTCCATCACCGCGTTCGGGAACATGCAGCCGTCCCAGCACATATGCTTGATGTCGATATGCCGCTTGTTGTTGTCCCGCAGCCAGAAGCCGGCATGGTAGGGGATGTCCAGCTTGCCGTTCTTGTCGTCCACGGGGCAATGGCGCCCGGTCTTGTCATGGGAACCGGAGCCGAAGGCGGTCGCGTCGTTCTGGGCGACGTGGAAGTCCTTGACCCACGGCCGCAGCTTGTCCGTAAGGGCCTTATAGCCCTTGTCGAACGCGTCCTTCTCCCAGTTGAATCCCTTGGGCACCAAGGCGTCTTCCTCGGCATTGTAACCCAGCATGAAGAGCAAGGTATGCGCCATGTCCGCTTGGATGCCGACGGTCTTGGGATTGTCGACGCCGTGCAGGATCTCCAGGAGGGGTTTCCAGCCGTGCATGCCGCCCCAGCAGATCTCGCCTTCGATGGCCAGCTGTTCGCCATAGCCCTCTGCGATCTTCGCGGCCTCCTTGATGGTCGCGATGTTCCGCTTCTGGTTTTCAACCGGGTCCTTGGCGAAGTTGGCGGGGCTGTTCGCCGTGTCGATGCGGATGACGCCGTATTTGCGGATGCCGATGTCCTTGAGCTTCTTGCCGAGGGCGCAGGACTTCTTGAGCACGTTCAGGTAGTTCTTCCGGTCCTCTTCGGTCCCGAATGCGCCGCCCCCGCCCCAGATGGGCGCGACCAGGGATCCGATGACCAGGTTCTTGGCCGCGACCTTGTCCGCCAGCGCCTTCAAATCGTCGTCGGTCGAATCCAGATCCGTATGGGGGAGGGACAGGAACAGATCGATGCCGTCGAACTTGACGCCGTCCACCGAGGCATTGGCCGTCAACTCCAGCATCCGGTCCTGGGAAATGACCGGATCGGCCCCCGGCTCTTTACCGCCCTTGCCGACCAGCCCTGGCCATGCCGCGTTATGTAATTTCGGGTATGCATTCGCCATGATGGACTCCGCTCTGTTTCATGAGTAAGGATGATTTCAGTACCCAAGGGCCGGAGCATCGCCCGCGCCGGCCCTCCCGGATCTTTTCCGGATGTTCTCCCGCCCTTATCGGCGGATATTCTTGAACGCGCCGGTCTCCGGGGCGTTGGGGGCCGAATCCGGCCCGAAATAACGCAGGGTCACCAAGGGTTCGCTGCCCGTGTTCTCGAAGGTCACGCCGCGGGTGGCCGCCTCATGGGAGACGAAAACCTCGTCCTCGGTCATGGCGCCGTAGCGGATCATGTTGGGCGATTGCAGCTTATGCTTGCCGATCAGGCCCAGGCCCTGCACGGTGATGAGGCCGTAGGCCCCGCCGTCCTTGATGGTGCACTTGGCGCCCGGCTCCAGGGTCAGCTCCTTGGCGGTGAACAGATCCCGATCGCCCTTCCTGACGCCGGTATTGGGAGCGCCGAAGCGGCCGTATACGACCCAGCGGTCCTGGTAGCCTTCGGTCCAGGTCTCGCCGTCGTTGATGGGCTCCAGGTAATGGTGATCGCGGAAGTTCGGATCCACGTTGGCTTCCCAGTCCAGCTGGTCCACCAGGTAATCCAGATCCTGCTTGAACTTCTCCGGGGTGTTCTGGACGAACAGATCCCATTCCACGCGGCGGCCTTCCACCTGGCTCTGGTACATGGCGAACACATCGCTGCCCCACTGGGGTTCATAGGTCAGCAGGGATCCGGGGGCGTGGAGCACGCAGGCGGGCACGTGCCAGCCGGTGCCGGGATTGAGGCGGTAGGCCTTGGACAGATCCAGGATGCCGTTGTCGCCCCTGTTCCAGTTCTCCAGGCAGCGGCGCAGGTCGGCCTTGGTCACGCCGGGCTCGAGGCCGAAATAGGTGTGGGGGAAGTTGTTGCCGATGGCGTTCAGCTGGGGCGGGAAGTAGTAGCATTCGGGTTTCCCCTCCTGCCCGATGAGGGCCGCCTGGTCCTCGTTATGGTGCATATGGTGCGGGATGGGGCCCATATTGTCGAAGAACTTGGAGTAGACGGGCCAGCGCTTGTACTTGTCCCACATCTTCTGGCCGATGAGCCGGGGGCCTTCGGCCATCACGGCCTCGAGCAGGGTGAAGCGCTCCCCGTTGCTGACCACGTAGCTCAGGCCTTCGTCGTTCGCGCGGTTGTCGTTGCCGGCTTCGGTCGTGGAGGAGAACCAACGTTCGTCGATGCCGCCGCGATGGGCGCCAAGGGCGTAGTAGTCGTCCGGATGGAGCTTGAGGCGCTTGCCCGGCATCAGGAAGGAACGGGGGACCCAGCACGGGGCCAGGCGCAAGATGCCCTCCCCCGCTTCGATCGCCGCCTTGATGTTCGGCTTCTTCGCCGTTTTCGGAACCGCAACTGCCTCAGTCATTCCCTGCTCCCCTCGATTCGGACCGTATCCTGATTCCCATCCCGGAATCCTTCGGGCGGTGTCTAAAATTACCTTGTCCGCGTATTTGCCGGACCCGGATTCAAACCTAAGTCGTTGACTTGGTTTCCGAACGTGATTCCATCATTTCCGGCCCCTACCGGGCCCAGTTTCCGTTGACCCGGCGATGTCAACCATGCAAAAAGCCCCAATCGACGGGCGCCCTGGCGATCCTCCCATTCGAGCCCGTTATCGTGATATGCGTACCGCTTACGTCTTTTTCGATCCGCTCAACGCGTCCGAAGCCCGGCGCCACGGGATGGACGAGATGGATGCTGCGGATCGATTTCGGCTCCTTGGCCTTGAAGGCGAGGGTGGTGGGCACGCCTACCTCCTTGAGCAGGTTCTTGCGGGATGCCTCGAGCCCGTCCGAGAAATGCCCGCAGACCTCCTCGAGCGCCAGGCGCCGCAGGTGCCGGCCGTTCCAGGGAGCGCCATGGCGGCCCCCGTTGGAGATCCAGAACAGGGTGCTGGGCAAGGTGCGCGGATCCTTAAGGGAGATCCATATGTACCCGTCCAGGGTGGCCGCGCTCCAGGCGAAGTCCCCGGGCTTGCTGGCCACCATCACCAGATCCTCGAAGCCTTGCCGCGCGGGATATTCCTGGAGCGATGTGTAGCCGCCGTTCGCCAAAGGCACCTTGGCCAGGCTCGAGAAACGCCCTCCCGTCTTCAGGGCCCCGTATTCGCGCGCGACCGGATCGGAAAAGGCATCGGGCTTCACGCTCCCGTAATGGAAGGGGCTGGTATTGACATGGTAGGGCCCGCCCTTTTCCGGGAAGCGCAGGATGGCATGATGGCCGAAGTTGTAGCGACCCTGCAGGCCTTCGATGCGATGCTCCTGGTACACCGCGCGCTGGCCTTCCTTGATGCTCAGGGTCTTGCGGACCCGGCATTCCGGGGCCTTCACCTTCATCTCCAGGGAAAGGCGGCCCGTACCGCTCTCGATCAGATCCCATATTCCGTTCGCGGTTTCCCCGTGCACGTCCTTGACGCCCTTGCTGCTTCCGAAGGGAAGGCAGAAATAATCCCCGCGCAGCACGCGCAGGATGGGAGGCAATTCTTCGCCCAGCTCCTGGGGTTGCCATGGGGCCATGGCATAAGGCTGAACCCAACGCTTGCCCAGGCGGAACCGCACGGGCCCCATATGGCCGGCGCGGCGCGTGAGGAAGAGCTCCACGTCCTTATTGCCGAGGGCGAAGGAGGGTTCCCCATGGACCACGGGCAGGGGTTCGCCGTCGAGGGGAACCTTGGTTCCGCTCGCAGGGGAATCGGCCTGGCCGGAAGGGGCGGGATGGGAGGTTTCCCCTCCCGGTTTGACCGGGGTACGCAGGGTTTGCAAGGCCTGGAAAAGCATCATAGATCTTGGATAGTAGGCAAAATCCCCAAGAGCGAGGATCCATCGCCATTCCGTATTTGTTGACTTTAAGGCCATGGCCGTTTCCATGATTCTGGCCCCCCTTCCCCACTCATGCGCGGTCCCATCTTGCCAAGCTAGCCCGGACGGGGCAATCGCGCTTGCGTGACGGGATGCCGCGACCCAGGTTCCGTTTACCCCCGGGAAACCGTGGTCGACGCTTCGGCCCTTCCCGGCCCCCTCCGCGCGGATTCAATTACCGTCCTGGATCGGCCCTGGCCAGGATCCTGGCCGCTGCCCAAGGCCGCTGAAAAAAGGCATATTATACTCCACTCCCATGAATACCAATACACCGAGAACAGCCCGCTTCCGCCTGTCGTGGACGGCATCCTTGGCCGCCCTCTCCCTCCTTCTGGGCGGATGCGGAGCCAAAAGGGTGACCGAGGCCTACCCGAACGGCAAGCCCAAGGTCATCCGTACCTACAACCCCATGAGCCTGGTGACCCCGGAGAACCTGCGGCGCCAACAGACCTTCTACTTCAATGGCAACAAGGAATCGGAGGGCTTGTACCGCGATGGCCTGCTCCATGGCCGCTATGAGTCGTTCTGGTCCAATGGGCAAAGGAAATCCCTGGGCTCCTACAAGAAAGGAAAGAAGGACGGCGACTGGGAGTTCTACTACAACCAGTTCACGGTTTCCTCCAAGGGCAGGTATAAGGACGATCAAAAGGACGGCCCCTGGAACGCGTTCTGGGAGAACGGCAATCTCAAGTCCCAGGGAACCTTCGCGGCGGGCAAGGAGACCGGGACCTGGAAGGAATGGACCGCCAAGGGCGAGCCCTCGATCGAGAATTCGTGTTTCGAGTCCAATCCGGAGGGACGCTACCTCTCCTTCCATGCGAACAATACCGCAAAGGAAGACTACCAATGCCGCAATGGAGTGCCCTCCGGATCCTACCGGAAAAAGGATCCGGACGGGACCGTGATCGAGCAGGGAAGGTTCGACTCCAAGGGCCGCAAGGACTCGACATGGGAAACCTTCCACGCCAACGGCAAACCCGCTTCCATCAAGCGGTTTCTCGGCGGCGTCGAGAACGACAGCTCCTATGCATGGGATGAGGCGGGCCGGCTTGCCGAACGCGCGCATTTCGACTCCGGCAGCGGGGAGCGCCTTGCCTATGACAGCCTGGGGCACCTCATCGAGCGGCGGCGGTTCGTCAAGGGCCAGCCTGACGGGGAGTCTTGGATGTATTACCCGAACGGCACGAAAAAGTCGCTCGTGACCTACGAGAACGGTAAGCCCGTGAACATGCGCAAGTGGCATCCGAACGGGAAGCCCATGGCCGAAGGCGTCTTCGCGGGCGGCCATCGCACCGGGGAATGGAAGGACTGGTGGCCGAACGGGGTCCTGAAGGAGATTTCCCATTTCCAGGAGGGGGCCCTGCACGGGGAACGGCTTTTCTACGACGAGAAGGGAAAGCTGATGCGGACCGCGCGGTATGAGCATGGCTATCCCGCGGACGCCCGGATCCCGAAGGGTCTGGCGAGTCCGGGATCACTGAAGCGCAAGGCCCCAAAGGATTCCGGAGCCGCGGATACCGGCGCGGCTGAAGGGGCTTCCGGGCCGGATACCGCGAAGTCGGCGCCCGGAAAAGAAGCGAAGGCGGCGCCTTGAAGGCATCCCTCCGTATCCTGGGTGTTACCCTGGTGGCGGGGTTGGCGATAGGGGCGGCGCTGATCGTGACCGCCTGTTCTGGTGCGGGCAAATCGGGGAAGAGCGCTTCACCCGGTGACAACGGGGGTTCGGCGGCCGCGGCCGGTGCCGCAGGGTCGTCCTGGAAGCGGACCGACGCCAAGGTGCGCATCCGCCTGCATAATCTCGATTCACTTTCCTTGAAGGGCCTCTTCATCCGGTTCCCCGCGGACTCGGCGCGGTTCCCGGTACTGGCCGGGAGGAGCTACACCGACTACATAGCGGTGGACAGCGCGTATCGTTATGCCTATATCCATGCGGTCGCCGGGGACGGCAGGGCGTGGATATGCCAACCGACGGATTTCGTGGGCGAGAGCCCGCTGGTTCCGGGAAGGTATACCTTCGAATTGTCCCGGGCGCGGCTTTTGGATTCAACGGGAAAGGCGCCGGGATTCCTGCGCCTGGAACTGCTGCAGGATAAAGAGCACCCTTAGCTCAACTGGATAGAGTACTGGCCTTCGAAGCCAAGGGTTGGGGGTTCGAGTCCCTCAGGGTGCACCAAATTCCATCGTGATGCTTCGAAGCCGGCGTCGGTCCGCGTTGAATCCGCCCGTCCATGGGTGCGGGGCCAGGAACGACCCGCGCAAACCGGTAGCCGCCCGCTCACGGAATCGGTCCATGGCTTATCTTAGCGGGACAAGGGTGGGGAGAAATTGGGCCGTTGATGCGTACTTCCTTATGGAGCCGGGCCGCCGGCATCGCCTCGTCCTTCATGGGATTGTCCCTGCTCGCAGCCATTCCCGCGGGAGCGCAGTTCCGGATGTGCCCCGAATCCCCCCAGGCCGGGGATTTCACGGTGGATGTCCTGGCGAACCGGGCGGATGACCTGCTCGACGAACCCATGCACCTCGACTTCGACAAGACCGCTCCCGGGGGTCCGGACGTCTATTTCATAGAGCGCGCGGGAAAGGTGAGGCGCATCCGGACCGCGACCCATCGGGTCGAGACCCTGGGCTCCGTGAATACCAGGGCCACTTCCGAAATCGGATTGTTGGGCATCGCCCTCGATCCGGAATTCGCGTCCAACCGGCGTCTCTTCCTTTATTATTCCTCGCCCGCGGATTCCAACTTCATGCGCCTCTCGCGCTTCACCCTCGCGGGCGATTCCCTGGATCCGAAATCGGAAAAGGTGCTGCTGCGCGTTCCGTATCCGGGGGAGTGGTACACCGGCGGCCCTTTGCTTTTCGCCCCCGACGGCAACCTCTTCGTGGCGATCGGCTATGGAATGGGTGTCGGCGCGGCCGCGGGCGGCAAGGTTTCCGCCGATACCCGGGACCTGCGCGGCAAGATCCTCCGCATCCGCCCCACCGAAGCGGGCGGCTATTCCATCCCTGCGGGCAACCTGTTCCCGGAGGACCGATACCCTTCCGGACCGGGCGCCCGCACCCGGCCGGAAATATATGCCATGGGGGTCAAGAACCCCTTCTCCCTGGGTTACGATCCCCGTACCTCACGGGTTGCCTGGGCCGACATGGGTCCCGACGGCACCATTTACAAACCCGATGAGCAGAATCTGGCGTCGGCCCCGGGCAACTTCGGCTATCCCTATTTCCTCGGAGAGAACAAACCGTTGGAGGCGGGACTGGGACAGGATCCGGCCCATCCCAAAGCCGATTGGGCGGGCAACGCCGGCCTGGCTGAATTGCCTTCCGCGCAACCCGCCTCATTGGCTTTGGCGCAGAACGCGCCCATAACCGGTTCCATATTCAGGGTCTCGGCGCTCTCCCCCGGCCAATCCTCCCTGCCCACGGGCTACGATGGGCTCTGGTTCACGACCGATTTCAACACCGGTCGAATCGACACCCTATCCCTGACGACCGAGGGGAAGGTAAAGGGTTCCGGGACCTTCCTTTCGAATTACAAGCTGGATGGACCGACCGATCTGCGCATCGGCCCCGAAGGCGCTTTGTACGTGGTGGCCTATGCGGGCTGGTTCGCTTCCACGGCCAAGACCGCCATCGTGCGCGTAAGGCTCAAGGACCCGTGCGTCGGAACGACCGCGGTGGCCGCGCCCCGGCCCCGTGCCCTCCCTAAGGGCCTGCGCGTGCGCATGTCGGCGGCAGGGCTGTTGGCGGCTCCCGGCGTGGAAGATGCCCGGATGCGTGACGTAACTGGCAAGGTACGGGACGGCTACCGGGAAGTACGGTAAGGATCCGGAGGATCGCAGAAGGCTCTCGGCAGGGATTCCCCTCGGATTCCCGCGAGAGCCTTCGACGATGTTTCGACGCCTTCAGCGATAGAAGCGTTCCGCCTGGCTTTGGCGCAATGAGCCCGCGACGGGTTTCCGGCCGGCGGCGTCCACCGGCGTCTTTCCCGGGCGTGCATCCCGGCCCAGGCCGGCCGCGCCAGGCGCGACCCTACTCCCCGCCTTGATCCCCGAGCTCCCCGCCTTTTCCAGATCGATGTACTCGATATTGTATCCGCTCTTCACGATCTGCATGCGCAATACCTGCACGCCCGCCTTGAGGTTGATGGTGCCTGCGTCCTTGGCGTAGAACCAATAGTGGTAGCACTCCACCGGGCAGCTCCCGGTGAAAGGCAGGACCAGGGTGCCGGAGGAAACCGAATCGGTCCCTTGCAGGGCATCCACCTTGAAGGAGGTGCCGGTCATGGCCGTGCCGACCATGGCATGGATGGAATAGGCGCCGGCCTCTTTCACGTTCACCGTCATCTTGAGCCACTCGTTGTTTTCCAGCCAGCCCCAATAGATGTCGCCCGGTACGATTTTGACCGTGCTCCCGGGCACGTTGGGATCGCCCGCATGCACGGCATCCAGATCCACTCCGGAATTGCGCGCGGTATAGGAACCGATATGCGGCCCGGTATCGAACCAGGTGATGCCGGACGCGCCCTCATCGTATTTTTCGGGCTGGATCCGGCCGGGGATGACTTGGATGGAATCGTGCCAGGGCTTGCCGGCATAGCCGGCAGGGACCTGACCTTGCGACGGGGATGCGGCGAAGGCCAAGGCGCCCAGACCGATGCCGAAGGTAGCGTGCCGGATTCTGCTGAGAGGCGAAATTGCCATGTTCCTATCCTATCCTGGTTGACCCACTCGGCGGGAGCGTACCCCCGGGATTGCCATAATAATCGATACCCGGTCCGCGCCGGAGAGCATCTCGCTCTTTCATTATCCTACCTGGATTGCCCCTATCGCCAGGACTACGGCCGCACGATTTTCCGGGTGAAGCGGCCCTGTCCCGTACTGACGGTCAGGACATAGACGCCGGGTTTCCGGATGCCGGCAAAGGCGTACCGGGCCGGTCCCGAACCGATACGCAAATCCGCCAACCGCCCCGCCACGTCCAGCACCTTCACCACATGGGCCCCGGGCAGCCTGAAGACGATGCCGTCATCCGTCACCTCGGTTCCCATCAAGGCCTCCTCCCTGGGATGCAAAGCGCTAGGGCCGTCCTTGGGCAGGCAGGGCCCGGTGTATTCGATCTTCATGATGCCGGTCTCCTTGGTCGTGCTTCGCGAGCCTGCGTAGTTGACGATATAGAAGGCGCCGTCCGGGCCGGCCTGGAAGTCGAGGGGGCGGTTGAGCAGGATGTTCTTGAGGATCCGCTCCTTCTTGAGGATTTTCTCCCCCTTATCGTCCAGGGTGATGGCGTCGAAATAGCCTCCGCCGAAATCGGTCACGAACCAGACGCCGTTGAAATGGGGCGGGAACTTCACCTTGGAGTCCAGGGCGGGATCGTAATAGTAGACCGGACCGGTCATGGCGATGGCGCGGTTATAGGGATTGAGGGCCGGGATGGCCGCGGGAAGGTCCTTGAGCGAAGTATCGCCGGCGGCGGGATTGATCGGCTTGTCGAAGGTGCCTCCGCCGGCCTTGATCTGGGTATTGGCCCCGGCGAAGTACGGATAGCCGAAATTCCCAGTCCGCGTCGTGTAGTTATGCTCTTCCGTGACTCCGCCCATGTCCGGACCCACGTCCCCCCAGGTTACGGCCTTGCGGACGGGATCCAAGGTGAGGGTATAGGGATTGCGCGTGCCCATCACGTAGATTTCCGGCTTGGTCCTGGCGGTGCCTGTGGGGAACAGGTTCCCTATCGGGATATCGTAGGTCTGGCCCGGGCCCGCGGCCGGGGCTGGAGCCCCGTCGGGCAAGGGCTTGGGCTTGATGCGCAGGATCTTACCGCGCAGATCGAAGGTATTGGCCGAAGGCCATTCCAGGGCGTTGTCCGCCGTGTTCAGGTAGAGGTTCCCCTCCGCGTCGAACTGCATGCCTGCGCCGGTGTGGACGGTGCCCCGCTTGCTGGGAACGATCAGGATGACCTTTTCCGTGGCCGAGTCCATGACGTTCCCCTTGACCGTATACCGCACGATACGCCAATCGTTCTTCGCGGTGGTATACAGGTACATCCACCGGTTGCTCTTGAATGCCGGATCCAGGGCGATGCTTAGGAGACCGTCGCTTACGGTATTGGGCGGGTTCAGCCGTCCCAGATCGACGACCTTTTTCGTGGAGGCCTCGTATTTCCGCACCAGGCCGAAACGCTGGACGAAGTAAACGTCCACGTTACCCTGGGCGTCCATGTCGAAGGCCATCTTGAGCGGCTCCTCCGTGGCGGGGTCCGTGGCGTTGGTGAACAGCATGGTCGACCTGAATTCCTTATCCGTAACGTCGGCGCAGCCGGGATAGCTGAAGGCGGCCCGGACTGGCCCGGCTCCGCAGGCCGCGAGGAAGAGGATAGCGAGCGTGACGGCTTTGGCATGTTTCATGGCATTCTTCCTCATTTCGCGATTCCCCATCGCCTCACGTCCGCGCCTGCCGGCGTTTCCCTTATAAAAAGGCCGCTACGCCCGTTACGCGGTGATTTAATCGGTCCGGCCGGGGCCGCTTCCGCCCCGGACCCGCGGAAACGGACCGCAGAAGTCGGCATTCCGGTCCTGGGGTCATCTTGACCGCCTCCATGGGGGCTTGCGCCATGGCCGAAGCGGGCTCGGCGCATTATCCTTTCACCAGCGGCGGTTCCGCCAAAGCCTAAAACGGACTCGGAATCTTGGGGGAGATGAAGATGCGTTCGAAAACCAGCGTGGCCATGGTCGCGCTCATGATTGGATCCGGATCCGTCCGGGCCGCGACCTTCACGGATGCGAAATTCTCGGAACAGGCCATCGCCACCAACCTGGGCCCCACCGCTATGGAAATCGCGCCGGACGGCCGCATCTTCGTCTGCTCCAAGAACGGCGTACTGAATGTGATCAAGGGCGGGCAGCTGCTGCCCAAACCCTTCCTCAAGCTCACCGTTCCCACCGTGAGCGAACAGGGCCTGCTTGGGATCGCCCTCCATCCGAAGTTCGCCGACTCCCCTTACGTCTACGTCTATTACACCGTCGCGAACCCGAACCATAACCGGGTGAGCCGGTTCCGGGCCCGCGGCGATACGGCCGACGGCGAGGAGCAGCCCATCTTCGACATGGACGATGTCACGGCCGCCAACCACATGTCAGGCGCCATCCACTTCGGCAACGATGGCATGCTGTATATCGCCTCCGGCAACAGCGCCTCTTCCGCCAACAGCCAGAACATCGCCACCACCCTCGGGAAAATCCTCAGGATCAAGCCGGACGGAGGCATCCCCGCGGACAATCCGTTCTACGCGAAGACCGCCGGCAACGCACGCGCCATCTGGACCACGGGCATGCGCAATACCTTCACCTTCGCCGTGGACCGGCTCACCGGCCGGATGTTCGGATGCGAGGTGGGCGATGGATCGGAAGAGGTGAACGAACTCCTGGGCGGATCGAATTACGGATACGGGACGCAGGAAGGGTACAACCCACCCCGCGATCCGGCCGCGCTCATCGGGACCTTCCGGCCCGCCATCTATTCCTATAACGGAGGTTGCATCATCGCGGCGGCCTTCTATCCCCCATCCGGATCCCGGAACTTCCCCGAAGCCTTCCACCGCAAATTCTTTTTCGCCGACCATAATGCGGGCTGGATCAAGGTGCTGGACATCGACAATCCCAGGAACGTCGCCGACTTCGCGGCCGGCGCCTCCAATCCCGTGGACATCAAGTTCGCCTCGGACGGGTCCATGTATTACCTGAGCCGGGGCCGCCAAGGCGGCAGCCTCATGCGGGTCCTATACGCTTCCCCCAATTCCCTGGCCTCTCCCGGGGCCCGCATCCGCGGCGCGGGCGAATGGACCCTGGTGGCGATCGCCGATGGCCGGTTTCCCGGGAAGGCGGGGGTCTCCCCTGCGGAAATCCGCGGCCTGGACGGGCGCGGCCATGCGCTATCACTCCCGGGTCCCGGAGCCCTGGGGCTGCGTTCGGAAGATCCCAGGCCCATCACCAATGCCGCAAACAACGGCTTATTCTGGATCCGGTACCGCTGAACCGGCCCCCGTAATCCCCTCCGGATACGCACGGATTATACGCCGGGATACCCCGTAGCACGGGCTTCCGGGTCCGGTTTTTGGTATATCTTATCCTGCGCTTCCAACAATTCGAGAGGGACTCATGGACGCCACCGTGCCCGAAATCCAAAGATATCCCATCGGCCGCTATGCCCGTCCGGACGGGTTCAAGCCCGCCTCCGTAGGCCTCGCCATCACATCCATCGAAAGCCTTCCGCGCAAGCTGCTCTCCAACGTGTCCAGCCTTCCCCGCGCCGATTGGGAACGCCAATACCGTACCGGGTCGTGGACGGTGCGCCAGGTGACCAATCATATCGTGGACGCGAACGTGAACAATTACACGCGCTTCAAATTCGCCCTAACCGAGGAGAACCCGGTCATCAAGCCGTATCTCGAGGACCAATGGTCGGAACTTCCGGATGCGCGGAACGGGGAGATGGCCCCGACCCTGGAGCTCCTGAACGCCATCCACCACAAATGGGCGCAGACCTTGCGGAGCATGGGCGAGGCGGAATTCCAACGCGGCTTCTTCCATCCCAAGCTGGATCGCATCGTGCCGTTGTGGGAAGCCGTCGGCATGTATGCCTGGCATGGCGAGCATCACCTGGCGCAGATCCGCATCGCCCTCGGCCGTTGATCCGGACACGGCTCAGGCCGTAACGGGCGCGGCCCAGGCCGCCTTGAAACGCGCCGCCTCCTTGTCGGCCAGGCGCGTCGGCTCGGGAAGCCGGTACCCTCCCGCGCAGGCCCGCACGAGCTCAAGTGCCGTCTCCAGATCCGCCCGGTGGCCCACGCTGACGTAGATCGGCTTGACCCCGTCCTTGGTGCGCAGCACCTCGCCTATCCTCTCCACGCTTCCGCCGCTCCCGGCCGTCAGCGGTTCGCTGCTTCCGGCCGCCGGTCCCGGTTCCCTATGGCTCCCGAACAGGCGGCTCTTCCCCACCCCGATGGAGGGTATGTCCAAGGTTACCCCCATCTGGACGGCGATGCCGCAGCGGCGGGGATGGGCCTTACCCATCCCGTCGAACAACACGGCCTCGACCGGAGAGCGGATCTCCCGGAAGGCGGCGAGCAAGGCGGGGCCCTCGCGGAAACCCAGGTAACCGGGGATGTACGGGAGTTCCGCCCTGGCGGCGCCATGCGCGATTTCGATCACCCGGCGCGTTTCGCGATCCCAAACGACCACGGCGGCCAGGACCCATTCCTTGTCCGGGGAAAGCGCCGAGTCCGCCCCGGCGACAAGCCGCGGCAAGGGGCGCAGGGGTTTCTCCACGGCGAGCGCTGCCAGCTCGCGCTGGCGTTCGCGCCATGACTCCATCAGGGGCGCCCAAGCGGGATCGACGATGGGACGCGGCGCGGGCATGGCCATAAACTAACGATCGCGCCCCTCCGGCGGAAGGGAAAACGCGGGTCGCATGGGTATTTCGGAGGTTACGCGCGGGGAATCGGGAAGTCTCGGACGGGAAGGGAAGGGAGGTTCACACCCCGTTATGCCCGTCCTCGGGCTCGGCTTCCTTCTCGTTGAACACCTTCAGGACGATACGGCCGACGGCGACGATGGCGCCGATCAGGGTGATGATTCCGAGGATCTTGACGACCCGGGATCCTTTGCGGGAAGCGGACTGAGACATGAAAACGACCTTCCTTGAGCCTTCGGCGATTGATCTTGGTTTTCACCAAAGATACCAATTGCCGGAGGAAACCGGCAAAGGCCGGCCCGAGGGCTCAGCCCTTGCGGGCCCAGCGGGTCGCGCCGGGATCCGACTGGGGCGCCTTCTGGGGGGCGGGAACATCCGCGGGACGGGGGGGCATCTCCTTCTCTTCGGACTCCATCATGGCTTCCAGGATCTGCGCCTGGCTGCGCAGCAGGTTACGGAACCGGGCGAAGAACTGCATCTTCAGGTTTTCGAGGACGTGGATCTCGGCCCGCAGCTCGGCCACGTGCTCCCGGGAGCCCATCAGTTCATCGGTCGCTTTATGGCGGGCGTCCGTAATGATGGCCTCCGCCTCTTGTTGGGCCACCTTCCGCTTCTCTTCCAGGGTGTTCTGGATGGTGATTACGGCATCCTGGAGGGTCTTCTCGATTAGGCGGTAGTGGTTGAGGCGCTCCTCGGCGATTTTCAGGCGCTCGGAAAGCTGGATATTCTGCCGAGTGAGCTCTTCGAAATCCTTGGCGATGGTCTCGAGAAGGGCGCGCACTTCATCCGGGTCGAACCCCTTGAACCGGGTCCCGAATTCGTGCTTTTTGATGTCCAAGGGTGTAATCATGGTGGCTCCCCAATCCCGATAGTATACCCCTTTAATTTAGTCACTTCTTTTGGCGGGTGCGGGAGGGGGGCTCCGGCCTTATGGAGGCGCGGATATGGGTGGATGGGCTCCGGTTGGCTCGCCCTGCGGGGTCCACGGAACCGCCAGCGACGAGGGGGTCAGGTCGGTGTCGGCCAAGCCGTCGTTTGCGGGCTGCGAATCCGCGAAACCGGAAGAAGCCGGCAGGGTCGTACCGGACTCATCAGGGTCAGGGCAGTCCAATGCCCGCTAGATCAAGGGGTACGCTTTTCGTTTATTCAATAGAAGGGGCCATGGCGGCCCTTTTTCAACCGCGCAACCGCGCTCAGGGAGGTTTGCCATGGATAACCGGGACGACAAGGCCGAACAGTGGAAAGAATTGCTGGAAAAGATCCGCGATATCAAATTCGCCATGCTGACCACGGAGAACGAAGGCGGGTTCCTCCATTCCCGGCCCATGGCTACCTTGGAGGCATCGGAATCGGGGGCCTTCTGGTTTTTCACGGGGAAGTCCTCCCTGAAGGTCCGGGAAATCGATCATGACGGGCGCGTGAACCTCTCCTATATCTCGGGGGACAGGGACACCTACGTTTCGGTAGCGGGAGAGGCCCGGGTGGTCCAGGATGCCGCGAAGGCGAAGGCCCTTTGGAACCCGTTCATGAAAGCCTGGTTCCCCCAGGGCCTGGACGATCCCGATCTGATCCTGCTGCGCGTGGACGTGGATGAAGCGGAGTATTGGGACGTAACCTCGAAGAAGATGACGACCCTGATCCGGTTCGCCAAGAACCTGGTCGGCGCCGGAGATCGGGAGGAACCTCCCGGACACGGGAAAATCCGGCCGGATGGGGACTTCGAAATCGATTCGCGTCGCTAGGGAGGCGCTCCCCTAACCGGGGCCGGGACCGGGGCCAGGGGTTTCCCGGCCGGGAATTTCCCGGGCGCCGAACAGTCCGGTTCCGACCCGGATGAAATGCGCGCCCTCCTCGATGGCGACCTCGAAGTCCCCGGTCATGCCCATGGAAAGCCAGGCCATGTCCTTCAGGGGGCCGGCCGCGCCACGCCCGCCCAGGGATGCCTTCTCCCGTATCGATCCGAGCATGGCGGCCAACTCCCTGAAACAGCGGCGGGCCTCTTCGGGGCCGGCCGGTCCGCCCGCAGGCGTCTCCAGGGGCCCCATGGTCATGAGACCCACCAGGCGCACATTGGGCAGGGGCGGAAGCTCCGCGAGGACGCCGGGCAGGGCTTCGGGCTCGAAGCCGCCCTTGGCGGGCTCCCGCGAGGTATTCACCTGGAGGAACACGTCCCGGCGCACGGACAGCTCTCCGGCGATGCGATCCACGGCCTCAAGGAGCTCCAGGGAATCGACGGAATGGAAGGCGGTGGCCAAGGGCAGGACCTTGCGGATCTTGTTCTTCTGCATCCTGCCGATGAAATGGAGCTCCGGGGACGGGGAATCCTGCGGGTTACCCCGGGGCGGCGGCAGGGGGAACTTCTCGAGGGCCTCCTGCACGCGGTTCTCGCCGAAGATGCGGGCCCCCAGGGACGTCGCCTCGATCAGGCGTTCGCGCGGATGGTTCTTGCTGACCCAGATCAGCCGGACATCGTCCCGATCGCGGCCGGCGCGGACGCAGGCTTCGCGGATCCTGCGCTCCACGTCCTCGTGATTTTCCCTCAGGTTTCCCATGCTCAGGTAGCGCGGCCGTTACGGCATCAGCGGGATTTGCCGGGTTTACCGGGTTTACGGAGAGCCGGGGGCTTGGAAGGCGAAGGCTTCCTGGCTTTGGAAAACGCCGCGGTCACGGGGGACGGGCCCGGCTTCCGGGAGGCCGAGGCCGGTTCCTTGGGAGCGGGTTCCGCTCCCAGCCCTGCGGCGGGCCGCGCGGTGGGCTTGAACAAGGCCGCGAGGACATCGTCGATATGATCCATCCGCACGATCTTCAGGCCCTTCTTGGCTTCCGGGGGCAGTTCGCGGACTTCCGGGGCGTTTTCCTCCGGCACGATCACCTGGGTTACGCCTGCCTGCAGCGCCGCGAGGCTTTTCTCGGGGAGGCCGCCGATCCCGTGGATCTTGCCGACCAGGGAAACCTCGCCGGTGAAGGCGATCTTGGGATCGACCTTCTGCCTGGTCATGGCCGATACCAGCGCCAGGGTCATGGCGATTCCGGCGGAGGGGCCGTCCTTGGGGATGGAGCCTTCGGGCACGTGCAAGTGGATGTCCGTCTTATGGAAGACCTCGGGATCGACGCCATAGCGCCGGGCGCGCTCGCGCACGAGGGTCAGGGCGATCTGGGCCGATTCCTTCATGACCTCGCCCAGGTGGCCGGTCAGATGGAGCCGCCCTTTGCCCGAGAGCAGGGTGCACTCCACGCGCAGGATCTCGCCTCCCACCGGGGTCCAGGCCAGGCCCGTCACCATGCCGGGGCTGGTGGACTCGGGAACCATGCGCTCCTGGCGGATGGGCACGCCCAGGTAGTCGATGAGGGTGTCGCGGGTGATGGGTTCGGGCCCATTCGCCCCGGCCGTCTTCACCTTGGCCGCCAAGGCGTTCCTGCCCGCGGCCTTGCCGTTGATGGTCTTGCCCGCCTTCCCCTTGCCCGCTTCCTTGAGGCTCGCCTTGCGATCCTGCAGGTCCACCACCTGTCTCGCGCGCTTGCGGGCGATCTTGGCGATCTGCCTCGCGAGCTGGCGCACGCCCGCCTCGCGGGTGTACCGGCGGATCAGGGTCGAGAGCACGGGATCGGGCAGATCGAATTGGCCGTTCACGAGGCCGGAGGTGGCCTTGATCTTTGGGACGAGGTAGCCCTTGGCGATCTCGAGCTTTTCGGAATCGAAATAGCCCGAGATGCGGATCACCTCAAGGCGATCGTGCAACGGGGCCGGTATCTGCTCCTCCACGTTCGCCGTGGTCACGAAGAAGACCTGGGAGAGATCGATTCCGATCTCCATGAAATGATCGATGAACTCGGCGTTCTGTTCCGGATCCAGGACCTCGAGCAGGGCCGAAGCGGGGTCGCCGCGGAAATCGCTCCCCATCTTGTCGATCTCGTCCAACAGGATGACCGGATTCATGGACTGGGATTTCTTGAGCGCCTGCACGATGCGGCCGGGCATGGAGCCGATATAGGTGCGGCGATGCCCGCGTATCTCGGCCTCATCGCGCACCCCTCCCAGGGAGATGCGTACGAACTCGCGTCCCAGGGCCGCCGCGATCGACTTGCCCAGGGAGGTCTTGCCTACTCCGGGAGGCCCCACCAGGCACAGGATGGGCGTGGAGTGGTGCTTGGAGAGCTTGTAGACGGCGACGTGCTCGAGGATGCGCTCCTTCACGTTCTTGAGCCCGAAATGATCCTTGTCCAGCTGCTTCTTCACGTTGGCGAGATCGAGGTTGTCCTTGTTGTACTTGTTCCAGGGAAGGCCCAGGAACCAGTCCACGTAGGTGCGCACCACGGAGTATTCCGGCGAGGACGGGTTCAGGTACTCGAGGCGCTTGAGCTCCGCCATCACCCGGACATTCACCTTTTCCGGCATGCCCTTGGCCTTGATGGAATCCTCGAGCTGCTTGATCTCGTGATTGAGGGGAGGCGAGAAGGATCCCAGTTCGAACTGGATCTTGCGAAGCTGCTCCGTGAGGAAATATTCCCGCTGGCTCTGGGCGATGCCGGCGCGTACTTCATGCTCCAGGCGGCGGCCCATCATGGTGGTGTCCACCTCGTTGCGCAGGAACTCCTGGATCATGTCCAGCTTGGACTCCAGGGTCTCCTCTTCCACCAGCAACTGCTTGAGTTCGACCGGGATCTTCAGATGGCTGGCCATCCCGTAGACCTTTTCCTCGGGGCTGGAAAGGCCGTCGATGAGATCGGCCACGCCGCGCGGGAGATCCGGATTCTGCGAAAGGTATTCGGCGAACATGACGCGCGTGGACTCGATGCGGCGGCGCGCGGTCTCTTCCTTGAGCGGCGCGGCGGCCATGGGCTCGCAATGGGCCATGATCAGGGACGGCAGGTTATCCCATTTGGAGACCTTGGCCACTCCAAGGGATTCCACCAGGATCTTGGAAAGGTTGTTCGGCAGGGAAAGGGAGGACGCGATGCGGCCGACCACGCCGATGATCTTCAGGGTTTCCGGGGCGACGTCGTCCTCGGAGGCGGTCTTCTGGAGGGCGAAGAGGGCGAGCTGCGAGGGGCTCTCCATGGCCCGCATCATGGCCGAAAGGGACTGGGGGCGGCCGAGCAGGATTGGAGTGACGGTTCCCGGGAACAGGATGATGTCGCGCAAGGGGATCACGGGGAGCCCTTCGGCCAGCAGATGGGCCCATTCCTCCGCGGTGGCGGCCTTGGCTTTTTCTGCGGCTTCAGCGAGAGCGGCGGCGGATTCCACCGGCGCGGGCTGATCTTTGATGGGGGCTTTGGCCAAGCAAGGTCTCCTGGGACTGGGGAAACCTAAATCAAGCAAAATTCCCGCTGGGGGGGAAGTGGTATCGGGTAAAGAGGGGAAATTCCCCTGGAAGCCGGCTAGGCCAACGGCCCGCCCTAGGCCAACTTCTTCTTGTTCTTCTTCAGGATGAGCATGGGCTCTTTTTTGTGTTCGACCACTTCCCGGGTGACCACGCATTCGGCCACGTCCGTGCGGGAGGGGAGTTCGAACATGATGGGCAGTAAGGCGCTTTCCATCACGGAGCGGAGGCCGCGGGCGCCGGTCTTGCGCAGGATGGCGCGGTCGACGATGGCTTCCAGGGCTTCCGGCTGGAACTTCAGGCGGATATCGTCCATCTCGAAGAGCTTGGTGTACTGCTTCACCAGGGCATTGCGCGGCTTGGTGAGGATGTCGAGCAGGGCCTCCCGGGGAAGCTCTTCCAGGGCGGTGATGACGGGCAGGCGCCCGACCAGCTCGGGGATGAGCCCGAATTGGATGAGGTCGTCCGGCTCCACCATTTTGAGGATGGCGCCGAGGTTCCGGTCCTTCTTGGACTGGGATTCCGCCCCGAAGCCGATGGCGTTCTCGCGGGTGCGGCGTTCGATGATCTTGTCCAACGATTCGAAGGCGCCGCCGCAGATGAACAGGATGTTCTTGGTATTGATCTGGATCAGGTTCTGCTCGGGATGCTTGCGACCGCCCTTGGGAGGGACGGCGGCAACCGTTCCTTCCAGGAGCTTGAGCAGGCCCTGCTGAACGCCTTCGCCCGAAACGTCCCGGGTGATGGAGGGATTCGCGCTCTTGCGGGAGATCTTGTCCATTTCGTCGATGTAGACGATGCCGCGCTCGGTCAGTTCCACGTCGTAATCGGCGGCCTGCAGGAGGCGCACGATGATATTCTCGACGTCCTCGCCCACGTAACCGGCCTCGGTGAGGATGGTGGCGTCCACGATGGTAAAGGGGACCTTGAGGTACTTGGCGATGGTCTGGGCCAACAGGGTCTTGCCGGAGCCGGTGGGGCCCAGGAAGAGGATGTTGGATTTCTCCACCTCCACGCCGTCCGCGCCGGTGCGGGCCGCGATGCGCTTGTAATGGTTGTAGACGGCGACGGCCAGGGAGATCTTGGCGTCCTCCTGGCCGATGATATGCTCGTCCAGATGCCGCTTGATATCGAGCGGGGTGGAATTGGGCGTCGATCCGGGGGCGACCGTGGCGTCCTTGTGGGACTCCTCGGTCAGGATGTCATTGCACATCCCCACGCATTCATTGCAGATGTGCACGGAGGGGCCCGTGATGATCTTCTCCACCTGCTCCGCGTTCTTGCCGCAGAAGGAGCAGCGGATCAAACCGTAGCCATTGCCGGTTTTCGCCATAAGCTTATGCCGCCGCTTTCTTCTTCCGGTTGCCGGGGTTGAAGATTTCATCAACGATGCCGTAGGCCAAGGCCTCCTGGGCGTTCATGTACATGTCGCGCTCAGTGTCCTTCTGGATCTGCTCCATGGTCTTGCCGGTGGCCTCCGCGAGGATGCCCAACAGCTCCTTCTTGGTCTTGATGATTTCCTTGGCGTGGATCTGGATGTCCGAGGACTGTCCCGTGGCGCCGCCGCTGGGCTGGTGCAACATGACCTTGCCATGGGGCAGGATATAGCGCTTGCCCTTGGTGCCCGCGGCCAGGAGCAGGGCCCCCATGCTCATGCAGGAACCGATGCAGATGGTCTGCACGTCGGGCTTCACGAACTTGATCACGTCGTAGATGGCGAGGCCGGAGGTGACTATGCCGCCCGGGCTGTTGATATAGAGGATGATGTCCTTGTCCGGATCCTCGTATTCCAGGAACAGCATCTGCGCGATGATGGCATTGGCCACCTGATCGTTGATCTCATAGCCGATGAAGATGATGCGATCCTTCAGAAGCCGGGAATAGATGTCGTAGACCCGCTCGGAGCGACCAGTTGTTTCGATGACGGTAGGTATGTACATGCGACCTATGCTCCCTGGGGGAAAATTGAGTTTATGGTAATATACATATCTCCATTTTACCCGTTGCACAAGAAAGAAGCCAGCCCTTTGTAAGCGCGCTCCAAGGTTTCCCTTGAGTAACTCCGCTCACGCCGGGCCCGTGATCTCCTGACCTGCGCGCTTGAAATCAAACGTCCCGTTTGAACCCGATGACGAAATCGAGCGTCTTTTCCGACTTCAGCTCTTCGCGGATATCGATGATCTTTCCGCTTTTCCGCAAGGACGCCTTGAGGGTCTCGAAATCGGTGCCGTATTGCTCGGCCATCTCCTTGAGGCGCGCGTCGACCTCTTCCGAGGTGGGCTTGATCTTCTCTTTCTTGGCGATCTCCTCGAGCAACCGGTAGCGGCGGATGTTGAAAACCGCCTCCTGTTCCAGGTCCGAATGATCGTGGCCGTGATCGTCATGCTCATGCACGTGGCCCTGCTGTTCGAGCTTATAGCGCACGTAATTCTGGATGCGGGCCTTGGGGATTTCGAAGGAATTGGTTTCCATGAGGCGGCGCATGGCCTCCTCATAGGCTTCTTCCTTGGCCTTGGTCAGGGACTGCTTGGCCAAGTCCTCGCGGATGCGGGCGCGGAAGATGTCCATGGTATCGAAGCTGAACTTCTTGGCCAATTCATCGTCCAGGGCCGGGAGCTTGAGCTCATGGACTTCCAGGATCTTGAGCTGGTATTCCGAGTCCTTGCCGGCGAAATCGGCCTGGCTGTAGTCGGCCGGGAAGGTGAAGGAAGCGGTGCGCTCATCGCCGACCTTGGCGCCGATGAGGGCGCGGTCCATGGCGGGTACGCTGCTGGTGCCGAGCTCCATGCGGAATTCCGGGCGCGGGGGGAGGGGCTTGGCCTCGCCGCCGATGTTGATGGAAAGGTACTGGGCCACGACCACGTCGCCGAGGGCGGCGGGGCGTTCCACCGGCGTCTCTTCGGCCTGGCGCTTGCGAAGGGCCTCCACCTGGGCATTGACCTCCTCATCGGAGATGTCCGCGCCATGGACGGGGATGTCCAGCTTGTAGTCCTTGACATCGATGGGGGCGTCCACTTCCAGGATGGCCTTGACCATGATGGGCTTGCCGGCTTCATTCTCGAGCTTGTCGATGCGGCCGGGGGCGATGGGCTCGATATTGTGTTCCTTGCAGGCCTCTTTCAGGACCTCTTCGATCAAGGCTTCCATGGACTCCGCGTTGATGGGGTCCTTGAAGCGCTTGGCGATCACTTCCTTGGGCACGTTGCCGGGCCGGAATCCGTTGATGCGGACTTCCTTGCTGTATTTCTTGACCTTCTGGTCGAAAATCTTGTCGAGGCGCTCGCGCTCCACTTCGATTTCGAGTACGCGCTCGGTGGTGGTCGGTTCGCTGAGGGTCGCTTTCACGGTATCTTCCTTTCCAAAGTCGTCTCCGCCCTGGTTCTTTTTCGCGGGCGGCGTTGCGTTGATGTCCGTCCCAGAGGGGACGGGTTTGCCCGTTTTTGAAGCGGGCGTTGGTTGTTCTTGCCGGTCGCCAGGGCGGCGGAGTGGTGCGAAAGGGGGGAGTCGAACCCCCACACCGAAGTGCCAGATCCTAAGTCTGGTGCGTCTGCCAATTCCGCCACTTTCGCGTCGTTCCGGCGATCTGGCCGGATCAGGGCCCGCTCGCGGCATTGTCCTCGTCAACGCGCACCAGCGCGTTTCCTCGAACTGCTTTGCGATCGGACCCTGCTCCAGCCACCTCGCTCGAAACGACCTCCTCGCTTTTCAACTGGATACGGTCGTCTGTCGCCCCTGCCTCAAAATCCGCGGGCCAAGAAGCGCCCGCGGGTCCTGCTCCCGCTCCCGGGAGGCATAAGGAGCCTTTCGATTAACTTATCGGGCCTCGGTGGCTTGGGTGATTTCGTCGCCGCTGCCGGTGGAGAAGATGCGGAATTCCGAGAAGTTGGAATTTTCGTCTTCGACCAGTTGGATGCGGATATTGTGGGAGCGCTCCCAGTACTTCACGATGACGCCGCGGTTCTCGACGACATGGGTGATCATCTCCGGATGGAGGGCCATGGTGATGTCCTTTTCGCCGCGCTTGGCGCGGAAGCGCCGGAGCCAGCGGTCCACGGAACCGACGACGGTCTCCTTGGACGGGATGTAGCCGTCGCCCTTGCAGGTGGGGCAGACATTGCTCTGCTCCTTGACCACGTTGGGACGGACGCGCTTACGCGTGATTTCCATGAGGCCGAATTGGGACAGGTTGGAGAAGGAGACCGGGCTCTTGTCGATGCGGATGGCCTTCTTGAACTCGCGGACGACGTTTTCCTTGTCCTCTTCCGAGTCCATGTCGATGAAGTCGACCACGATGAGGCCGCCGAGATCGCGGAGGCGCATCTGCTTGGCCACTTCCCAGGCGGCGTCGATGTTGGTCTCGACGATGTTCTTGCCCTGATCGCGGCCGCGGACCTTGCCGCCGGTGTTGACGTCGATGGAAACGAGGGCTTCCGTCTGGTCGATGATGAGGTAGCCGCCGCGCTTGAGCTGGACGCGCCGGGCGAAGGTCTTTTCCAGCTCTTCTTCGATGCCGAAATGGTCGAACAGGGAAAGGTCACCTTCGTACAGCTTGACCTTGTCCACCATGTTGGCGGAAAGGACCTTGAGGAAGCTGACCACGGTCTTGTGTTCGGACTTGTCGTCGATCCAGACGGCGTCGACGTCTTCGGAGAAGTAGTCGCGCAAGGTGGTTTCGCTGGAATCCGACTCCTGGTGCACCAGGGACGGGGCCTGGACCAGTTCGGACTGGGCCTTGCAGGCTTCCCACTTGGATTCGAGCTGCTTCATCTGGATGGCGAATTCGTTCTCGGTCTCGTTAAGGCCGATGGTGCGCACGATATAGCCGCATTCCGGGGACTTGAGATCGCGGATGAGCTTCTTGAGGGTACGGCGCTGCTGGGGATCGCGGCTCTTCTTGCTGACGCCGATGAAATCGGTGCCGGGCATGCAGACCAGGAAGCGGCCGGCGAAGGAAAGATGGGCGGTAAGGCGCGGGCCCTTGGTGCTGATGGGCTCCTTGGTCACCTGGACCAGGATTTCCTGGCCGGTCTTGAGCAATTGGTCGATGGTCTTGCCTTCGTCCTGGCGCGGAGCGGGCTTGTCCCCGTCGTCGTCATCGTAGTCTTCCAGGTTGGGGCGGCCCGCCACGTCCTCTACATGGAGGAAGCCGGCTTTTTCCAGGCCGATGTCGACGAAGGCTGCCTGCAGGCCGGGAAGGACGGCGTTCACCACGCCTTTATATATATTGCCGACGAGACGGTTGCTTTCGGGCCTCTCGTAAACGATTTCCGCCAGGCGGCCGTCTTCGAGAATGGCGATGCGCTTCTCATAGGGACGGACGTTGATCAGGATCTCGCGCTTGGATTTCAGGGGCCGGTTGAGCTGGTTGGAAGTAACCCGGCCGCCCCTTTTGATGGCTTTCTCCATTGTCTCCACTGGTAGTTCAGGTGTGTTTTGGATGGGATTTTTCTTTCGGAAAAAGAAGAAACCAGGCGGAGCAGTATTCGGAGCACTTTTCGGAGCACTCCTCCGGCCCGGCCCGGTTGAAACTTGGCATGTACGCTTGTAAAGATAAATATACTAGGGCCTTACCAGCGGGACCCCCTCTTAAAAAGCCCGAAAACGGCGGTATCCGCGAAAAATCGGAAAGAGTGGGGCCGAGGCAAAGTCAGTGGGAGTTGACTCAGGTCTGAGCGGACCTTACCCTGGGAAGGGTTCGCCGGCCCCACCCGGGACCCGATCGGAAAAGGCGGAGTGGCCCCGAAAAGGGCATGGACTTGCGTCTCATACCCCACCCCCACGGTTTCGGGGACACCCCCTCGGCAAGCCCGCCTTTTTTACCCGCTATGTCGATTAATCGCCATGCTCGGGATGGGAGACTTGGATAGCGTCCGGAAAGAAGGGGCTCTTTGCGGTGGGAATCCGGGCACCCTTGACCGAGTAAGCGGTCTCGCCGGCATCTCCCCGGGAATACAAAACTGAATAAACGGAACTTTCGGAAGTCCGCCTGCGAAAGGCCGATTCGGGCTGCTTCCCAAGGGCCGTGGTCGCCGGCGCCTCGCTCATTTCCACTTCCTTGATCAGCAAGGTCATCACGATGCCCTGGTGGACCTGGAAGGCCAGATGCCCGGTCGTTCCCAGCTTGGCGCTGGTCACGTCCACGGTCGGCATGCCGTTCATGGTGATATAGGCCCGGGAACCCTTCATGACCAGGACCGCCTCGTTCCAATCATTGGGGCGGTACCATTTCTTGGCGTCCTCGGCCTTGGGCTGGGCGATCCATCCCCAAGGTTGGGTGGCGGTGGAGTAGATCCCGCCGGAAAAGCTTTCGTCCATTTCCAATTGGGCCCCGGCCATGCCGCCTTCGCCGCCCTCCTGGGCGTGGAAGTACAGGCCGCTGTTCCCGCCGGAGGTGAGCTTCCATTTGTACCGGAGCCGGAAGTCGCCGAAGGACGAGTCGCTCACCAGGTGCCCGAAATCCCCTTCCAGGGTATGGGTGCCCTCGATGACCCCGTCGACCACGCGCCAGGATCCGCCTCCCTGGAAATGCCAGCCTTTGAAGGTCTTGCCGTCGAAGATGGGATGATAGGCCTGGGCCCGGGCCTGCCCCGGAAGGCAGAAAAGCGCCAGGGCGAGGGCCGCCGAAGCCAGGGAGGAGTTCGATGTGGGGATGGACCCCGGGTTATGGCGGCGCATGGGGCTACATGTTCACTTGCAGGCGGAGGATGTAATACCAGGAGTTCTTGTCCAGCATGGTATCGTACTTATAAGGCGAGAAGTCGAACCGGATGGGACGGGTATGGTCGTTCGCGATCTGGGCGTCGATGGAGAAATACTTTCCGACGGACTTCTTGGAGGAGACGGACCATTTGAGATCATCGCTGGTATAGGGCTTGGTGATGTCGATGGACTTGGAAGGGCTGTTCATGGCGTCGAAATTCACGATGGGCAGGCCGTTCTGCAAGGTCTTGTAGTTGATGATGGGATACCGGTTCTTCCAATACTCCACCTCGATGGCCAGGTTGTCCAATAGGCCGAAGGTGGGGATGGTCATGCCCGCCATCATCGGCATGCGCTCGTTGCGGTTTTCGTAGAAGATGGGATAGTTGGCCCAGCCCAGGACGTCGACTTCGCCGTACAATTTGAGATCGACCTTGTCGCTGATGAGGGAGCCCAGGTTCAAGGAGGCGCGGCCCATCAGGAGGGTCCCCTTGAAGGTGTAATAATCGCGCTTGAGGCGGCTGGGGGCGCCGGCGGTGTCGGCGCGGTTGAGGCTGTCGACGAGGTTGCCCTGGCGGATATAGGACGTATCGATCTGGTCCAATTGGTTGGCGCGGGCGGAATCGGCGGCGGTGGCGGATTTGGAATCCCGCAGGGACTTGGCCTCGCCCGCGAAAAACTTCCCGGCCTGCTTGTAATACAGGTCATCGCCGAAATAGGTGACGCCGTTATAGGTGAAATAGGAATTGAAATTCCGCTCCGGCGTCGAAAGCGCCGGGCTGTTGGGCAGGATATTGTTGAGGTTGATTCCCGCGCCCAGTTCCAGGAATCCCAGACGGACGCTGGTGACGTAGGCCAGGTTCACGTCATTGAGCGGGAAGACCTCGTCGCTCAGGGACACGATCAAATCGTTCTTCCACTTGCCTCCGAAGAGATCCTTTTCGACCAGGACGCCCTTGGTGCTGGAGTAGGAGGAGTTGATCAGGTCCCAGCTGCCGTTGATGGTCGTATTGGGATACGGCGTCGACCGGAACAGGTATTCGCCCAGGTTCCTGGAATCGGGATTGTACTTGTAGGGCATCAATCCGACGGAGACCGCCAGGGAAGGATCGCTCACCTCGCCGAATTTGTAGGTGGCGGACGCCTGTCCGATGGAGACGGCGGAATTCCGGACCTTGGAATAGTCGAACCCTTTGTTGAAAGGGAAGAACTGGAAGAAGAGGCCTCCCAAGGCCAGGTTGACGTCCATGCGATCCTCGATGGTCGCCGACTGGGAAATCCACCCGATGGTGCGGTTGATGGTGAAATTCTCGGCGTTGCCGCCGGGCTCGAAGAAGGTCAGGCCCTTCATCTGCCCGTATTCCACGGCCAGGCCGGCGTGCAAGGGCTTCAGGGCGACGTCCGCGGAAGCCAGGGAAAAGCACAATGCGGCCCCCAGCAGGATTTTAGGCATGGAGATCGAATGGGGCGAATGGGGGCGCATGGTTCCTCGTTGTGCTGGGTGGATGGGCGGACCCGCCCGGCGTCGGCCGGGGCGTCGGCCATGATTCAAAAACTATAGACCTTGGTCCTGGAAAGGGCCCCGTGGGAGTCCACGTCCAGGAAATAGATGCCTTTTCCCGGCAGGTCCATCCGGCCATCCGTAACGGGGCCGATACCCCGGATCTCCTTGGCCACGACTCCGTAGGCGTCGACCAGGCGGACCAGGTACCTTCCGGCGTCCGGGAGGCGGTACTGGACCGCCAGGCCGGAAACGGTCACCGAAGGAGCCATGTTCGAAGCGATGCGGTTGAGGCCGGTCGGCAGCTTGCAGCTGCCGTCGTCATTGGTCGCTTCCGCATTGTAATTGGTGGCCTTGGGATTGGTGCAGCCCGCCACATTCAGCTTCCGGAGCTTGATGCTGTTGTATTCGATCATGTCGAAAGGGGGATGGCTCTGCAAGGCGAAAATGGTGCCTTCCAGGTTCTCGGCCTTGGTCAGTACGTAATCGAGGCAATGGGCCCCGTTCAGCCAGACGGAAACATTGGCCCCGTTGACGCGGGCCGTCGCCGTCGTCCACTCCCCCACCTTCAGGGTACGGCGGCAATTGTCGATATCCTGCCCGTCGAACTGCAGGAAGGCGGCGCATTCCTCGAACAGGCGTCCGCTATAGGCCTGGGCCACGTCCAGCTGCACGCCGCATATCTGGTAGCTATCGCCGCAGGTCGGGCCGGTCTTGGTCCGGTCCGCGCATTGCGAACGAATCTGGATGCCGCCGTTCGCGTTCACGGAGGACAACTTGTAGACGACCTCGATTTCCGCGTCCTTGATGGGCTCTTTCCAGACCAGGAAGGTCTTCTGGGATCCGCCTTTGGAGGAGAGGATCCCGTTCGTGATGGACCAGGGCGGATTGCCCTGGGAGGCCCAACCGTTGTTCAGGTCCTTCCCGTTGAAGAGTTCCTTCCAGGGACCGGACGGCTTCGTGACCTGGGACAGCGCCAAGGAGGCGGATGCCAGGATGAATAATGCGGTCGAGATGGATTTGTTCATGGTGTCCTTGCCTTTCGATGCAGTGGCGCCGTGGTTGTTTCGGAAATCGTTCACGGGAGGAACCGGGTGCCGAGGGCGCCCTTCTCCAATCCCGCGGGAAGCCGAACCGCCGAACCTTCGAGGGTAGCGGCGGAGCCGGTCTTGCCGGAGGTCGCGGTCCACAGGAGCTTGCCGCCCAGGCTGTAGACTTCCACCCCGGAATAGCCCTGAGGGATCCGGACCAGGGTCCCGCCCGCCTGGTTGGCGTTGACGATCAGGCCGTTGAAAAGGGCCGGGCGGGCCGCCCCGTTCCGGGCGATCGGGATCCGGGTGGGAAAGACCGACTCCCGTGCGGCGGGGAGGGGCTTCATCTGGGGATGCGACATGCGGTAGATGTCGTGCCAGGCGAAGGCGCCGTTGGAGCTAGAGGAAAGCATGGTGATGTACATGTTGCCGAAGGCGTCCTCGGAGAAGGAGGTGATGCCGTTATGCTGCTTGTCGCCGTCGAAGACCAGGCTGTTGGGGACCCCTCCCACCTTCACGGGGAGGGCCACGCCCTCCTTGACGGCAATGAAATAGTTGCTCGCCACGTCGGTCACGAAATGGTACCCGTAGAAAGGCGAGGCCGGGTCCCCGCGGAAGGCCTGGCTCAGGATGATGCAGCTGATCCCCACCCCGGGAAGGGCGGTCTTGCTGCCATGCGTATCCGCGCCGGAATGGTTGAAATTCCAGGTGCCGTTTGTGAAATCGGAGCAGGTGTAGGTGCGGCCCTTATAGGTGCGGGAATACGGGTTCATCAAGGTCGCGCCGCTCATGTTGGCCGTATCCGTTCCGATGCCGGTATAGCCGCCGCCGGTGGGATTGCACGGGCCTTCGATGCCGATGCTGTTGCTGCCGACCGCCGCGCCGTCGCCGCCGTTGCCCCAGCCGTAGTTCTTGCCGGCCTTGATGATGTTGACCTCTTCCCAGGTTCCCTGCCCCACTTCCGCGCCCCAGATGCTCCCGGTGAGGTAATCGGCGGTGATGGAGTAGGTATTGCGGAAACCGAAGGCGAAGATTTCCTTTTTCACGGCGGGATTGGCCGCGTTGTAGAAGGGGTTGGTGTCCGGGATGGTGTACATCCGGCCCCCTTGGGGCTTGGACACGTCGATGCGGAGCACCTTGCGCATGAAAATGGTGCTGTCCCAGCTGTTCTGGCTGTACGCATCGGCGGTGATGTACAGGAGCTTGTCCTTGCCGAACACCATGTTGCTCGATCCGTAGCCGGTGGAATGGTTGGCCGCGAAAATGGTCGTATCCCGGGTCAGGGCCTTATAGTCGGCGGATACCTTCCACCGCTCCACCACCACCAGGCCCTCGGCGCCGGGCCCGTCCGCGGAGGTGGGCTTGATGCCCCCGTGGTAGGAGGAGACGTTGGCGTACTTGTTGTAGATGATGTAGAAGTAGCGGTTGAAGGCGAAGTCCGGATCGAAGGCGCCGCCCAGGGCCCCTTGCTCCCATCCCTTCATCACCACGTTGTTGAAATCGGCGACCTGTTTCTTGGTGTAATCCTTGATGGCGCCGGCCGCGTACGCCTTGGTGGTGTCCGGATAGAGCGACCAGATGTATCCCCAATATCCCAGCACCAGGAAATGCTCGGGCTTGCCCGGGATTTCCCACATGCCGACCACGGACTGCCTGTCCTTGGCGAAGCTGAGACCCGCCTTGCTCGTATCGTAGAAAGGCACGACGGTCATGCCGGTGGGAAGCTGGGCCCGCGCGGCAACGGTGAGGCCGAGCATCGCGGCGAGGAAGAGCGGGATTCGGAGCGTCTTTTTCATGTCGTGTGGTCCCCTTGGAGAATGCGTCCGGACCGTTGTCCGTCTTTCGGCTGCGTCTAATATAGGCCTGCGTCCAAAGGGCGGTTGGCGGCCCGGGAAATTTCCGTTGAGGATATCCTATCAACGAATGGAAATGGATCGCGATGAAGCGGGCAGCGCCCCGGAGCCCCCGGAGCGCAGCATGGGCCGGGGCCCATGGGTATCATGTAAGGTACGTTAGGGCGCGGATCCCCCGCCGGAGCGGCCGCGCGGGGTCGGGGGATGGCTAGGGCTTCTGGGTCTCGTAATCGAGCTTGATGCGATCCGGGGAGAGGGCCCGGTTGCAGAAACGGATTTCGTCCAAGGCCCCGTTGAAGGGGGAGTCGAGCGGATGCGTCGCCAGGGCCTTGCCGATGCGCAAAGCGCCGCCGTCCAATTTGAGCGCCTGGGTGGGAACGATGTCCGCGGGCGTCCCGTTGACGTAGGTGGTGATGATGCTTTGGGCCGCGTTGTAGACCGTCGCGATATGGGTCCACTTCCCCGCCCGCCCGGATAGCTTGAACACGTTCTGCCAGGTGGCCGGATCGAATCCCGTGGATCTATCCGCATCGTACGCGCCGAATTGGGTCAGCGTATCCGGGCGGATCAGGAAGTGCACGTCCTTCAGGGTGGCGAATTCCCCGAAATCGAGGATGGTCTGGCGCGTGGCCGTCGTGTCGTATTTGATCCAGAAGGATACCGTGTAGCTGGTATTCCCCGTGAACCCCTTGGGCATGGCGGCGGTCAAAGTGCCCACGGTGGACAATGGCCCGCCCGCGAAAGCCTTGGCCCCGGCCACGATACCGGGCACCAGGGCGCCGGGATTGATCGAGGCGGCGGTGGCGTGGTTGGCGTTGGGCGTCGCGTCGTGGTATCCGCCCGCGTCGTCATTCGCGGCTTCGTCCAGATGGTAGACGGTCGCGAAGCCGGCTTCCGGACCGAAGACGCGGAGACCGGAGGGATCCTCCTCGCCCGGCGCGGTCAGGCCCCGGCCCCAATGCATGGTGATGTATTGCTTCGAATCGGACCCGGCCACGGTGTCCAGGCGCGTCCAGATTTCCGCTCTTTTGGCGGACGCGTCCCAACGTTCGATCTGGTAAGGGATGGGCGACCCGTCCGGCTTGGAAAACCGGACGTCCTGGCCATTCGGCCGGGCCTGGCTGAAGTCGAAGTTGGCGGCGTTGAGCCGCACCAGGAACGGGAAATCCGTCACCGCGCCGGTAACGCCCATGGCTTCCGTGTTCACGGGGATATTGCGCGAGGACGCCCAGGTCTGGAAAGGAGAGGTGGCCAAGGTGGTTTCCGCATCCACCTCGAAGTCGCGCGCCAAGGTGATGATTTTCCGGTCCGCTTCCGCATCGACCACGAGCAGCAGGCGCGGGAACCTCCCCACGGGCACGTTCGCGATGCGCACGGAACCGTCCGCGCGCGCGGTCGAATCCACGCGCAGAAGCGCGTTGGTCCCCGGGATATAGACGTATCCCGCTTCCCCTTCGCCCAGGAAATCCACGATGCGGACCCTTATCGCGCCCGGCATGCCCAAAGTCCCGTCCAAGGTCGCCAGGCCGCCTCCGGTCCGGACCGCCACGTCCTGCGCCAGGGAAAGGGTCCCGTGCGAGCTGTCCGAGAACTCCAGATTGTAACGTCCCGGGGCCACGTCGGCGAGCTTATAGGTGCCCTTGGAATCCGTCCTCGTCTCCAAGGGGAATCCGCCGGTATCGTCCGCGGCGGGATTGAAATCCTCGGGCAGGAGGAGCACGCGGGCGCCCGCGATCGGCCGGCCTTCCACGTCCTTCACCACGCCCGTAAGGCCGTTCGTGGTTTCCGAACCCGAATTGCCCCCGCCTTCGCACCCGTGGAAGGGGAGCGACAAGGCCAGGATGGCGGAAAGGAAAAGGATCCGGCGCATCATGCCTTCCCATCCGCGGCCGGGCCGTCCACGGGTTCGGCCGGCGCCGGAGCGAGGCGCGCCGGTTCCGGAAGGGAGCCGCCGTTCTCGTCGACGGCGGTCATGGGGAAGACCTGGAAATTGAGCTGGTACACGCAATCGGGTTCGCCGCTGTCCGTCATCATGTGCATGATGGACTGCCGCAGCTCCTTGATGCGCGCCTTGATCTCCTCCAGGTCGGAAAACTTCATCGCCACCGTGACCGTGGAGATATCGCGGATGCCCTTGGGATCCTTGACGAGCGATTGCAGGGCCAGCTCGATGCTTTCCTGCTGGTAGTTCCGGATGGCGGTGGATTGCCACTTCTCGCCCGTGGTGATGGGCGGTCCGAGCACTTCGTACTTGCCGTCGGAATTGCGGCTGATGATCCCGGTCTTCTCCAAGAGGCCCACGGATTCCCGCGCCTCCTCGACGCTGATGGCGGGGTGCACGCGCGCGGCAAGGGCCTTGTAGTCGTCCTGGAAATCCCAGAAGGTCAAGAGGGCGCGGATGGCCCCATGGTACCACTTCTTGTAGTAATCGTACTGGTTGGGCTCCAGCGGCCGCGACTCCATGCCGCGCAAGGCGATGAGCTTGTCGAAACGTATTTTGATGTCGTCCGGGGTCTTGGCCCGCCCGTAATGGACCAGGGCCTCGAAGTATTCCGCCTCCTTCTCGGCCAGCTTGCACAGCTTGGCGACGGGAGCGATGGCGCGTTCGGGAAGCAGGATCTTGCCTTGCATGACCTTGACCAGGAAGCCCGGGTCCATGCCCAGGACCTTGCCCATGAAGCGGTAGGAGAAAAAGGAGTTCTGCTTTTTCCGCGCTTCGTAATAGTCCTTCATGAAGGACTGGTAATTCAGGTAGTCGAAGATATTCAGCATTTGGCCTTCACCCGACGACCGGTTCCGCCCATGCGAGGCATCCCCATCCGAACCACTCCCACGGTTCGGCTCGTCTTCATCGAAACCCGGCTCCCCTTGGATCCATGTCCGCGACGCTGGACTAATATATAGGTCGGCCCCCTTGGACCGGCTGGCGCCTTGGGCAAAATCCGTTGTTTATGACCTGTCAACGCGTTGATTTTAAGCCCTGGCCGGCCATTTTACCGTGAATTTGCGGTTTTTGGGCTCCTATTTGTCAACACTCCTCATGGAAAAGCCCGGATTGCACCATCGGCCTCAGGTCCAGCCCTGACGAGGGAATCGGGCCCGGCGTTGGAATGGGAGAAGGAGGGGAGGCCAGGGGTCCGGCCGGAGGAAGGAAATCGGGCTGGACTAGAAACGCATGGTGAACTCGCCATGGACGGCCAACTCATGGGTCGACTCCTCCTTCGGCGTATGCCATAGCTTGTCGTACTTGTACTGGGTATAGAACATCGCATCCACGTTGTTGGTGAAGTTGTAGGATACCTCCGGCCGCGTCGTCAGGGTGAGGATGTTCTGATCCTTCCTCGGATCCCCCCCAGGCAAGGTCCGCTCCGAGAACATGTAATTGGCGCTTCCCGTGACCTTAAGGCGAAGGTTGTTCTCCAGCTTCACGTAATAACGCCAGAACTGAAGGCCTTTCTGGGTCTCCACATCGTAGGAGATGGTGGCGTCTCCGCCCAGATTGAAGGCGTCGCGCTTGGTCTTCTTGTCCCCGGTGCGGAGGTAGGGGATCAGGCTCGTGTCCCGGTAGAAACGGTAAGGCAGCTTTTCCAGGCCCGGGGTCTTTTCGAAGTCCACGGCCTTTTCCAGGCCCGTCTTGAAACTGAGTTCCCCGCGTACGTCCTTGTTGGTGGTCGCGGCCAGGCGGACGAGGGGATCGAACCGGTAGGAAATCTTGTCCGTTTCCGGCGCCGAAGAGAAGAGGGCATGCTTATCCTCCTTGCGCAGGTTGAAGGTCGTCGTCGAGGTCATCGATCGGAACGTCTTGCGCAGGAAGGGGATCTTGTTGGCGAAATCGTTGAAGGTCCCCGTCAGGGTCACGTCCGGCCACACCACGGAGGTGTCGCTCGGAGTGAGGGCGCGGAACAGGGTGTATTCCTTCGTGTATTTGACGTTCAAGGACATGCCAAGATCGAGCCAGGGGACGGTCATGCCCGTTCCCGCGTCCCAGCTGCGGCTCACCCCGTGGCTGAAGCGGGAATTGGTATTGAGGTTCGGATCGGGGGCCATCAGGTAATCCATCCAATATGGATTGGGTTCCCCATCGACCAGGGTCCTGAGGAATTGCCCCAGGTCATCATAGACCCAGCCCAGCTGGTAGGCATAATAGGTGGCCCAATCGTTTTGCCGGTCCAGGTAGTCGTAGGTGAATTCCTCATTGTTGTATTTGTGGCCGACCGAGTAGCTGACGTCGATGTTCCGCAGGCGCCAATCCTCCATGCGCTTCCGGAAGCTCCCCAGCAGGCCCTTGCCGTCCCCGGTCGGGCCGATGAGAGCCGGCAGGCTCAACGAGCCGTTGAGCTTGATGTCGTGGTCGGCGTTCGCCTCGAAATGCTCAGGGCTGGTATTGCCGGTGCTATAGCGATCGCGCACCGAATCGGCCCGGTTCTGGTGGAAGCCCGAATTGAAGTTCGCGCCCATGGTGAGCCAGGAGAAGATGTTCGGGTTCACGTCGGTATGGAAGCTCTGGGTCCGGTTACGCTCCCGGTTCAGGATGGTGAACTCCTCCCCATGGTGGCCCGGGTACCTGTCGCTGCCGTCCCAATCGAATACGATCGCATTCGCGAACAACCCGTTGTCGATCGCGTCGTCCTCCTGCCCGAAAAAGGACTTGTCGAAGCTTCCGTGCTCATTGTCGAAGTCCCGGTCCACGGCGAGTCGGTAGCCGAAATTGAAAAATGTCAGCAGGCGCCATTCCATGTCCACGCCATGCGTCAACTCCACCGCGTAGGTGGGAGCGATCGCCAGGGGCCTATCGAGCTCGTTGCGCGGCTTGTTGACGGTCTCGGTGCGGACGAAGGAAAGATCCGCCACGGTGAGGTTGAGCTTGTCGGGATACGGGGTCAAGTCCACGCCGGAAAGGAAGGCGGGCATGAACTTCCATTTGTCCGAGAAGCCCAGGGGCTTGTAGGATTTGTTCTCGAAGGGCGAAAGGCTGTAATGGAGCCTGGTATTGTAGGTGCGGGAACGGTTGGCGGCGTAGAACTCCTCTTTCTTGGACGACGCGTAGAAATATTCCAGATCGGGCCGCTCGAACACGATCTGGTTCATGCGGTTGGAGGATCGGTGCTCCTTCTTGTAGGAGGTGGAGAATTTCTCCTCGAACACCGTCGTCTGGTACACGCGGGAATACTGCCGGTCCACGTCGGCAAGGCTGTCGTCCCGGCCCTGGACGGTGAGGTGATCGTCGGCGATGTCCCGCACGATGTCCATGAAATCGGTGCCGCCCAGGGTCAGATCCGAGGACGGCTTGGTGAACGGCCGCGAAATGGCGCCGTGGTACTGCATGGAGAGGGGAAGGCTCACGCCCCATTGATCCGGGAAAAGCTTGTTCGCGTAAAGGCTCAGGGTGGTGTTGTAATCCACGGTCGACTGGGAATTGGCCGGCGTGGTCTTGGTCTCGCTCATGGTGGTGAAGCCGCCGTTGCGGTAGGTCAGGTTCCCGGACACGCCGATGAAATCGGAAAAGTCCAATTGCAGCTGGGTGCGCATGCTGCTGCCCAGGGAATGATCCACCCCTTCCAGGCGCAAGTCGTTGACCCAGATTTCTCCGGACTGGGAGGCCCCTGCCCCGGAATCGACGTAGATGACCAGGCGCATCCAATCCACGCGGGACAGGGATGGATTGCCCACCACCGAAAGGGTCAGGGAGGAATCCTTGCGGCCGGAATGCCAGGCTTGCCTGGAAACGGGACGCCCATTGAAGGCCCGGTACGCGGCGTCGTTCTTCAGGCTGGTCAGATCCGACATGCGGATATCGAATGAGTTCCTCTCCCAGAGCGCGAGGTGCTTGGGATCGTAGGAGCCCGCGGTATCCATGTGGATGCGGATCTCGTAATAATCCTTGGAGTCGCGATTGCCTTGATCCTTGCCCAGGCGCAACCCTAGGCTGACACGATTGGAATTCATGAATTTGCCATCCTGGCCGAAGATCACGGACTCGGAATCCGGGTGGATCTCCATGCGGATCCTGTCGTACAAGGTCAGATCCTTCGGGTCGCTGCCGAGCAGACGCGTCGCGCCCGCCACCTCGCCGCGATGCAGGTTCGCGTAACGCAGCACAAGGGACCGCTCGGGAAGGGGTTCGTCGGTCCGGGTATCCCTTTCGATCTTGGTATTCGAGGAGGGAAGGTAGCGGCGCTCCTCCTGCTTGTTGATCACCGTAACCTTGAGGCGATTGCTGTCGGGGGTGGCCGGCGGAACCCTTATGGCCGAACTGTCGCTCAAATCCCCGGTGGCGAAACGATCCGCGTCGGTTTCGAAATCCCGGTTGCGATCGCTCTCCTCCCAGGTGTTCCCCACGATATTGAGGCGCGCCAGCAAGGTCTGGCTGCGCGTCACCCGGGAAGGCAGGCGGCCCATCCAGGCGCGTACGATCTTCACGTTGGAAAGGATCTGGGCTTCGCTCTCGCCGCCGTTGCCGCCGATGCGGCTGCCGGTCCCGTACAGGGGGATCTGGTATTTTCGCCACCCGCTCTTGAGCTCTTCGCAATGGAAGCGGGCTGTGCAGGCGCTGTCCAGGGGCATCACGTAGCGGATGTAGCTGTTCTTCACGTCCAGCACCCCGGAACGATCGAGATCCTCCGTATCATAGGAGTAACCCCCGGTCCCCTTGTTGTTCCCTTCCGTCCCGTTGACGCGGTAATTCTCCTCCGTGGCCCCTACCGGCTGCTGGTAATCGTCCGCGCCCCGGTCCAGGTTGCCCACGCCCAGGGGGATGGCGTAGCACGAGGGCTTGCACTCCCATTGCACGCCGGACTCCAGGACGCCCTTCTTGCCGTCGAGCCCCGCGTCCTCCTTGTTGAAGATGTCCCGCCCCACCTCGATTTCCGATTCCAGCTTCCCATCGGGCCGGCCGCTGTTGACGCCGGTGATGCTGACGTCCTCGGAGACCTGGCCCATATCGACCGCCAGGGTGCCTTCGCGGCCGTACACGACCACTTCCAGGGTGCGCTTCTTGCTCTGGTTGAACAGGCCCGGGCTGAGCGCCCGCATCACGCCGCCCCAGGATCGGCCTTCCAGGTTGTCGTTGGGCTGGAGGGACATCTGCAGCAAGGTCTGCTCGCGGCTGTCGGTATAGCTGTTGCCCGTCGGACCGTAGATGCGCGAATAAGGCTCCTTCCGGCTGGAGTGCCAGATGAAGGTGCCCTGGTGGCGGAAGTCCAGGGTCTCGTCCGGCTTGCCGTTATCGTCGTAGGCCGGGGGCGACGCCTTGAACCAGCTGTAGATGGTCATGGGCATGGACAGGATGTTCTCGCTCCCCTCGAAATTGTCGAGGTAGGCGCTTTCCTTGGTATTGGGGTTATACCGGCTCTGGGCCACTTCGAATTCGAAATTGGCCTTTGATGGCGCCTCCGTCTGCACGAAGGGGAAGATGTTGGCCGCGCTCGTCATCCATTTGGGAGCCCCGGCCAGGCGCGCATTGAATCCCCACAGGAACTGGTTGAAGGGTTCGCGGCCCAGTTCGGGCCGTTCCGAAGTGGTGCTCTGGCTCTTATAGAGCAGGGTGGCGCCCAGCAGGCTCTCGTCCGAGATTCCATCCAGCTTGTATTCCAGGCGCGTGCCCAACAGGATCTTGTCCTGGATCTGGAAGGGCGGGTTGCACTCGTAGCTGATGTCGATCTTGGCGTTGGGATCCTTGGCGCGCGGCGAGAGCAGGGTGATTTGCCCGGTCTCGTAAAGCACCTCGTAGTCGACATTGCGGACGAGCACTTCCGACCCATTGCGAACCAGCTTTTCCGTATCCTTCTCGATGTCGACGCAGGAGTTTCCGCTCACGGAATGGGACGTCTCGCGCACGTCGAAGGTGGATTTCCTCTGCTTGCCGGAGATGACGAACTTGTGGACCGTGGAGGCGTTCTGGATCTCGTCCACCGGGTCCTGGTAGATGTGGGTTTCCGGATTGACGCGCTTCATGGGAGTGAGGCAATTGGCGGAATCGTCGGCGCGGCTGATTCCGCCCAGGCAGGGCAGGACGAAGTAGCCCTGCTCGAGATTGAAGAGGGTCTGGTCGTCGATGTTCACCTGGCCCGGCTTGTCGGGTTTTTCCAGGCCCAGCTTGCGGATATAGGTTACGGTATCGTTCTGGTCCCGTTCCAGGCTGTCCGAGTTCTTGACCATTTTGACCCGGAAGCTTTCCTTGTCCTCCTTGGAGATGCGGCTGATGCCGTAGACGTTCCGCCACATGAGATCGTCGAGCTCGGGGACGCCCACGGCGGAACGGGAGTGGATGAGGACCAGCTTCCGGAGGTCGGTGGCGCTATTGGTGAAGTCCCCCTGCCAACGCACGGCGATGGACATGTTGCGGTTGCCGCTCGGCACGGTCAGCATGCGCATGCGCTCGTCGTAGAAGAACTCCGTGCCTTCCTTCATGGGCCGCCAGAATCCCGTTTCGCAGCGCTCGGGGATGATTCCGCCGTCGAGGTTGTACGGGCAGGCGATGGAGGTATCCTTGACCGTGGTCTCCGTCGTGCCCTGTTGCAGCTCGAAGACCTGGACGGGACGCCGGCCCGTCCCTCCGTTGAGGTACCGCTGCGAATTCGCGTCCCAGTTCCGGGCGTCGCCGTATTCCGCGCGGTCCTGGAGCTTGAGCCAGAAGTGCCGGTGCAAATCGATGTCCCGGTCCTCGCGCACGGCATCCGACAGGACCGAACCCACTCCCAGGGTCTGCCGTTCCTGGGAACCGCCCTCCTGGGACGCGATGGTGGTGACCTCGAGGCCGCCGAAGCGCATGCGCATCTTGAGGCCGAAAAGGCCTTTGTGGCTTTCGGTATAGCCCGTAAGGCTCGTCCCGGTCAGGGCCAGGGAGGTGTTTCCCGCCTCGATTTCCTGGATGATGTCGTCTTCGAGCTCGTCCCCTTCGCCCTTGTAGGTGATCTTCAGCTGTTCCTTGAGGTTGGTGCCGAAGCCCTCTTCGCTGTTGATCTCGATATTGATGAGCCGGCCGATGGATCCCTTGACGGAGAAGGCGGGCTGCTGATCCATGTGCAGGGTCGGGAACCAGGTATCTCCGCCGTTGGGCGCCCCGTTGCCGGAAAGGCGCGTGCCTTCCACCACCAGTTTATAGGAACCGTTGATGCGCAGGCGGGGCTTGTCCACGCCGATCCGCTTCATCCAATCCGGCACGTTCACGGGCAGGACGATGTCGAGCATCCCCGGCCCGCCCGCCTGGGAAGCCTCTTCCTTGCCGATGAACTGATTGAGCCACAAGCGCCGCAGGGCGAGGTCGCTCATGTCCATGGAGTACGAATTCAACTCGCGATAATAGGACTGCCACATGGGCGTGGTGTCCTGGGAGCCCGGCTGCGCGTCCGGAGGCGGCAGTCCCACGTACCGGATGATCTCCACCTCGCGGGTTTCGAAATTGACGTTATGGCGCCGTTTGAGGTACACGCTGTTGACCTGGAGCATGCCGTGGCCGCCCGTGCTCTCCACGCCCTTTTGCGGCAGCAGTTCATCGAGCGGTTTCGCCGCATCCGGCACGGCCAGGTAGGATTGCTGTTCGATGTAGATGGCGTCGCCGGGAACCGCGCCCAAGGCGAGTAGGAAGCAGGTGGAGAAAATTCGCCTTAGGGACCGGGACTCCGCGCGATACGCGCGCGTGTCCGGAAGGGCTGGGTTTTCAGGCACGGAAATGCGCGCTGCCCTCCGATACGGGACACGAAAGGAATGATGCCTGGGCGGCGGGCGCCCGGCCTGGAAATCGATCCATGCAAATTCCTCGCGAACCTCACCGTAACGCCGGACGGGTTCAACCCCTGCCGATTCGGCACAGGTCGGATTATTATACGAAAAAGGCCAATTCAAACCTGTCCCGGCCTGAAATATTTTTTCCACAAGCGGTTGATATTACTGGGAGTACGGCCTCCTTTTACTACCTTGATGCCCCCCGGCAACCAGGGGCCCAGCCGGCCTGTTTGCATTGGCTCCACCCCGCGGCAAAACTCCATAATCGAATGCGAAGACCCGAACCCGAAAACGACGACCGGAAAAAACGCTGGAAATTCGGTCAGAATTTCCTCATCGACGAGACCGTCGTGCGCCAAATCGCCGAGGACGTAGGTCCCCGAAAAAACGATTGGGTGATCGAGATCGGCCCCGGAGCCGGTGCCATCACCAGGCGCCTGGCCGCCGAATGCGCCAAGCTGACCGCCATCGAGATCGATCCGAAATGGATCGAGCATCTCCGCAAGCACCCGCAATGGGGCAATTTGGACATCGTCCAGGCCGATGCCACCCGCGTGGACGTGGAGGAGCTTCTCCAACGCGAACCGGGGAAGAAACCCCTCGTGGTCGGTAATCTGCCGTACAATCGGGCCGCGCCCATCCTGTTCCGGTTCCTGCCCTTCATCCATCGCTTCCAGTCCATGAACATCATGGTCCAGTACGAGGTGGGCAAGCGCATCTGCGCCAAGCCGCATACCCGCAACTTCGGGTTCCTCAGCGTATTCATCCAGAACCATGCCACGGCGGAGCTGCTCCAGAAGATCGGGCAGGACGCGTTCCGCCCCCGTCCGAAGGTCATGTCCGCCACCGTGCGGCTCACCCCGCTGGCGGCGCCCAAGATTTCGGATCCCATGTTCCTGCGTTTCGTGGAAATCGCCTTTTCCCAGAAGCGGAAGAAGCTGTCGAACTCCTTGATGCCCTTCTACCGCAAAGAGAAGGTGGAGGAGGTCCTGCACGCCCTGAACGATGCCGCCAAGGACATGGGCGACGGGGAGGAGACCATCGTGATCGGCGAGAACTCCCGCGCCGAGGACCTATCCGTGGATCAGTTCGTGGAGGCGTTCAAACTGCTGGGACCCCCGCCGGGCGTGCTCCCCAGGGCGATCGCGCCGAGCATGGGACTGGATGACACGATCGGTGACGGAGACGGGTCGGAAGAAGCGGAAGAAGCGGAAGAAGAATAGGCGATCCTCTCTGCGCTGCCGGGGACCGGGAGCTTGGGGCAGGAAAAGGGGGAAATGCAAAACCAGGAGCGCGCTCCTGGTTTTTTCTTTTTCCCGCCCCCGGCACAATCGCCTCTGGGACCGGACCCGGCGCGGCGGGCGCATCTTACCGCCGTTTGGGAGGTGCCGGGGCCGGCCGCAGGAGCGGTCGGAGCGAACCGCCTTCAGGGCGGCCGCGGGCGCTTCCGTCCGCCGCAGGCGTCCGGAAGGCCATGTGAAAACGACCGTTATCGCATCGACAGTTGCGGCTGAGGAGCCTTGATGTACGCCTTCATGGCGTTCTTGCGTTCGGTATGCTCCGCCAGCTGCTTGCGGATCTCGGCCATCTTGGCCTGCATCTGCCGGATCATATGGTGATCCGCGGCCTGGATGCGGGCGCCCACGTCCTGGATCAGGTTCCGCTTCTCCTCCACCAACGCCTTTTCGTTGGATGGAATCAGGCGTTCGGCCTGGAAAGCCTTGAACAGGTCCACAAGGTCCTCGGAAGCCTTGGTGGTATGGTCCAGGACCTTCTGCCGAGCCTCCAGCACGCGCTGGGTCTTGGCTTCGTCCTCCGGACGGATTCGCTTGGTCAGGTCCACGGCCATCTGGTAGAGGCCATAGAGCATATCCAGCTCGGCGACTATTTTCTGCGTCAAAGGGTGCATCTTTTCCTTTATATCCTCAGGAAACCAGGGAGAGTTGGGCGCTCGACTTCTCGGCCAGGCTGCCATGGGATTCCCGGCGCACGTTCTCGATGGCCACCAGCCAAGCTTCCCGCAACATGCTCATCATCCCCGAAACGTCCCGCAACTGCTGGTACGAGCGATCCTTGATGGCCATGGTCAGGTGGCGGGAATAGAACTCGTAGAGACGGAACAGGTTCTTGGCGATCTCGCCTCCCCGTTCCATGTCCAGCGCGCACATCAGCTCGGTCAGGCCGTTCTGGACGCGCTGCACCGCGCGCACCATCTGTTCGGTGTGCTTCAGCTCCAGCTCTTCCTCCGCCTTCTTAGTCCACTTGATGCAGTGATCGTAGATCATGATCACCAGCTTGCCGCGATCGGCCGTGGTTATGTTGGCGGTCTTGTAGCTTTGATGCGCGTATGACATCTTACTTCCTTATCTGGCCGCTGAAGGCGGCGCTCTGGGACTGGAGTTTGGAAATGGAAAGCTCCAGGTTCGCGAACTGCTTGGTGAGGCGTTCCTTCACGGTGGCCACCTGCTTTTCCAGGCGGGTGATCTGGGTATCCTCATCCTTGATGCGGTCCGAGAAATTCTTGGCCGTGGTCGTCACGAAACCATCGACGAAATTCGTGATCTTGTCGTAGAAATCCTTGATTTGCCCGGCCACGCCGCGGACGAACACGACCTTGCCCGCTCCGCTCCCCGTAGCGGCCTTGATGGCCATGCCCTTGGAGTCGCCGTTGTCCGAATTCATGATGTCGCCGTCGCCGGAAATGGAGGCCGCGGCCCAGGAAGTGCCCGTGCCCTTGTCCGAGTCGAAGGTGGCGCCGGCCGGGTTGATGTCGTAGACGCCGGTCTTGGTATCCTTGGTATAGGTGCCGAAGGTATGCGCCGAATTGGTCATGTACCCGTTGGTGACGAATACGCGCTTCACGCCCTCGAAATCCTGGTCCAGGGCCGCGGTGAAAGCGGTGTCGTTGATGGTCAGGAACCCGGTCTTCTGCTCCGAGGTGATGCCCATGGAAGCCAGGCTGGAGAACTTGCTCAGGTTCTGGTCGGTGAGTTCATCGAGCTTGTTGGTCATCATCGAGGTCAGCTGCGCCTTGAGCCCCAGGATGGAGGAATCGCCGGCGAAAGGGCCCTTGACGATGCTGGTCTTCTTGCCCGCGGTCGCCGAACCGTCCTTCGCCTCCTGCTTGACCTCGATCTTGGACTTCTCGTCCAGGAACTTGATCAGCTGGTTGTAGGAGTCCAGGTAGGTCTGCACCTTCTTCTTGATGCCGTCCTTGTCGTAATCCAGGGTCAGCTTCACCTTTTGGGTGGCGTCCACCTTCTTCAGTTCGAAGACCGTGCCCGCGACCGTATTGTTGTCGCGGTTCGTCTGGGACGAAACGGACATGTCGTTCATCAGGTAGAAGGCCTTCTTGCCGTCGGCGATGACGTTCTTGAATTCGGAGCGGACCTGGCTCGTACCCACTCCCAGCTTGGAGCCGGAAGCGTCCGCGTCGTTGAACGCCATGGTCAGGGTCATCGACGTGGTGCCGGTGGACTTGTCGGTGACCACCACCTCGCCCGATGCGTTCAGGGAAACGTCCACGGCGGCGGCTCCGCCGTAAGCGGTCTGGATGCTGGTCAGGAGATCCCCCACCGTGCTGGTGGCGGGATTGGCGATGGTGAAGGTGGTGGGGGCGGCCGCTACGCCGTTGGCCATGGTCCCGGTGATGCTGATGGTGTCGTTGTTGGTTATCGCGCTGGAGGAGCCGATGCTGTTGAACAGGCTGGCGAAGGTGGAGGCGGAGGTCGCGGCGCCCCCGGCCGCCAGGCGGAAATCGAAATTCGTGCGGAGGGATTGGCGGGCCGTAGAGCCGACCGTGGCCTCCGCCAGGAAATCCAGGCCGTTGGAAAGCACGCCCTGGCCGGAAACCGGGCTCATGGAAAAGGCCTTGGAACCTTCGTCGACGGCCGTAACCATCAGGCGGTAATCCCCGCTGCCCATCTGGATCACGGAAGCGGTGGCGCCCGTTCCCTTGGTGCGGTTGATCTTGGCGGCGATATCCTTAAGCGTATCCGTGGCGGCGATGTCCACCTGCACGTTGGCGACCGTGGGGTCCGCCTTGAGAGCGGCCGCGGATACGGAAAGGTTGAAGCTTCCGGTCATGGCCAGGGACGTCGTCGAGGAGGTGAAGGATTTGGAGGCGACCTTGAGCGAGTTCGCCAAGCCCAGCACCTTGACGTCGTAGTTGCCCTGGGTGGCGCTGTCTTCGCCGGTGATATTGGCCACTGATTCGTCGGAAGACGAGGACTTGAACACGTTGAACACCGTGGACTTGTCCATCTCCTTGGCCTGGGTGTAGAAATCGCCCAGCTTGGTCTTGAGATCATTGAAGGTCGCGAGCTTGAGCTCGATGTCGCTCTTCTTCTTTTCGGCGCGGACGACCCGCTGATTCTCGATCTGGATAAGACCGTTGATGATAGAGGTGGTGTCGAGCCCTGAAGCCAACCCGCCTACTGATAGACCATCTGCCATGGATCTCCCTATCCCGGACCGTGTACATAGAGGTTATCGACCGAAGTTGCTCCGGGCTTGAGCCTCAATGACCGCAATAATTCGGGTTAAATCGGGGTATGGTCACGAATCGTGACACAAAATCATCCATTTTTGGTAGTTATTTCTGTTATTAGTGATTTTATGGTTGAGGTTCAGCAACATATTCTTCAAAAAAGCTTTGCTTTGTCACGAGCAATGACGTATTTCACAGTTACGTCACAGGATATGACTTTTTCAGAAATTCTTATAAAAAACCTTTACAAATTTGATTGAATAGAGCAACGACCCGCTGGAACGGCTATTGCTTAGGAATTGACCGAACCCAACCCAACAAGGACAGGTAAATGACCTTTGACACCACCGATGAGACCCTCAAGCGCTACCTCGAGGATATCCGGAAGACCAGCCCCATCGACCGCAAGGATGAACACCTGTTGTTCAAGCTTTGCCGCGAGGGAAATCGCGCCGCGCGCGAAAAGCTGGTAAGTGCCAATATGCGCTTCGTCCTGAAAGTGGCCCTCCAGTACCGCGGTTGCCCGATTCCCCTTCCTGACCTGGTCAGCGAAGGCGCCATGGGCCTTATCCGCGCGATCGAGAGCTTCGACCATTCCCGCGGCCTCAAATTCATTTCCTACGCCGTTTGGTGGATCAAGGCCTATATCACCCGCGCCATCAACGAGCAGGGCTCGCTCATCCGTTTGCCGGCCAACCAGCATCTCCGGGTACGCAAGGCCTTGAAGGAAAAGTCCAAGGGCAAGGAGCTCAGCGACGATATCCGCGAGTTGATCCAGCTGGGCGAAGCCGGAATTTCCTTCGACGCGCCCCTGAAGACCGACACCAAGACCACCTATCAGGAGGTCCTGCCGGACGACAAGGCCGTGAATCCCGAAGCCGAAGCGGAAATCCAGTCCGTGGAGCTCTTGGCCAAGGATCTGCTGTCCGAGCTCCCCGAGCGCGAAGCCCAGGTCATCAAAGGCCTGTTCGGCATCAACCACGAGGCGCCCCAGACCCTCCGCGAGGTCGGCGAAACCCTGAACATCTCCCACGAACGCGTTCGTCAGCTCCGCGACCAGGCCCTGCGCCGCATCCGGAAGAACAAGAACAAGGAAGTGCTCCGCGAGAAGTATGAGGGTTATCTGCAGGCTTTGGCCAGCTAAGACGACCGGTCCGATTCAGGACCGTCCCTTACGATTCTGATAGCCCGGGTTCTCCCGGGCTTTTTCTTTTCCCCCGCGCCGAAGCTGCCGGAACGGATCAGTCGAACGGAATAAGGGCCCTGGTCGTGCGGCCGTCCGGATCCCAACCCGGCTTCCCTCCCCCGCCCGGCTCCGCGCGCAGGCGATGCCCGTCCCATCGCAAGACCGGGATATCCATCCGCTCCGGCATGGGCTTGGCCAGCCTGACCGCGGACACGCCCGGATTGGCGGCCCAGGGAATCGCGTTGGCGAGGAATTTACGGATGTTCGCGTTCGAGAACGCCTCGGGCTCATGGCCCAGGCAGGTATAGATCATCGGACCGTATTTGTTGCTCGACCACATTACGGGATGGTCGCCGGGCATATTCGATCCGCCCGGCGCGTACGAAGACTCGTCCACCGTGGCCAGGATGGTGATGTCGGCGCGGCCGCGCGGGCTCTTGGTCCAGGAATACCATTCTTCATGGATGCTGAAGGAAGAGGGAATGCCGGCGAGGACGGGATGGGCGGCAGCCTCCACCTTGACCGTGCCGTTCTGCCGCGTAGCTGGATGGCCCTTGAAGGTCAAGCCTCCCAGCCAATCCTGATACCAGGTCCACTCCGGATTGGAAATGCCCGTCAGGCCGGAGACATGGAAACCTATCCAGCCTTTGCCCGACTGGACGAATTTCTCGATCGAGGCCTGGATGGGCCGGGGCCAATCGAGTGGGGCGGCCATGGTCCACACCATCACTTGATAAGGCGCCAGGAATTCGTCCGTAAGCCTGGTATGGTCCAGGCAGATGTCCACGGTGTAATTCTGCCCGGCCGCGATCTCCTGCACGGCCTTGTTTCCGGCCGCGCCGGTGGCGGGATGGTTGGGGTCGGGAAGCCCCAGGACCAGAACCTTGAACCTGGCCGGGGTTTGGGCGCGGAGCGGCGAGGCTGCGATGAACGCCGCGAATACGAAAAGCGCCGCGCGGAACCCGCGCGGCGAAAGCCGGAGCCGATTGTGGAAGGGATTGGAACGGACGGTCCTCGGGGCGAACATGGAAACTCCCTGCGATGTTCCCCCCTGTCCGTACAATACCCCGGCCGGCGCCGAAGCGGTTAAGGAATCCCGGGATACGGGCGCTTTTTGGGAACTCCGTTAGAGTCCTATGCCGTACAGGGCTCCATATTTTTCCTTGAGGTAACCCAGGAAGGGAGCCGCCGAGGTCTTGCTCCCGGTGACCTTTTCCATCAAGGTATCGCCGTCGTAACAACGGCCGGATTGATGGACCTCCGCATTGAGCCAAGCCTTGAGCGCGCCGAAGCTGCCGGAACGGATGTCCGACTTGAGGGAAGGCATCGCCCTCTGGGCCGCATCGAACAACTGCGCCGCGCGCAGGTTACCCAAGGTATAGGTGGGGAAGTAGCCGAGCAGACCGCAGCTCCAATGGACGTCCTGCATGTATCCCATCGAGGGCTTTTCCGGCGCCACGCCCAGGTTGCGGCGCATGCCCTCGTTCCAAGCGGCCTCGAGGCCGGCGGGCTCCAGCTCCCCGCCGAAGAGCGCGGTTTCCAGTTCGAAGCGCAGGACGATATGCAGGTTGTAGGTCACTTCGTCCGCTTCCACGCGGATGAGCGAGGGCTGCACTCGGTTTATCGCCTTGAGGAACGCGCCCAGGTCCACCTCGCCCAGCTGCTTCGGGAACATGCCTTGCAAGGACGGGTAGTAACAGGACCAGAAATCCCGCGACCGTCCCACCTGGTTCTCCCAGAGGCGGGACTGGGATTCGTGCACGCCTAGGGAAACCGCCTCCGCCATGGGCGTCCCGAACCAGCGGGGTTGGAACCCCTGTTCGTAGATGCCGTGCCCGCCCTCGTGCAGGGTGCTGAACAGGGCGGACATCAGATCGGTTTCGCTGTAGCGCGTGGTCAAACGGACATCCTCCGGATGCAGGCCTTCCGTGAACGGATGCGCGGACTCGTCCAGGCGCCCGGCCTCGAGATCGAATCCCATCGCCTTCAGTATCTTCATGTTGAAGAGCCGCTGGTCGGCCACGGGGAAGGATTTCCCGTCGAGGGGCGAGGCGGCCTTTCCCTGGGCGTCCATGAGCTTGCCCAGCAGGGGCACCAGTTCGGCCTTCAGATCGTTCAACAGCTTGCGGAGATAGGACGTGCGCGCGCCCGGTTCGTAATTGTCGAGCAAGGCATCATAGGGCGTCTCGGCGTAACCGAGGCATTCCGCCTCGCGGCGGCGCAGGGAAACCACCTTGGCGAGCCAGGGGTTGAACGCTGCGGTATCGTTCTTGGGCCGGGCCTCGGCCCAGACGCGTTGGGACAGGGAGACGGTCTCGGCGATTTCCGCGGCCAAGGCCTCCGGAACCTTCACGGCCTTGTCGCGATCGCGCCGCATTTCGCGCACCACCACCCGCTCTTCCTCCGAAAGCCCTTCTCCGGAAGCGCAAGCCTCGAGGGCTTCCAGCAACCGCGGTTCGGAAAAGCGCTGGTGCATCACCCTGGACAGGGATGCCATCGATCGGGCCCGGCCCTCCCCGCCCTTGGCGGGCATCATGGTTTCCTGGTCCCAGGAAAGCACGCCCACGGCGGATCGCAAGGCATAAAGGTCACGGCTGAATTCCAACAGGGATTGGTAGGATTTGTTCATTCGGAAACCTCGAAGGGGATTCCGTAAAAGATACCTTTGTCCGGCCCCGTCATGCCAGCATGGCGCCGATCAGGCTCACCAGATCGCCGGGACGGAAGGGTTTTTCGATGCGCCCCACCCGGCAATCGTCCTGGCCCGGCACCAGGATTCCGCCGGCGGACGCGCCTCCCACCATGAACAGGAAAGGGGGGACCGGGAAACGGGCCCGCCAGCGCGCATGGAAAAGGTACCCGTCGAAGCGGTCCGGTTCACGGCCCAGGTTGGCGTCGCTCAATACCAGGTCCGCCCAGGACCATCCCATGGTCCGTACCAGGGCTTCCCCCTCCAGCAAGGTCCCGGCCGTCAACACCCGATACCCGCGCCTGGACAGGGTCAGGGCAAGCATCCCCCGCAATATGGGCTCGTCCTCCAAAAGGAGTATATGGCGGGACTTTTCCATGGCCCCTCCCCCGCGATACGACCCTGGGTTGTCGTTCGCCAGGTCCGAAACGACCATCGGTTCGTGGGAGGCGCCAAGGGACTTATCTATCGCAAAGTCGTTCGAAAGCGGGTAACGCATGGTTTTCCAAGGATAGTTGCCCGGCCCGGATTGGAATGTGATGGCGGACAAGGACGGCAAAGGCATTGCCGCCGGCCCGTCCCGGAGGCCTCGATCCCGCCGAAGTTTATATTTTCTCCTTGTCGTCAAAGATGGGATATGAAGACATGAAGGGTTTCAAGCTCGCGCTCATCCAGACCAAGGGCAACTGCATCGATCCCGATCGGTTCCCCAAGCTGCAGGAACGCATCGTTCAAGCCTCCGCGCAAGGCGCCCAGGTGGTAGTCCTGCCCGAGCTCGTTTTCGACGATTATTTCTGCATCGAAGAGGACCAACGCCATTTCGATCTGGCCATGGGCCTGGATCATCCCGCCCTGGAAACCCTGTCCGCCTTGGCGCGCGAGCGCAAGATCGTGCTGGTGGTCCCCTTTTTCGAGAAACGCGCGCCGGGCCTCTACCACAATTCCGCCATCGTCTTCGACGCCGACGGCAGCCGCGCCGGATTGTACCGCAAGATGCATATCCCGGACGATCCCGGATTCTACGAGAAATACTATTTCACCCCCGGCGACCTGGGTTTCCAGGCGTTCCAGACCGCCTATGGCCGCATCGGCGTCCTCATCTGCTGGGATCAATGGTTCCCGGAAGGCGCGCGCCTCACCGCCATGCAGGGCTGCGACCTCATGGTCTATCCCACCGCCATCGGCTACGATGATCGTGAAACCGCGGGGCTCAATCCCCAGGAAGCAAAGCATCTCAACGCCAAATGGCTCGACGCCTGGATCACCATGCAGCGCAGCCATGCCATCGCAAACGGCGTGTACGTGGCCGCCGTGAACAGGGTGGGCCAGGAAGGCCATCTCCGTTTCTGGGGGAACACCTTCATCTGCGATCCGGGCGGACAGGTACTCGATCGCCTGGACGATTCCCGCGAAGGCCTGCTCATCCGGGACGTCGATACCGGCGAGGTCGAGAACCATCGCCGGGTCTGGCCCTTCTTGCGGGACCGTCGCATCGACGCCTATTCGGACATCCAGAAGCGCTTCGCCCGGTGATCCGCCGGCAGCGCGCCCCCTTTCCGCATCCCATCGACAACCCGCCACTCCGACAGGTGCCAAGCCCATGCAGAATCCCTTCGAACCGACCCACAAGAACCTGATCCTCCCCGCGGAATGGGAAAAGCAGAAGGCCATCTGGTACACTTGGCCGCAGAACGCGGATACGTGGACCCCGGTCTGGGAGGACGCCAAGGCCGCCTATCGGGAAATCATACGGGCCTCCCTGCGTTTCCAGGACGTGAACCTGCTGGTCAACGACGGAGCCTTGCGCGACAGGCTCCGGCGCGACTTCGAGGCCGTCGCCGAAGCGGCGCCCTTCCGGTTGGAGATCCTGGAGTGCCCGACCAACGATAGCTGGATCCGGGATTACGGGGCCCTTACCGTGCGCGCGGGAAGCGGCGAACTGATCACCCTGGACTTCACCTTCAATTCCTGGGGCGGCAAATATCCCCCGTGGGACAAGGACGATGCGGTGCCCCACTTCATGGCGGACGTGCGCGGCAAGAAGGCCGTAAGCGTGGATTTCGTCCTGGAAGGCGGTTCCATCGACGTGAACGGGACCGGCACCCTCCTCACCACCACCCAATGCCTGTTGAACAAGAACCGCAATCCGACCTTGGACCGCGATCGCATCGAACAGGTGATGCACAACTGGCTCGGCATCGACCGGACCGTCTGGCTGGAAGACGGCATCAACGGGGACGATACGGACGGACACGTGGACGATCTGGCTCGCTTCTCCGACGCAAGAACCGTGCTCTGCGCCATCGAAACGGATTCCCGGGACGAGAACTACCTCCCCCTGAAGCGCAATATGGAAGCGCTCAACCGCTATAGCCGCAATGCGGATCTGGAAGTGGTGGAAGTGCCCATGCCGGCCCGCCTGGTGAAAGCGGGCCTGCGCGTGCCCGCCACCTATCTCAACTTCCTCATCCTGAACGGCGCCGTGCTCGTGCCCGTGTTCCAGGACAAGCGCGACGAGAAGACACTGCAGATGTTCGAGGAACGGTTCCGCGATCGGCGCATCGTCCCCATCGATTGCCGCAGCCTCGTATTCGGCCAGGGCGCCATCCATTGCAGCAGCATGCAGGAACCCTCCGGGCCGGAAGGCGCCTAGATTTGGCCGGCGACGGACCCGTCGGATACGGCCTTCTATCACGCGACCGGACCTTCGCCGATCTCCTGCCCGCCTACCTCCTGCCTTACGCCGCCTATGTGGGGCTCGGCGCCCTGACCGGGGCGATCGGTCCTGACGCCGTCGTCCTCGCGCGCTTCGTCGCGGTCGCCTGGCTGCTCTGGCATTTCCGCGCGCGGTATCGCTTCGGCCCGCCACTCACCTTGCGCCCGGTCCTGATCGCCATCGCCGCATCCGCCGGGGCCCTGGCCCTGTGGATCCTGGCTTACCGTTTTTCCCTGGCCCTGCCCTGGTGGCGGGGGCATCTCGCGGGCGCCGAAGCCGCGGAGCCTTCCGCCTTTTACTGGATCGGCCGCACCGTGAATTCCGCTCTACTGGTTCCCGTCTTCGAAGAGGGCTTCTGCCGCGCCTGGCTGGGCGAACTCCTGTTCGGTCTCGGGATGCGCTCCGGCCCGGGCGGATTCCCGGCCAGGCTGGGCGAGCGCATGGACTCCCACCCCGTTCCGCTCTCCTCCCCTCCCCTGTCCGCTATCTCCGTCCTCGGCTGCACCGTGCTGTTCTCCCTGGGACATGCTCCTTCCGCCTGGATCGCGGCCGCGCTTTATTTCCTGTTCACGTCCTGGATCTACGCCATGACGGGATCGTTCCGGGTTTGCCTTGTGGTGCATGGTCTGGTCAATCTCGCGATTGCCGGGCTGGCGTATGGAATGCCTGGGATGCGGTTCCTCTGGTTCTAGACGCGATGCCGGGCCTGCGCGGCATCGCTTTCTCGTGGCGGCTTGAGCGCGGTCGATAATAAAAAGGCCTCCGCTTTTGTGCGGAGGCCTTTTATCAGAACGGTTTGCCGGACCTTCGAAGGTCAGACTTTAGCTTCGGTCCGGATATAGATGCCGGTCTTGCGCATCATATCGTAAAAGGTGGGACGGGTAACGCCGACGGTACGGGCGGCCAGGGACACGTTCCCGTTGGACCGGTGCAAGGCGTTCAGGAGCAGGTTCTTTTCGAAGGCCTTCCGGGCTTCGCGATAGCTCATGTTACCGCCGATGGAGTCGCCGAGCTGGAGGTCCTCTTCCTCGATGATCTGCCCCTTGCAGGTGATCGAGGCCCGATTCAGGCGATTCTCCAGTTCCCGTACGTTTCCAGGCCAACCGTATGAGAGTACCGCCTTCTCGGCCCGGGAGGACATGCGCAAGCGGGGTTGCCCGAAGCGTTGGCGATTGCGGTCCAGGATGCCGGCGGCCAGCACCAGGGCGTCCCGCCCGCGTTCGCGCAGGGGCGGCAGCTTGATCTCGAACTCGCTCAAGCGGTAGTACAGGTCGGTGCGCATGGCGGCGTCTTCGCCGCTTCCGGACAAGGTGGACTTGTTCGTCGCCGCGATGATGCGGACGTCCAGCGCGCGGGCACGGGTGTCCCCGACCCTCTGGAGCCGCTGATCCTGGAGGAAACGCAGAAGCTTGACCTGAAGGGTATGGGGCATGTCCCCGATCTCGTCCAGGAAAAGGGTCCCCTTATGGGCCGATTCAATCAGACCCATCTTATCGGCATCGGCACCCGTAAAGGCTCCCTTGACATACCCAAAAAGCTCTGACTCCAGGAGATTCTCCGGAATCGCACCGCAATTGATGGGCACGAAGGCGGCATTCCGTCTGCGGCTATGCTTGTGGATGGCGCGGGCGCACAATTCCTTGCCGGTACCGCTTTCTCCCGTAATCAGGACGCTCACGTCCGTATCCGAAAGGCGACGCAGGACGGAAAAGATGCTTTTCATCGCCTCGCTTTCGCCGATCATGGGCCAATCGGGGTCGACGGGGATCCAGGATGGGGCATCATCATCCTCGCTTTCCAGGGCCCGAAGCCGCTTGGCGCGCTCCAGAACGCTCTTCAAGCTGTCCATGTCGAGTGGTTTCGAAAGGTAATCGAAGGCGCCCCTACGGATGGCCTCCTTGGCGACGGCGCCATCCCGGTTTGCCGTAACGGCGATGATCTTCGCCGTCCGATCAGCGGCCAAAACCGCATCTATGATGTCCAATCCACGGTCGGAACGGCCTTCCAGGCCCATATCCAGGCATATGAGGGGCGAACGGTCCGAGTCCAGGCAGGCCAAGGTGGAATCGAGCGAATCGGCCTCCAGAACCTGGAAATCCTCGCCCAATGCCCATTTCATCTGCTCGCGCAGCCCGGCATCGTCCTCGACGAGAATCAACTTGGTCATGGTAATGGTATCCTGCATGATACTCCCCCTGCTATATAGTAGCGCCTCCGCCCCCCGGACCTCGATTGAGGGCCTGGGGGCATGGCGGAAGGTGTCGCACGGTCGACACTCTTTCCGTTAAGATAAATTTCCACAAGGCGGAAACCTGACTCTCTTTCCCCCCGATCTGCGCTGATAATTCGCTACCTCCCGGGTCTACCGGAATCTTTATTTATCACTACGCACCCATCCCGCTCCGAGGAACCGCGTCCAAAGGGCAGGCGCCGAACGAGTCGGCCGGACAAGTAACTGGGGGTGGGGCGAAAATGAAATTCGGGAGAAGTCCACAATGAAACCTTCGTGGCTTGTAGCTACCGCAAAGCGGACCATCGACCTCGCCGCCGGCCTTGCCGGGTTCGGCCTGTTCATCTTCACCTATCCGATCATAGCCCTGCTGATCAAGCTCGAGTCCCCGGGACCCGTGCTTTACAGCCAGGTGCGCGTGGGCATGAACCGGCGCGCCCGCGGACGCGCGAGTTCGCGCCAAGGGGATGAGCGCCGCAAGGCCGATGTAGGAGGTAGGACCTTCTCCATCTACAAGTACCGTACCATGTGCGTGGACTCGGAAGTCAACGGACCCCAGCTCTGCGCCAAAGGCGTCGATCCCCGCGTTACGCGTCTCGGGAAGTGGCTGCGCGCCCTGCATATCGACGAGATCCCGCAGTTCATCAACGTGGTGAAAGGCGATATGAGCTTCATCGGCCCTAGGCCGGAACGCCCGCACTTCACCCAGCAGTACGGCGTGAGCCTGCCCCATTACTCCGATCGGACCCATTATATCCGTCCCGGCCTCACCGGCCTCGCGCAAATCCTTCTCGGGTACGACGATTCGGCCGAAAGCGTGGTTCGCAAGTCCCATTACGACCTTTCCTACCGCGCTTCCTTCTGCAGCCTCTCCTCCTGGATCAAAATGGAGTATTGGATCCTGTGGAACACCGTGCTGTACCTGTTGAAGAAGCCCCAGTTCGAAGGCGAAACCCGCGATCTGGTCACCTTGAAGCGCGCCAAGCTGCTGCCCTTCATCGGACGCGCCGCCGCCGCCGCCGTCTCGGCCGCCACCCCGAACTCCACCCGCGTATCCATCAGCTTCGGCCATTCGGCCCGTCCCGAGGTGTTGAACGGAAACGACGCCGCGGACCTCGCCGCACGCCTCGAAGCCATGGATTGGAGCGGCAAGCCCAATCCCGAAGTCATCATCCGCACCAAGGAGCATCTCGATCTGGAGGACATGGGATTCATCGTGCGCCTGGCCCATAAGGTCAAGCGCCACGGGGGCCGCCTTTCCCTGCGCAACGCGCCCCTCAAGGTCCGCAAGATCCTGCGCGAAATCCGCCTCGATTCCGTGCTCGACCTGCAGCACGCATCCTCCTCGGTCCGCAACTTCCTCACCGTGGACGTCGAATGCTGGTTCCACGCCTTCAACATGCGTTCCATCGTCAACAAGTGCGAATGGCATAAGCAGCCCACCCGCATCATCCAGAACATGGAGCGCCTGCTCGAGCTGATGCGCGTCCATGACGTTAAGGCGACCTTCTTCGTCCTGGGTTGGGTGGCCGACCGGTTCCCGGAAGTCGTGCGCATGATAGACCGCGAGGGCCATGAGATCGGGACCCATGGCTACAACCATGACCTGATCACGGAAATGACCCCCGGGCAATTCGAGGACGATCTGCTCCGGTCCCTGGACGCCTTGGGCCGCCACACCTCCCAGCGCATCAAGGGCCATCGCGCCTCCAACTTCACCGTGGTGCCTTCCACCCTGTGGGCCCTGGACATCCTTGCCAAGCACGGCTTCGAGTATGATTCCAGCGTATTCCCCATCGCCCGCAAGCGTTACGGAATGCCCAACTATCCCAACCGCAACCCGCATACCCTGCGCCTCTCCAACGGACGCTCCATCCGCGAGCTGCCCATGTCCACCATGATGGTCGGCAACAAGATCCTCCCTGTCGGCGGCGGCGGCTACCTGCGCCTCTACCCCAGCAAGGTGACGGAGCGCTTCATCGAACGCCAGAACCTGCGCGGCCTTCCCGCCATGGTGTACCTGCATCCCTGGGAATTGGACGTGGAACAGAAGCGCCATTACCTGGGCCCCCTTCAGACCTTCCAGCATTACGTGAACCTGGACAGCACCGAATGGAAGCTGAACCGCCTGATGCAGCGCTTCGATTTCGGCCCCATCTCCAGCACCCTGGAAATGCCCCGTCTCCAGAGCCTTCTGCGCCGCCAACCCGTGACCCTGGCCGAGCAGACTCAGGACGTCATCGCTCCTTCCCGGAATATGGCGCAGACGCCCATGGACGATCGCGCCATCACCGTTCCGCAGTCCCTGGTCCTTTCCCCCCTGCCCATGGCATCCCAGATGGCGCCGGGAATCGATCGCTCCGATGAGTCCATGGAAAACCTGGAAACGACCCTGGCCGACGCCGGCTGAAAACCGGCCCGTTGACTTCCGGGTTGTTGACTTCCGGGTCTTTCCCGTCCGGCCCCTATTGAAACCCCGGGTTTTTGCCCGGGGTTTCCATTTTGAGAACGGATATGCCGCTTTCGGATGGAAAGCGGAATCGTGAATCCGGCAAATGGCTTATCCTTATGTCTGGTGTTCTTGTAAGGGGGAGTTCATGCCGACACGGATTTCACGTCCGATTTCACTACTTTCATGCCTGGCGGCCGCCGCCACGGCCCTCAACGCGCAAACCATCAACCTCAAAGGCCGGGTCCTGGACAAGGCGAACATGGAACCCGTCGCGGGCGCATCCGTCAAGGTCGCGGGATCCGGACTCGCCGCGGTTACCGGTGCGGACGGCCGATTCGCCCTTAAGGGCGATCCGACCGGCCTGCGCCCCTCCCCCCGTATGGGATTCCTCCCTGCCGCCCCCTTTCTGCGGGATGGCGATCTCTGGTTCGAAGCCCTTACCGCCTCCCAGCCCGTTCGCGTGGAAATCCTTGGCGCTTCGGGCCGGACCCTGGAGGTCCGGGAATTCCGCTCCGCCAATGCGGGATGGAACCATGTGGGCCTGTCCGCCTGGCCCGAGGAGAATTTCCTGGGTTTCGCCCGCATCACCACGGGCGGAGATTCCTTCCTGCGGCGCGTCATGCGCTTGGGTAACCCCGGCGGGCAAGGGCTGGCGCGGTCCGATGCGGCCCTTTCCGCCCGGCGCGGCCAGGCCAAGGTGGCGGCCGGCCAGGTGGACGTCTCGATGGCGAAACTCCTTCCCAAGTCCGTGCCCTACGCCGCGGACGATGCCGATCTCGGGGACATCGTCCTCGAGTATCCCGCGCGCGCCGCCATCGGAGTGGGCGCGTCCATGCCCTACGGAGCCTACGTGCTCTTCGACGGCACCAAGGGGAAAGCCGCGGCCGCCGCCGAGCTGAAGGCCAAGTGGCAGGATTGGACCCCGGCCGTGAACGAAACCGAACTGGCGAAATACACGGCGGCGAAGAATACCTTCAAGATCGCGAAGGATCCCGCCTTCCCGAAGGACACGAACCGCGTCACCCTCCAGTCCTGCTGCAACCGCTTGTGGGGATACGATGATATCCAGGCCATCAAGACCCATGCGGATGCGCAGTTGCACGTGGAGTTCAACCTGATGGGCGAGTACGACTCCACCGAGAACGCCAACGCGTCCGATCCCATTTCGCCCAATTATTCGCCCGGCTACAACAATAGCGGGGTGTACATCCAAAGCCGCCACGAGATCCAGATCCTCTCCTGGAACCAGGACAGCACCAAACTCCCGGACAGCCACGGCATGGGCTGCATCGTCAACGAATACGTACCCATCAAGAACGCGAACAAGGCAAACGGCGTATGGCAATCCTATGACATCACCTATCGCTCGGCCCGCTTCGACGCGGGGGGCAACAAGACCGCCAACGCCTATACCACGGTCTGGTGGAACGGCGTGCTTGTGCATGACAACCGGGAAACCAAGGGTGCGGCCACGGGCCTGGCCAACCATAGCGGGGAGGAGTTGAATGCTACGTTATACGGATTGAAGCTCCAGAGCGAAGGCACCGACGTGCGCTACCGTAACATCTGGATCAAGGATCTGAACATCAAGGACGCCCAGACGAAATTCGGGTATTAGGCCGGATGCGGAGCCTAGGTGCAGGCCGCCCGGTTCTCCAGGCGCTCGCAGGCCTGGGCCATCATGGCGTTGAGCTCTTTGGCGTTGGCGAGGCCTGCCCGCAAGGTGTCCGCATCCTGCACGTGGCGGCCCTTGGACGTTCCCGCGGTGGCCAATTCGGAACCGCAATGTTCCATCAGCCCGGATAAGGATTCCGCCGTGACCTCCGGGTGGAATTGCAAGGCCAGGGCATTGTCCCCGTACAGGAACCCCTGGTGCGAGCAGGCTTCCGAACGGCCCAAGGCGACGGCCCCCCGGGGTATCCCGAAGGTGTCCCCATGCCAATGGAACGGGGTGAAGCGCGGGGGGAATACCCGCCCCAGCCAGGTTTTCGCGGCTTCCGGGGACAAATCCACCGGGTACCAGCCGATTTCCTTTTCCCGATTGGGGGATACCTGGGCTCCGAGCGCATGGGCCAGCAACTGCGCGCCAAGGCAGATGCCCAGCACCGCCGCTCCGCGCTTGACCGCGGCCTCGAGGGCGCGCTTTTCCTCCCGAAGCCAAGGATAGGCCGCCTCGTCATGGACGCCCATCGGGCCGCCCATGACGACGATCCAATCCGGTTGCGGACCCGGGCCCTGCGCCGATTCCCCGGCGAACAGGCGGACATGGCTCAAGGAATGGCCTCGTTCCCGGAACCAGGGTTCCATCGAACCGAGACCCTCGAACGGGACATGCTGGAAGACTTGGACGCGCAAGGGACGAAGGGGCTGCATGTGGATCCTCCCGGAAACGTAACGCGGACGTGACGGAAGCCGGCGCGATCAGATCTGGGGGAGGGCCTTTTTGGCGGTCCAGCCCTGCAGGATCTCGGACAGATCGCTCCGGTCGATATTACCCCGCTGGAACTCCGCTTCGGCGGCCAACACCCCTTGGGCGAAGGCCAATTCACGGAGGTAGCCGTTCAGATGATGCTTACGATCCCTGCCGCGGGTGGAGGACATGTATTGCAGTTCGCGCTCCATGGTCACCTGGCAGGCGAGCAGGGCCTTGAGGCTTTGGGGGCTGATCTGCTCAACCACCGCCCCGTTGTTGAGGAGTTCGCCGAGCTCCTTCGGCGAACCGGATGCGGGCTTCGCATCCGGCGTAAAGGCCGTGGCGGCTGCGGGGAGCGCGGCGGTTTCGGGATCGGCTTCGGTCCCCGGTTCCGGCTTGAGCTGGGAAAGGATGCGCGCCTCCATGCGGCTGGCGGAGAGGCTTTCCTTGGTCATGTCCATCAAGGTGGCCGCGCGCGCCATGCGATCGAGGCGCTCCTCCGATCGGGAGATCTCCAAGGCACCGTAAACGCCCAGGAAACAGGCCGACAGGGTAAGGACCATACCTACGAAAGCGGGATTTTTGGCGTAAAGGAGGCGCATCCCCGGAAAGAAGGTGATTGCGCAAAGAACCACAAAAAGCAGGCTCGCGAAGATGAGCACCATTCGTTCTTTCCCCGTAGCACAATTTAATTAATAATGCGTCTATAAATCCATGGACAGTCGATGGCTCCCCGGCTCCGCCGGAATTTTGGGTTTAGGAACGGTCCGGATTGTATTTTTTGGGTTGAAAGCCCTTACCAAGGACAAGGAGTATCCATGAATACGCGTATGCTGACCTTCGCCGCCCTGGCCGTTATGGCCCTGACCGGCCGAACGGTAATGGCGGAAGAATTGAACCTCAACGAAACGGCCGACACCGTGAAAGCGTCCCTCTCGCCCCTGAGTTTCGGCATCCAGGGCGGAGTCATCACCCCCCTGAACGACGAACTTTCGGATCGCAGCGCGGCCTTCATGAAACTGTCGCTTGTGACCTCGATCAACTTCCAGGAACATTGGGTAGCGGGCATGGACCTGGACTGGCTGCTCCCCGGCCAGAATTACGGCCTTGATCTCACCGTCGATTACCTGCTCGCCACCGGAGCGTTCAAACCCTTCATCGGCGCGGGCGGCGGCTTCCGCTATTTCGATAAGCGCGGCTCCGACTTCGGCAATGACATCGGGGCCGCCGGCACCGTCCACGCAGGAATGCTCCTCGACGTGCTCGACGAACTGCAACTGCGCATCCGCGTCCCCTTCCACGTGGTGGCCAATACCGCGGGGGATCGCGGCGTCGGCATCGATGCGGCCCTCCTCTTCTCCTCTCCCCATCGCAATACCAAGGTCAGGAAACTCAGGTATTGATTCCCGACGGGCGGGGCCGCGCGCCCCTCCCGTTCCCAGCACCGCGCGCATTTCCCATCGCGGTGCATCGATCCAACCCGAACGGCTCCCACCCCACTCCCAGCCGAAACCGCCATCGCCGCGCGCACTCCAAAGCTCAGCCCCAAAGACCCGCGGCGTGCCCCAAGCGACCCACCTCACCTCCCAGGCCACCTCGCCACACCCTTGACCCACCGTCCCGAACCCCCGCCGACCGACTCCCCCTTCCTTAAGGCCCGCACGGATCCCCGAGAACCCGTCCGAACGGTTCTTCCTGTGACCTAGATATCGAACGGGGTTCAATCTTATGCGCCCACCCTCGCGGCTCAAAGCCCGGTGGGTCTGGTGCGTTATTGGAAAGGGGCCCGCGGGGTGCGGGGGTCGGAGACGATCAGTGAGCCCGCCAAGCGCGGCCTTGGCAAAGCAAGAGCGAGCTGTCGCGGCGGAACCGGGGGACTCTTCGCGTTGCGAGCCTTGCGGCGGGCCCGCACCAAGGGCAGGGCCGGCCGGAAGCCTCCCCACGTTCGCCTAGCGACCGGGCGCAACGCCGGATCCGACCCCCGCACCCGGCGGGACCCGGGCGGAAGATCCCGGGCGGAGGATCCGCCCTAGACCCCCCCGAGAGACTTCTACTTAGTGTCGGCGCAAAGCAAAGGCGCCTGTTGCTTGAGCCAGACCTTCACCCGCGACTTCACGTCCGCCACGGCGCCTTCCGGCTTGGTGAAATAATACTGGCGGTTGGAACGGCCCGCGTAGGTGTCCCCGTTGGCCGGGTTGGACTCGAAATCCTTGGACTGCGGCAGGCGCTTTTCCACCTCCCTCATGGTCGGCTCCTTGCCTTCCACGGATTTGGTGGTGACGATCAAGAGGTCCTTCTTATAGACCTGATAGTTTATGGTGACCTTGGCGACATAGACCTTTGTCCATTCGTTCTTGTTGGGATCGCCGTTGACTTCTTTGAGGTAGCGCGAATCCGAAATCACGTCCGGTTCCAAGGCCTCGACCGTGGGCAGGGTCACGATGCATTCCTTGACCGCCTCCCGGCTGATTTCGGAGCTGCCGTCCGCGGTCCCCTGGGCGGTGATGACGGTTATGTTCTTCCGCTCGGTCTTGTCCTTGAGGGGGTCGGCGCCGAGGGCGAGGCCGCAGGCTACGGCCAGGCCGGTGATTACAGAGAGTCGGTATTTCATGAATCCTCCTTGGATGCGCCGGACCCCGGTCCGGGGAAGGCGTTCTATCCTGCATAGCGGATTGACGCTTCTCGTGCGTTAATCCGCTATGCAGGCCGTTCCGACAGGGCGGCCAGGCACGCGGGCCACCGGAAGAATGTATAATTTTCGCGCCCCGGATGCCTTGAATGAACCGCCCCGGCGTTGCTGGGCCAGGCCCATTTAAGTAAACTATTACCGCTTAGGAGGCCCTTTATGACCCGCTTCAAGTCCCGCCTGCTCCAGTCCGCCCTCGCCGCCGCCATGATCACGGGGTGTTCCACCAAGGTTACCCGCGTGACCCATGATTCCACCATCGACCTCACCGGCAAGTGGAACGACACCGACTCGCGCCTGGTGGCCCAGGAAATGGTCAAGGACGCCCTGAGCGGCGGCTGGTACGCCAAGTACGCGGCCAACAAGACCACCCCTACCGTCGTAGTCGGCGAAGTGCGCAACAAGAGCCACGAACATATCAGCACCGAGACCTTCGTCAACGACATCCAGCGCGCCCTGATCAATTCGGGCAAGGTCGATTTCGTGGCCAACAAGGGCGAACGCGGCCAGATCCGCGAAGAAAAGTCCGACCAGGCCAGCAACGCCTCCGTGGAGACGCGCCAGGATGCCGGCGAGGAGAGCGGCGCCCAGCTGATGATGATCGGCGAACTCAACTCCATCGTGGACCAGGACGGCGGCAAGGCCGTGGTCTTCTACCAGGTCAACATGGAGCTGGTCGAAATCGCCTCGCATAAGAAACTCTGGATCGGCGACAAGAAGATCAAGAAATTCGTCGAACGCAGCGAGACCAAGTTCTGATTCGGGA
>JAQBPO010000002.1 GCA_028287465.1 Fibrobacterota bacterium
TCATTTGCCGTGGGAGAGTGGGTCTATGCCAGGTTATAAATCAAAGCGGCCATCCTTCGGGATGGCCGTCTTTGTTTCTACCCGTTTTTACGAGGCCTCCCTTTGGGTGGCCTTTTTTCGTTTCCGCATTTTCTGTTTCCGTATTTTCGTTCAGGGATTTACGGACCGATGCGGTTAACGGGTGGGTGGAAGCGAGGTTCTATCTAGCTTTAGGTGAAAACCGAAACCAAGGATAGGGTATGGCCAGGAAAGTATTGATCACGGGAGCATCGGGTAACGTGGCGGCCGGGGTGCTTCCCCAGTTGATCAAGGAGGGCGTGGAGGTCAAGGCCTATGTCCGAGATGCGGCCAAGGGCGAAAAGTTGAAAGCCTTAGGGGCGGAACCCGTTATGGGCGACTTCCTGGATGGGGCCAAATTGGAAGCGGCCTCCAAAGGCATGGATGCCGTCATTTCCATTACCCCTCCGGGTCCAACCGCGGCAGAACAGGCTTCCGCGATCACCCAGGCGGCCAAGCGCGCAGGCGTGTCGCACATCATCCGGCTTTCCGCCGTCGGGGCCGCCGCGGATGCGCCCACCGATAACGGCAAATTGCATTACAAGACCGATGCCGAAATCATCGAGTCCGGCATTCCCTATACCATCCTGCGCCCGAATTTCTTCATGCAGAATCTCCTCATGTCCGTGCCCACCATCCAGGCCCAGGGGAGCATGTACTGGGGAATGGGCGAAGGCTCGATCGGGCTCATCGACGTGCGTGATATCGCGGACAGCCTTGCCGCCCTCGGCGCCTTCGGCGGACACCACGGCCAGATTTATGTCCAGACCGGATCGGAGTCCCTGACCTTCGCCGAAATGGCGGAAATCATTTCCGAAGCCATCGGCAAGCCGGTCAAATACACGGCCATTCCCGTGGAAGCGGTCGGCGAGGCCATCCGCGGTTTCGGGATGGGGGACTGGTTCGCCCAGGTGATGATGGATTATTCCCGGGCCTATGCCCGCGGCTGGGGGGATTTCGTGAACGGGAATGTCGAGGCCATCACCGGCAATCCGGCCCGGAGCTTCTCCCAATTCGTGAAGGAAGTGATGGCGCCGGCCTTCAAATAACCTTCGGTGAACGGTATATCCGTTTCCGGCATTTCATCCGACAAAGGCCGCCTATCCGGGCGGCCTTTTTTGTTCGAATCCATTCACCCCGCTTTGGCAGTGGGTTTCACTCGAACTTGAGGAAGCGCGAGTCCGGCTTCTGGCTTTCGTATTCGGTACGGATCCAGGCGGCGCTCAGGGCTTTGCGGGAAATCCGGACCTCGTCGAGGATTCCCCTGAAGTCGGTCTCATGGCTTCCGGAGCCATGACGGCCCATCCATAGATCCTTGCCGTAGGGATAGGTCACCTTTCCGGGCCTGGCCAGCCTGGCCGCTTCGACGCCGTCCGCGTAAACGCGCATGAGGCTTCCGTCGAATACGCCGGCGACATGGTGCCACTCGCCGTCGAGCAGATGAAGACCGGTCGTGACGCATTCCTTCCATTGGTTTACGCTGCCGGGAGCGGGATCGCCTTCCCTCCAAAGGCTGTCATGGAACATGAAAAAGCGCAGATTGCCGTCGGGAAGGACACGTAAGCCGTAGTTGTCCCCGAGGCTGGCGATCTCGCCTCCGGCGGTATCGGCCGTGTCGGCCCGCAGCCATGCGGATATTGAGACATGGACGGACGGGCGCAAGGCTCCGGGATCGGGAACAAGGATATATTGGCCGGCCGTAAAGGATGCGCCGACGCCGATGGCGGCCGGATCGTCCGGAACCGCCGTTCCCTCCCCGAGGAAAGCGGCCGGAGACGCATCCGCGTATGCGAACCGACCCGAGACATCCGGGGTTCCGCGTAAATGCCATGCGGCCCCGTAGTTGGATGCGAATACGCGCTTGCCGTCGGACGCGGCCGGGGCGCCGGGTTTGCCCCAATGCATGGTCAGGAACCCATCGGGTTTCGCTCCGATGAGCGTGTCCGCGGCGACCCATATTTCCGCGCGTTTCCGGACGGGATCGTAGGATTCGATTTCAAAGGCGAGATGGCGATCGTTGCGGCCTGAAAACCGGATGTCCCTCCCGTCAGTCGCGCTGAAGTCGAAGGTTTCGGAATCCAGGCGGACCAGGATGGGGAAATCCGCCAAGGTGTCCTCGGCGGAGCCATAGCCCGCGGTCAGGAGGATTTTCCGCGAGCGCATCCATTGGGAGTAGGTTTCCGCGGGAGAGTTCTTCAGGGGAAGCAAGCCCAGGTCCACGGTCGCGCCGGGAACGTCAAGCGAGGCCGAAAAATCCGGATAGGCCCATCCAGCCAGGGCGGCGACGGGATGGAATCGATGCCGTCCCATCGGAAGGGAACGGAAGGAGAAGTGTCCCATCGAGTCCGCGCGCACCGCCTGCTCCATCCCGTATACCTGGATGATGCCAGGAGCTGCGGCGCCGGGTATCGCTTCCAGAACGCCTTCGATTTTCCCGACGCCACGGAGGGTATCTGCAGGCAGGTTCAAGATCGTGCCCCTGGCCACGTTGACCGATGAGACGGAGGCGCGTCCCTGGCCATCGCGGATCTCAATCAGGTAGGCGCCCGGGAGGATCGAGTCCAGTTTGAAATCGCCGGACTCATCAGCGAGAGCGTCCGGGCGGATTTCGATCCGATCGACCTTGGAGGTATCCTTGAGGTAGGCCGTGGTCCTGAGGATGACCGAGGACCATGAAGCCGCTTCGCCATTTCCATAAACCCCTGTTCCGGCTATGGAGCCGTTGGTGGCTTCGGATCCGCCGCCCTGGGAGACGCGGGACGACATCAGATCGCAGCCCGTCAGGATCAGGGCGAGGACCGTGAACAGGTTGAAGAACGGGATCGGGATCGATTTCATGCCGGGTCCCGGCCCTCGGGAAATGACAAGGGAAATGCCTGCAGGTTGACCTGGTAGACGCAGTCCTCGCCTTCATCCTGCTGGGCCATTTCCAGGATCTCCCGGCGGAATTGCTTCAAACGGTATTTAAGCTTGTCGAAACCTTGCCGTGACAGGCTCAGGGTCAGGCCCGAGAAATCCCTCTCTTCCGGACCGGCCTCCTTCAGGGTGCGTAATGCGAGCTCGCCCATGGCCAGGTGCAGATTGTTGACGAAGAGGGCCTGGATGGAATCCCCGGAGGTGATGACGGATTCGGTCAGGCGATAGCCGCGTTCGGGATCGGGTACGATCAATCCGAGCCCTTCGAGTACGCCCACGGCATGCTTGGCTTCGGCCGGCCTGATGGCGGGCCGGAGCGAACCGGCGAGTTTCTTCCAATCCCCGTCGAAGGGATGGATGCGGAGCAATTCCCGCAGGGCGGAGTAATACCATTCCTTGTAGAAGGAGTACTGGCGTTCTTCCAGGGTGCCGATTTTGATGCCGCGCAGGCGGAACAGCCTTTCGAGGAATTGGTTTTTTTCCGCGAGGGATCTGGCCTGGCCATAGAGGACGAGCGCTTCGAAGAACTGCTGTTCCCGGGAATCGAGTCCCAGGATCCGGGCAAGCCTGCAGGCCACTTCAGGGTCAAGGTTCCTCTCCCCTTTGAAAATCCTGGATAAGGTGCCGGAGTCCAATCCCAATTTCCCTGAAATGTAACGGTAGGAAAAGAACGATTGCGCTTCTTTCCGCTCCCGATAAGCATCCCGCAGGAATTCCCGGAAGTCCATGTATTCGAAGATCCGCGCGCTTTTCCCGGGCGCGCTTTTCCGCAGCTCGTTTTCCATGGTCCTCCACCCGTCGCCCGATAGGGAAGCGGGCCATTGAAATATACGGGACGGAGGCGGGGGAAACCGCCGGGTTCGCAGGTAAAGCGTTGCGGAAAATGCAGCAAGGATGCTTTTTGGGATCCTAAGGAGTCCGGGGCCGGTGGGTCAGGATTCGAAAAATACCCAAGGAAATCGGGCTTTCATTCCGGTTCCGGGAGGATTCCGGGACCGCGGGTGCTGCGGAATCCGCATCGCTTTTCCACAACCTTGCATTCCCCGGGCAGCAATGCGCCTTAGATTCCAAACCAATGAACCATGGTTTCCAGGAGGAGCCGGTTGCCCTGGAACGCCTGAGGACGGGAAATGAAGAAGGTGGTACCATGCATAAAATGAGCAAGCGGGATCCAATGCATCAAAACGGTTTCAGCGGGATTCGGGCCATAGCCTTAACTGGGTTGGCGGCCTTAGGCGCGATTTACGTCCAGAAGGCCGGCGCCCAGGAGCCCGCCCTTAAGGAAACCCGGTATTCCCTGACCCATGAGGATTTCCCCAATCCCGAGCGGGGTTGGTACCACTATTCGGAACTCAGCGCGTCTACGGGTTTCAGCAAAGCGAACAACAGCACCATTTCCTTCCTCAAGATCCGGGCCGACGCTTACAAGACCTCGGCCTTGCCTTCCGGCCTGCTCGACAATCTGCAAAAGGCCTTCGACACCGCCAGGCAGAACGGCATGAAGCTCATCCCCCGGGTCGCGTATAACGATGGGCCGGGGGATGGCTGCAACCCATACGGCTGCGACGCTTCCAAGTCCATCATCAAGCAGCATATCGCCCAGTTGGCCCCGCTCTGGAAAAAGAACAAGGACGTGATCTATATCATGGATCTGGGATTCATCGGGGGATGGGGGGAGTGGCATTCCTCCTCCAACGGCCTGGACAATAAGGCCGATCGCACGGACATCCTTTTCACCCTTCTCGATTCCCTGCCGGCGGACCGAATGACCTACATCCGCTATCCCGCCTTCAAGCGCGAGATCTTCGGCGGATCCTTAGGTTCTGAGACCGAAGTCCTGGGGCCGGACCGCGCCTTCAACAAGAGCCGGATTGCCCGCGTGGGCCATTTGAACGATTGCTTCCTGTCCGGTCCGGATGATGTCGGGACCTACCAACATGCGGATTGGCCCATTTCCAGGGAGATCGCCTATATCGGCGGTGAGGGCCGGTACACCCCTTTCGGGGGGGAAACATGCGCGTTACATGCCCGCAGCGAATGCGCCAACACCCTGAAGGAGATGGCGGCGCTCCACATCGATCATCTCAACCATGACTATGAAGGGAGCGTGATCACCCGCTGGGGGACCCAGGGATGCATCGACACCATCAACCTGAAGCTGGGGCATCGCCTGGCCCTGGAATGGGCGAAAATGCCTGATAGCGTTAAGCCCGGAGGGACCTTGCAACTGCGCTTCGCGATCCGGAATCACGGATACGGGGAACTTTTCAATCCGAGGGATGTGGAAGCGGTTCTGTACCAGCAGGGCGGGCGGTCCGAGGCGGCCGTCTTGGCCGTGGATCCCCGTTTCTGGGCCGGCGGTACCTCGGATACGGTCGAGGCCGCCCTTTCGGTGCCTACCGGCCTGCCTTCCGGCGTCTGGAAGGTGGGTTTGCGCTTGGCGGATAGGGATGCTTCCATCAAGGCCGACCCGAGGTATTCGATCCGGTTCGCCAATACCGGAACGTGGAATGCCCCTTCCGGGATCAATGATTTGAAGGCCGACCTGGTGGTTTCCCCCCAGGCCCCCGGCGCTTCCAATCCGGCCAATTCGACCTTCAAGGTGGTGTCCGGGCCGCCGATATGGATCCGCATCGGCAAGGAGTCCATCGGGCCGGGGAGCTATGCCTTGATTCGCGAGGGCATGGGCGGCCTCCGCATTTCGACGCCCGTGCCGGATAGGGCCACCCGGTTGGACGTCCGATTGTCGACCCTGGATGGCCGTGAAACCCGCCATTGGCGGATCGATGCCGCGGCCAATGGGACGTTCAGGGTGCCGATTGAGGAAATCCCGGCTGGACGCTATGTCCTCGAAGCCGGGAAGGGAATCGGTTCACGGAAATGGCCGGTGCTCGTGGGGACCGTCAGGCCTTGAACCCGACGGGAGGCCGGACCTCGAAAAGGATTCCGGCCGGGGCGGCCGGAAATCCGGTAGTCCGGAACTTCAGTAGGACTTGGCGCTGAGCGAGACGTTCCCGGGACCGACGATGCCCTCGAGGGAGCGGGTGCAATCCTTGTCCGGGGTGAGGCGCACCTTCTCGCTGACCATGATCATCTCTTCGCCGCCCTGGTGCTCAAGGTGCAGCACCAACTGGCACTTCCCCGCGTATTCGGAACAGAGGTCGTGCAACAGCATGACGTTAGGTTCCTGGAGGCCGACGGTCTTCATGCGCACGTGCACGCTCCGGGTAAGGCGTTCGCGCGACTCGTTCAGGTTGATCACCTTCTGGGCGTTCAGCTTGAACATGGCCAGTTCTTCGTTGAAGGTCAGATTGCCGCGGATGAGGACCATGGAATCGATTTCGACCAGGTTCCGCACTTCCTCGAAGACGTCCGACCAAAGGGTCACTTCCACCTTCCCGACGAAATCCTCGAGCTCGGCGAAGGCGAAGGTCTTATTGTCCTTGGGCGACAACTTGGTCTTGAGGCGCGTGATCATCCCGCCCAATACCACGGGGGCGCCTTGCGGGGCGCGGTATCGCTCGCCGTCCTTGGGCCTTTCCTGCTTGGTCTCGCCCACGACCATCCGCAGGCTTTCCGGATCAAGGGGGCAAGTGGTGAATCCCTTGAGTTCGATGCGGTAAGGCTCCAGGGGATGCCCGGACAGGAAGAGGCCCAGGACCTCCTTCTCCTTCTCCAGCATCTCGTTATAGGGCCAGGCCTCCACTTCGGGGGTGGGCGGTTCGCCGGTGTCCATCGATCCCGCGCCGGTGGAGTCCCCCCCGTCGCCGAACAGGGATACCTGGCCGATGGAACGGTCTTCCTGGAACGAGGAGGCATAGGCGATCGCGGTTTCGACCACGGCGAACATGCGCGCGCGGTTGACGGGGAATTCGTCCAGGGCGCCCGCAAGGATCAAGGACTCCAGGGCGCGCCGGTTCAGGTATTGCGCATCCACGCGCTTGCAGAGATCGAAGATGGTCGTGAAGGGGCCGCCCCGGTCGCGCTCTTCGACCATTTTCTCCACCGCCGACAGGCCGACGTTCTTGATGCCGCCCAATCCGTAGACGATCTTGCCTTCCTTGACCGTGAATTTGGCCTTGCTGGTATTGATGGCCGGGAAGAGCACTTCGATGCCCAGGGACCGGCAATCATTGAGGAGCACGACCAGGCGGGACGTATCGTGCATTTCCGAGTTCATATTCGCCGCCATGAATTCGGCGGGGTGGTGGGCCTTGAGGTAGGCGGTCTGGTAGGCCACGGCCGCGTAGGCGGCCGAATGGGATTTGTTGAAGGCGTAGCTCGAGAACGGGACCAGGACTTCCCAGATGCGTTCGGCCAGCTTGGGATCGTACCCGCGCTCCTTGGCGCCGCCCACGAACTTGGGCTTCAGGTCGTCCATCTTCTTGAGGTCCTTCTTGGCCATCGCGCGCCGCAAAAGGTCGGCTCCGCCCAGGGAGAAGCCCGCCAGCACCTGGGCCAGCTGCATCACCTGCTCCTGGTACACGATGACGCCGTAGGTCTCCTCGAGGATGGGCTTGAGGTTGTCGTGGTAATAGTCCGGCTTCTCGTACCCGTTCTTGCGGGCGATGTACTCCGGGATGTATTCCATGGGGCCCGGCCGGTAAAGCGCGTTCATGGCGATGAGATCCTCGATCACGGTGGGCTTGAGCTTGCGCAGGTAGTCCTGCATGCCGCCGGATTCGAACTGGAACACGCCCACGGTAAGGCCTTTGCCCAGCATCTGGAAGGTGGGCTTGTCCGTTTCGGGAAGCTTGAGCGGATCGATGACCAGGCCCGTCGAGGCTTTCACCTGGGCGAGGCAGTCCTGGATCTCGGAAAGGTTGCGCAGGCCCAGGAAGTCCATCTTCAGGAGGCCGATGTCCTCCGAGTACGTCTTGTCGTACTGGATCATCACCTGATCGGAACCGGGCTGCTTGAAAAGGGGGGCGAAGTTCACGATCGCCTTGGGCGCGATGATGACCGCCGCGGCGTGCATGCCCGCCTGGCGCACGAGGCCCTCCAGCTTGAGGGCGATCGCCTTGAGGTGTTCCAGGCCCGGTTCGCTCTCCATCTCCTTCTTGAGATCCGGTGACTCTTCCATGGCCGTGGACAGGTCCGCGAAGGGATTGAAAGCGGGGAAGAGCTTGCAGATCTGGTTGAGGCGCTGGGCCTCGAAGCCCATCACGCGGCCCACGTCGCGGAGCACCATCTTGGCCTTCATGCGGCCGTAAGTGACGATCTGGGACACGGAATCGGTCCCGTACTTGTCGACCACGTACTGGATCACTTCCTGGCGGCCGTTGTCCGAGAAGTCCGTATCGATATCGGGCATGGACACGCGCTCGGGATTGAGGAAGCGCTCGAACAGCAGTTTGAAGCGGATGGGATCGACGTCCGTGATGCCGACGGCGTAGGAGACGATGGAACCCACCGCGGATCCGCGGCCGGGACCGACCGGAATGTCCCTGGCCCGGGCCGCATTGCAGAAGTCCTGCACGATGAGCATGTAGCCCGCGACCTTCATGCGCTTCATGACGTCCAGCTCGAACTGGGTGCGGTCCTTGAGCATGCGCACCCGGTCCGAACCGGCCTGGGCGGGATCAACGGTCTCGGGATAGCGCTTGGCCAGGCCTTCCCAGGTCAGGTGCGCCAGGTAGGCGTCGGAATCCGTGAACTCCGGGGGGATGGGGAACTGGGGGTGATGTAGTTTGCCGAACTCGATGGTCACGTTGCACTGCTCCGCGATGCGCACCGTGTTCTCCAGCGCGTCCGGATAGTCCCTGAAGAGGGCGGCCATTTCCGAGCCGGAACGCAGGTAGTACTGGTCCGAATTGAAGCGCGGGCGGTTGGCATCCTTGTGCTTATGGCCGCCTTCGATGCAAAGCATCACGTCGTGGGCTTCCGAATCCTGGCGCTCCAGGTAATGCACGTCGTTCACGGCCACGAGCTTCCAGCCCTCGGCCTTGTGGAGTTCCAGGAAGCGGCGGTTGACGGTTTCCTCGTCCGGCAATCCGTGGGACTGCAGGCATAGGTAGACGTTCTCCTTGCCGAAGAAGGCGGCGTAGGCGTCCAGGATCTCCCTGGCCTTCTTCTCGTTGCCCTTGAGCAGGTAATAGCCGACCTCGCCCTGATGGTTGGACGTGAGGCAGATGAGGCCTTCGGAACGCCCGCGCAGGGAATCGTGATCGATGCGGGGCTTCTGGAAGAAGCCGTCCATGTACCCGTCCGAGCAGATGTGCATCAGGTTCTTGTATCCCGCGTCCGTGGCGGCGATCAGGATGACCTTATGGTGGATGGGCTGGTTCTGGGAATAGACCTGGTTCTGCCGCCTGTCCGGCGCCACGTAGAGGTCGCATCCGATTAGGGCCTTGATGCCGGCCTTCTTGGCGTACATGTGGAATTCCAGCATGCCGAACATGTTGCCGTGGTCGGTCAGGGCGATGGCGGTCTGCTTGAGCTCGAGGGCCTTCTTCACCAGCCCGGAAATGCGGGCCGAGGACTGGAGCATGGAATATTCGGAATGGGCGTGGAGGTGGACGAACGGGACCTGGTTGGTTTCCATCCGGCTATTCCACGATCCTGAGGGCCTTGGCCTGTTCCAGCACGTACTCGTTCCGGTGCCCGGAGTCGAGTTCGATCCCGATGAACTTGATCGGGTCCTTGTGCTTGAGCAGCAAGAGGGGCTTCAGGGAGATGCGCTTCATGATCGGGGCCGCATAGCTGAACTCGATCTTCTTCTCTTCGGCGATGGCGTTTTCCAGGGTTTCGATCCGCTCCCTCATCTCCTGCTCTCGCGCTTCCTTGCCGTTCTTGTCCTTGGGCTCCTGCGCGGGCGCGCGCAAGGAGCCGGGAGACTCGCGGTACGCGGGCGGGCCGGGTTCCGGACGGGGGAGATCCCAGGCGTTCCCGATGCCGGCCAGGGATACGGGCGCCAGGTCCAAAACGCGGCGCGAATCCTCACCCGGAACCAGGCCGAAATGCTGGAGCAATTCCTTGACGCGGATCTTGTTGTTGCGATTCAGGGTGAACCCGTATTCCGGGATCACTTCCGTGATCATCTCCAGGAATTGCGGGATCTCCTGCAGCTCGCGGAACCGGACGGGATCGGAAACCTTTAGGACCAAGGTGTCCATGAACAAGGTGGAGGCATAGGTGGAGGCCCATTCCAGCAAAGTCTGGGTTGCCGGGCCTTCGAATCCGAGCCAGCCGAGCAGATCCTTGAACTCTTCCATGGTGAGGCCCGCCTGCAGCCCCTGGATGACGGTCTCCTTGGTGAAGCGATAGCGTCCCATGAACTCGTCATTGCTCTTGAGGCCGACCAGCTCGAGTCGCTGCTGCCAGCCGAGCGGTGAATCCAAGGGTACCAGGCTTTCCATGTTGGGGAGGCTGATGGGCCGGGTCGGATGCCCGGTATTGCCGATTTCCTCCGGTCGCTGATTGCCCGCGTAAAAGATGCCGTCTTCGCCCCGCGACGCCATATGAGCCGCCAGTTGGGAAACCATGTCCCGGTCCGGGCGGACCCACGCGATGCGGCCTTTCGACATGCCGAAATCGACCAGGCCCAGGAGCCACAGTTCCTGGAGCGCCTTGGGCAGGTTCTCCCAGGTAAAGGAGGACTTCGGATCGTGATAACCCTTGCGATGCGGACCGGAATAGATCCACAGGATATTGGCCCAGGGCGAAACGCGGCCTGCCGCAGGTTCCGATGGGAATTGCGCTACGGCCCTGAGGGTATGGGCCATGCCATACATGCGGGATTCCATCCACCATTCCGCGATCCTGCGCCAGGCGTCCCGGCGTTCCCCGCGCAAGAGGCTTTTGCCTTCCGCGGACAGGTGGAGGAGTCCGTCTTCCTGTTGCACCAGGGAGGCGCCTACCGCGAAGTGGAGGAGGAATTGCACTTCCTCCGCGGGCAGGCCCGAGGAAAGGCGTTCGCTGAAGGTGAACCGCTGGGCCAGCTCCTGGGCATCCTTGCGGTGCATCTCGCCGTTCTGGGTGATCTTCACCGCTCCCAACGCCACCTGGCAGAGGAAGTGGCAAAGATGGGACGTCAGGAAATGGCGGAAGGAGATCCAGCTGGCCGTTTCGGCGCCGGCTCCGGACTGCCCGGCCTTGTCCGCCGAGGGCGTGCCCAGCCATTGGTCCTTGAGCACCGCCGGCAGCACCAGATCCGCGAGTTCACGGAAACCGTGGAAGGTCCGGCTCTTGTCGGCTTCCCGGGAGAAGATCAGGAGTTCCTGTTCGAGCTTTCCCAGAAGCATCAATGCTTGCGAGGGGGGGAAGGCTTCCAGGCTACCCAGGAGTTCCGCTTCCGCGGCTCCGCGTTCCTCGGAAGCGTAGACCAGGGCGATCAGGTGCCGGCCCTGGACGTCCGCGGATTTCAGGGAATCGGCGATGCGATCCGGTTTTACCGCCCAGTCGTACACCAATTGGATGACCTTCGCCGCCTGCATAAGGCCCTCGCCGGGCTGATCCCGGCGATGCAGTTTGATGACGAAGGATTTTGGGGCTGCCGTCAGGAATTCAAGGAGGGAATGCAAATCCAGTCACCCGGTTTCTGAAAAGTGGAAGGAGGTAAATATAACTCCAGGATTGCGTTCGGCTCCCCTCCCACCAAGCCCCTGGTCAAATTCTGCGTACGCAGATTCTGCGTCCGGGTCAGAGGATGACCCGCCCGGATCGGGAAAACCCATTATATTTTGGGGTGATGGCCGAAAAACCGGGTCTGGCGCCCCAGGGTCCCTTGGCCCTGGAATTGCTTTAGAAAACGGTGGATACTAACCCTGTGTATGGCATGAATTCGCAGATCCCGAAGGCAATGGCCCCAATGTGCCCTAAAATCCGGTTTCAGTCCCCTGTCCTTGCCCGGTTTCTCCTGATCCTGGCCTTTTTTTGCGGTGCCGCCCATGCCCTCTACACCTTCGACGGGATCACGGCCACCCGTGTACCCGATGACCGCATCAAGGTGGACGGATCCCCGGATACCCTTTGGAAGGGCATTTACAACCTGACCAATGGCGGTTCCTCGATCCGTTTCAATGAATACGGGAAGATGGTCATCCTGCAACCGGATTCGGCCCGGAATGCGGATCCGGCCAAATACGTCGCACCCGCTCCCACCGGTCTCATTTTCATGTTATCCGCCTACGACTCCAAGGCCCTGTACTTCTACTTCCAGGTGAAGGCGGCCACGGTGGCCAATTCGAAATCCCTATGCACCACGGCGGACAATTTCTGGAAGGCGGATGCGCCGGAGATCTTCCTTGATCCCTCCGTCTGGGATCCGGATACGGCTGTCTACCGTTCCTACTTCTCGGCCGACGCGGGGGGGCTGATCTACGGCACGTCTCCGAAGACCATCCAAATAGACAAGCCCATCAACGACAAGGATACGCGCGTCTTCTTCCGGAACCGGGCCGCCGGAGACAAGTTCCAACGGCCCGCCGTCACCCCGGCCGGCATCCTGGCGGTTTCCCAACGAAGCGCATCCGATACGACCCTGGTCTCGGTGGAAATCAAGATCCCCTATTGGAGCGGAGTCTTCCCGACGAACTTCGGACCGGGGAAATCCATGTTCATATCCTGGGGCTACAATATGTATCCGGCCAGCCTTTGGGCCAATTGCAACGCGGATCCCATCGCCTATCGCTGGGCAAAGCATTATCTGAGCTACGAAGACGCCGCCACCAAGCCCCCGGGATGGCGCGCCCATGACAGCACCCATTACGATCCCTTGCGTTCCTGGGACGGGTGGGGGCGGTTCACGATGAATTCTTCGAGCGTTTTCGATCCGAAGTGCTCATTCACCCTGCCTGCCTCCTGGAATACCGAAGATTGGAAGCGATCCAGTTGCGGGCAACCGGTGACCAGCCTTGGGTACCCGGAATCCTCCGGCTCGCGCTTTCGGGCCGGTTCCGGATCCAACCGCAATGCGGAACGCGGCAGGGACTTGCGTGGCCGCGCGGCCCAGGATCGATCGGGGATGCTCATCTTCCCGTTGGAAGCGATGGACGGAGGACCCAAGGTACGGCCTGAACGTATCGTCCCTCTCTGAGTGGGCGGCACCATGGGTGGAGGACCCGGAAAAACCGCCGGGCGCGGAAAGTCCTGGAATGGAAAAGGCCGGTCTCTCGCGAGGCCGGCCTTATTGTTTTCGAATCCGATTCCGGCGCGGGCCGGAGGTTACATCGGGTTGTCGCGCTTGCCGCTATTGTCGTATTCGATGCCGATGGTGCCGACCGGGCAGCCTTCCGCGGCCTCGACGATTTCATCGGTCAATTCCAGCTTGGCGCCGTTCTTCACCACCATCTTCTCGGGAACCTCGAAGACTTCGGGGCACGTGGCTTCGCAAGCCCCGCACATGGTGCACTCATTCTCGCTCTCGTCCAGCCAAACCTTGGTAACTGCCATGACCTCAAACTCCTGTGTGCTTCTCGGGATATTCTACATCCCGGTCCGCCGATTGGGCGGGGGTTGCCGCCAAATTGGCAGCAAAAGCGCCTTGAAAAATGGAAGCGTTCTTACGCTAAAGAAGATACTAGGCGCCCGGGCCTTTGGCAAGAGCCCTTTGCGGCCGCTTGTTGCGCCTAAGTCATGCGAATGCGGCGACTTATTTCGCCCAACCCAAGCGGATCCTGCGCCGGCGCTACAAACCGCGGGGTCTCCTTGCTATTTTTGACCTTGCTATGCCAAATACCCAAATACAGGTCGGTATCCTAGGCGCCACGGGTTTCACCGGCTGCGAGCTGGTCGGCCTGCTCTTGCGCCACCCCCGGGCGGAAATCGCCTGGCTCAGTTCGGAATCCCAGCCGGGAACGGCCTACGGAAAGGTGTATCCGCAATACCTGGGAAGACTCCCGCCCCAGGTGGAGAAGATGCGCAGCTTCGAGGACGTTAAGGCGACGGTACCCGACGTCGTGTTCTCCTGCCTTCCCCATGGAGCGTCCGCCGAATGCGCCGCGCCATTCCTCATGAACGGCAAGACCATCGTCATCGATCTCTCCGCGGACTTCCGGCTGAAGGATCCGAAAGCCTACGCCGAGGCCTACGCGCACACGCATCCCATGCCGGAGCGGTTGAAGGAGAGCCGGTACGGCCTTTGCGAAGTCCACGGAGGGGAAATCAAGGGCGCGCGATTGATCGCGAATCCCGGATGTTACCCAACCTCGGCCATCCTCCCGCTTTACCCGCTCATCAGGGACGGCGTCGTATCGCCGGACGGGATCATCATCGACGCAAAGTCGGGCGTGTCCGGAGCGGGCAAGAAACCCACCGAGACGACCCATTACGTGATGGCGAACGAAAGCGTGACCGCGTACGGAGTGGGGGACAAGCACCGCCATCGGTGGGAGATCATCGAGCAACTGTCCCTGGCCGCGGGCCGGAAGCTGGACCTGCTCTTCACCGCGCATCTGATCCCGATGGAGCGCGGGATCCTCTCCACCATCTATTGCGATCTGGCCGACGGGAAGACCGCTGCCCTCGCCGAGGCCTGCCTGCGCAAGCAATACGAGGGGTCGGACTTCGTGCGCATCCGCGAAGATTTTCCGCGTACCGGGGACGTGAAGCATTCGAACTTCTGCCACATGAAGGTCTACCAGCCCGCGGGCGGCCGCAAGCTCATCATCGTATCGGTCATCGATAACATGGTGAAAGGCGCCTCCGGGCAGGCTTTGCAGAACATGAACATCGCCCTCGGCCTGCCCGAAACCCTCGGGCTGGCCTGAGGCCGGCGATGGCCCGCAATCCCATGCCTGAATCCCTCCTACGCCCGACCGTCATCAAGATCGGCGGCTCCATGATGGACGATGAAGCCGCCCTGAAGGCCCTGTGCGCGGCCCTGGCCGGGTTGCGCAAGGCGGACGCGTCCAAGGCGACCGGAAAAGCGACATCCCTGAACGGACCGGAAAAGGCGCCGGCACCCTTGGTGCCAGCACCCTTGGTGCTCGTGCACGGTGGCGGAAAGGATATCAACCGGCATCTGGCCTGGCTCCAGGAAGACCCCGTTTTCAAGGACGGCCTGCGCGTGACCGGGATCGCCGCCCTGAAGGTGGTGGAGATGACCCTGAGCGGATTCGTGAACAAGAAGCTGGTCGGCCTTCTCAACGCGGAAGGCGGTTCCGCCGCAGGCATAAGCGGCGTGGACGGACCGACCCTCATTTGCGAGAAGATCTCGGAAGAGTTGGGGCAAGTGGGCCGGATCGTCTCCGTCCATACGCAACTGGTCGAAACCCTCCTGGCCGGAGGCTTCCTTCCGGTCGTGTCGCCCATTTCCGTGGATGCCGCCCAGGCCCATTACAACGTGAACGCCGATGACGCGGCCGCCGCCCTGGCCGCCGCGCTGCATGCGGAAAAGCTGATCTTCGTCTCGGACGTGGAGGGCGTGCGCGGCGCGGACGGGGTCCGGATCCCGGAGCTGGACGCGATCGGCATCGAACGTCTCATCGCCGACGGGACGGCATCCGGAGGCATGATCCCGAAGCTGAATTCCTGCCGCGCCGCGGTAGCGGGCGGTATCGGCCAGGTGCATATCTGCGGTTGGGCCGGCCCGGAGAAATTCGCCGCGCAGGTGCGGGGCGAGGGGAATACCGGGACCATAATCCGGTGATGCTGAAAACCGGGAGAGTCCGAGCCCAAGCCTCACCTGGCATTGGGCTTTTCCCTTCAATTCGCATATTTCAATTTTCAATTTTCAATTTGCAAAGCTGGTTCCCATGAGCGACTACCTCCTCCACAACTATGGCCCTCGCGACCTCACCATCGTCCGCGGCCAGGGCAGTTGGGTATGGGACGCCCAGGGGAACAGATACCTGGACTGCGTGACCGGCGTGGCCGTGAACGCGTTCGGGCACCAGCACGCGCCGATCGTGGCTGCCGTCAAGGCGCAACTCGAATGTTACCTGCACGCCAGCAACCTCTACCTGATGGAGCCCCAGGTCCGCCTGGCCGAGGCCCTTTGCAGGGCCATGGGCATGGACAAGGCCTTCTTCGGCAACAGCGGAACGGAAGCCAACGAAGGCGCCATCAAATTCGCGCGCCGGCATTGGCTCGAAAAGGGAAAGCCTTCGAAGATCGAGATCCTGACCTTCACCTCGTCCTTCCACGGCCGCACCTACGCCTCCATGGCCGCCACCGGCCAGGAGAAGATCCGCGCCGGTTTCGGTCCATTGCCGGAGGGCTTCCGGGTATTGCCCGTGAATGACGCCTCGGCCTTGCGCGCCGCGGTCGGCCCGGATACCGCCGCCATCCTCTTCGAACCCATCCTGGCCGAAGGCGGCATCATCACCCTGTCGCAGGAAGTGATTGACGCCCTCAAGGAAGCCCAGGCGAAGGGAGCGCTCCTGATCGCGGACGAGATCCAGACCGGCCTCGGGCGCACGGGGGAAATCCTGGCTTCCCGGGCCATGGGACTCGATCCGGACATCATCACCCTGGCCAAGCCTTTGGGCGGGGGATTGCCCTTGGGCGCCATCCTCCTGCGCGAAGCCGTCGCCGCTTCCATCCATGTGGGCGACCATGGTTCCACCTTCGGCGGAAATCCCGTGGCCTGCGCCGCCGGGCTGGCCGTGGTCGGCGAGCTTTTGCGCCCCGGATTCCTGGCGGACGTCCGGGAACGCGCCGCTGCGCTCCGCACCGGGCTCGAATCCCTCATCCAACGCAAATCGGCGCAAGGCATCGATTGCGGTCCCGTGGTGGGGAAGGGATTCCTGACCGGCTTCCGTTTCGGAGGGGATTTGGGCGCTTTTCAGAAGGCCTGCCGCGCGAACGGGCTCCTGGTGCACCGCGCCGGTCAGGACGTGATCCGCCTGTTGCCCCCGTTGAACATCATGAATGAGGAGATCGCGGCCTTGATTGACCGCCTGGACCGTTCCATGGTACTATGAGGCATCGCCTCGCCGGCCAGGGGAACTGTGGCTACCAAACTCTTCAAAAAAGTCGTCCGCGCCTACGCATCGGGGGAGATCATCTTCACCGAAGGCGCCGAGGTGGACGGGATCTATAGCGTCCAAAGCGGACGCGTTTCCGTGTTCAAGACCAAGGCCACCCCCCAGGGGCCCGTGGACATCGAACTCGTGCAACTGGGTCCCGGCAGCATGTTCGGCGAAATGGGGATGCTGGATCAGACCCGGCGCGATGCTTCCGTCCGGGCCGTCGATTTCACGGAAGTCCTCATCATCACCAAGGACATGTTCGAGAACCAACTGGCCATGCTGCCCAGCTGGATCGTCAACTTCATCAAGATCCTGATCAGCCGCCTGCGCATCACCAACGAGAGGTTGGCCGCGGCGATGCAATTGCTCGAGGCCAACGGCCTGAAGCTGGAGGATAAATCCGATAAGGCGGCCGCCAAGGCCGGCGGGGATAAACCGGCGGAGAAGGCTGCGGAAAAACCTGCGGTTAAACCGGCAGAAAAGCCCACGGAGGGGAAGAGCGGCGGACAAGCGGTGGCGGGAACCGAAGCGCCGGTGATTTAGATTTGAATCGAGCCCTGGGTCTGGAGTCCGGAGTAAAAGGGGTGGGTTCCTTTTCCGGTCGCGAAGGAAGATCCGGCCTTTAAACCCTTGGAAGCGGCGTCGAATGCCCCGCCGTATGCCCCAGCCGCCCAATCCCTATTTCTTGCTCCAGACTCCAGACTCATGACCCAGTCCCGGAACTGAAGCCGCCAGGTGCACCGAGGCCTTTCCCATGCTCCGCGAACCCCTTGCCTTCTCTTCCCTTTGCTTCCAAATACTACATTAGACCCCTGAAATAGAGCGTTCCGGGCGGTCCCCGGCCGCGATGAAAGGGTCCATGGCGAAGAAGAGCGCGAAGAGCGGAGCGGCGAAAAAGTCCCCGGCGAAGTCCGGGAAGAAGAGCGGTGGCAAGCCGAAGGTTGTATTGGCCTATTCCGGGGGATTGGATACCTCGGTGATCATCCCCTGGCTGATCGAGAATTACGACGTAGAGGTCATCGCCTTCGCCGCCGATGTCGGCCAGGGCAAGGTCGAGACGGATCCGCTCATCGAGAAGGCGCTCAAGACCGGCGCCTCCAAGTGCTACGTGCTGGATCTCAAGAAGGAGTTCCTGGAAGAATACGCCTGGCCCGTACTCAAGGCCGGCGCGCGCTATGAGGGCCAGTACCTGCTGGGCACCTCCATGGCCCGTCCCCTCATCGCCAAGCACCAGGTATTGATCGCGGAGAAGGAAGGCGCCTACGCGGTTTCCCACGGCGCCACCGGCAAGGGAAACGATCAGGTCCGCTTCGAGCTAACCTACATGGCCATGAACCCGCGCCTCAAGATCATCGCGCCCTGGAAGGATCCCCTGTGGAAGATCCGTTCCCGCGAAGATGCCATCGAATATGCCGAGGAACGCAATATCCCTTTGACCGTTTCCAAGAAGAAGATCTATTCCGAGGACGGCAATCTCTGGCACCTTTCCCATGAGGGCGGCTCCCTGGAGCATCCCGAGCTGGAGCACGGTTGGGACATGCTGAAGCTGACCACGCCGCCGGAAAAGGCCCCGAACACCCCGGGTTACGTGGAGATCGAGTTCGCCAAGGGAATTCCCGTGGGCGTGGACGGCAAACGCATGGGCGCGGTGGAGTTGCTCGAGAAGCTGAACGAGCTCGGCGGCAAGCACGGCTGCGGCCTGGTTGACATGGTGGAGAACCGCCTGGTGGGCATGAAGTCCCGCGGCGTGTACGAGACCCCGGGCGGCTCCCTCCTGTACCGGGCGCATGAATTCCTGGAACAGCTCACCCTGGACCGGGACACCCTGATGTACAAGCAGTCCCTGGGCCAGAAGTACGCGCAGATGGTGTACGACGGCCTGTGGTTCACGCCCCTGCGCCAGGCCCTGGACGCGTTCATCGACAAGACCCAGGAAGTGGTGTCCGGCAAGGTCACCCTCAAGCTCTACAAGGGCAATGCCAGCCTGGCCAAGATGGACAGCCCGTTCTCCCTGTACGATCCCGGCCTGGGCGGATTCTCGGACGTGGACACCTACAACCAGCAGGATGCGACCGGGTTCATCAAGTGCCTGGGGCTGCCGATGAAGATGCGCGCCCTGCTCCTGGGCAAGAAGAGCAACGTAAGGATCTGAGGGCATTTGGGTAACATTCCGGATACGGTTCTCCCTTCGGTGGGAGTTGTGCTCCCGGCGGGCGGCAAGGGCCTCCGCGCAGGGAGCGCCGAACCCAAGCAGTTCCTGCCCCTGCGGCAGGGGAAAGCCATGCTCGCCTACTCGGTGGAGGCCTTCAGCGCCATGGACTGCGTCAAGTCCATCGCCCTGGTCCTGCCCAGGGAGCGCATGGCCTCCTTCGCCGGACTCGCCCAGGCCCATCCCAAGCTGAAGCTCGTCGAGGGCGGTCCGGAACGCTGGGTCTCCGTCCGCAATGGCTTCCAGGTCCTCGATCCCAAGCTCCCTTACATCCTGGTCCATGACGTGGCGCGGCCCTTCGTTTCCCAAGCGGTCATCCGCCGCTGCCTGGAAGCCGTGGCGCCGAACGCTTGCGTAATCGCGGCCCTGCCCGCCTCGGATACCGTCAAGGAAGTGGCCGAGGGCCTGGTCTCCCGGACCCTGGATCGCAACCGGCTGATCCTGGTGCAGACCCCGCAGGTCTTCCCGCGTTACGTCCTGGAAGCCGTTTACGGGCGCATCTGGACCGGGGATATCCCCACCGACGAGGCCATGATGGCGGAACGGGCCGGCTGCGAAGTACGCTGGGTGATGGGGGCCGACGCCAACCGAAAGGTGACCGGCGCGGCCGATCTGACCTGGGCGGAATGGGTGGCCGGACGCCTGGCCGCGGGAGAGACGCTCCCGGACGCGTAGCTCCGGAGGGGGAAACCACATGTTCAAGGTCGGAATCGGTCAGGACAGCCATCGCATCCAGGAACCCTCCGCGGGCAAGGGCCTGGTGCTCGGGGGGGTAACCTTCAAGGAACCTTATGCCCTGGAGGGAAACAGCGACTCGGACGTCATCCTGCATGCCGTCACCAACGCGGTTTCCGGCATCACCGGCAAGCCGATCCTGGGGCCCATAGCGGACCGGATGTGCAAGGCCGGGTTCAAGGACAGCGCCGCTTACCTGCAGAAGGCGCTGGAGGACCTGGACGGCATCGGTTACCGTCTCACCCATGTTTCCGTGACCCTGGAATGCAGCCGCCCCAAGATCCTGCCCGCGCTCCCGGCCATCACCTCCCGGGTGGCCGAATTGCTCGGCCTGGCCCCGGAGGACGTGGGCATCACGGCCACCTCGGGAGAAGGCCTGACGGATTTCGGAAAGGGATTGGGGATCCAGGCTTTCGCCATCGCCAGCGCGATGCGGAGCGACGCGGCCTAGTTCAGCCGGGGTGGAGGAAGCGGAAGGCTACCCCGCCCACTTCGATCTCGTCGCCGTCCTTGAGACGCGCGGAATTCACCTCTTCGCCGTTCAACTTGATATGGGAGAACCGCTTCACCAGCAGGTTGATGACCCAGACCGTGCCTTTGCGATCGATGCTGGCGAACTGCTTGCCGATCATGAGGCCGGGAATGTGGATGTCGTCGCTGCTGCTGTTCCCGAAATACAGGGTCTCCTTGAGAAGCGGAAAGGACCTGCCCGTGTCCATCCTTTCCAGGCTGGGCTCGCGCCCAATCGCTGCCGCGGCCGGCGCCGGGTTTCCCCTGGGACGGGGGACCTCTTCGATGTACTCGAGGGCGTGTTGTCCGATGGTGATGACATCGTTGGATTTGAGCATGCACTTGTTGACGCGCTTCTTGTTCACGTAAGTGCCGTTGAGGCTTTGCAAATCCTCGAGGATGAAGATCTTTTCCTCTATATCCCCGACGATGAAGGCATGGTTCCTGGAAATACCCAGGTTTTCGATGCAGATGGGATGGGCCGGAAGGCGCCCGATGGTATTGAAACCGGGCCGCAGCTGGGCTTCGCCCAGGATTTGATTCTGATAACGGATGACGATTTTCGCCATGATTGGGTCCCGAAAATAACCCCCGCCCGCCCTTTTGCCAAGGCCGGCGGCTCCGGCGTCCGGCTTCGATCGGCGGGAAAGGTCCGAAGAGGCGCTTTGGGGGCATTTTACCGTACACGGCGCGCCGTGCTGGAGCCGGGGTTCCAATAATGCTAGTATTACCGTATTCCCAACGAAATATGAAGGTCATCAAGCCATTTTTCCTCGGCATGCTCGGTGGCCTGGTGCTGGGCCTGCTCCTGTTGCTGGGCCTTTATTTCACGCCCTTGCGCGAGTCCGCGTACTTCGCCGTCGATCCCGAAATGGCGGATATCCGTTCCAAACTGGACCAATACCAGGAGTGGCTGGCCCAGACCGACCTGCGCATCGCCGAACACCAGCCCGCCTCGGACTCCCTGCAAAATGCCCAGACCAAGGCCTGGCGCGACTATAAGGGTTGGCGGAACCGCTTGGGCGAACTCGCCCGCGCCCATGCCAAACCTACGGCGGAAGGCTTCTGGCCCTGGATCTTCTCCCTCCGGAATTGGAGCCTTCCCATCGCCGTCCTGCTCGCGCTCCTGCCCGGAACCCTCTTCGCCTTGCGCGCACATGCCCTTTCCCGGACCCACCGCGCGAAGGCCCAGCCCAAAAGCGCCCGGGCCCAGGCCCTTTCCAATTTCGAAGATGCCATCAAAAAGGTCGCCCGTATTTCCGAGGCCTCGGCAGGGGCGCCCATACAGCAGTCCGTAAGGCGTGAACCGGTGCCACCCGCGGCCGCCTCGAAACGGGTTCCCATCGAACCGCCCACCGCGGTGCTGCCGATCCCGGAGTTCGCCGAAAGCCCTTCGGTTCCAACCGCGCCGGAACGCCCCACCCCAAGGGATCCGGGCCGGGAAACCGCCTTTTTGCAGATGGGCGCTCCCTGGGGCGAGCCCGCGGGTGAGCGCATCGGGAACCCGGCCTCGATCCCTCCGGCAAAGCCCGCGCCGGATCCGTCCGCGACCGCGGATGAATCCCGACCGCACGGCCTTTCCATGGAAGACGAGGATGCGCGGGATCCGCGTGACCCATCCGCGGGCACCCGCAAATACGCCTATGGCGACGAGGCCAATCCCGAGCTCCCTCCCGAAGACGGCGAGGAAACCCTGGGCGTGATGCCGCCGACGACGGAAGTCGAGCGGGTTGAACGGCGGAAGGCCGAGGTCCTGAAGCTGGCCCGAAAGGGGATGACGTCTTCGGAGATTTCCCGGCGGATGAGGATCAGCCAGGATCAGGTCGAATTCATCATTCGCCTCAGGCGGGAGAAGGGGTGAGCTTGGGTGCGGGTCCCTGTGTCGCTGCGTCCGTGGGGGCGGGCGGGGGTGCCGGCTGCAAGCGAATCAGGACGATGCGGTGGGGCTGTCGGGCCTTCCGCTGCGATGTGCGTCCGTGATTCTTCCCTGTTTCGTCCCGCGGGCCACGGACTAGTCGTCTCCCTGTCGACCGCCATCGCATCGGATGGCCCCCTGCTTCGCATTCGCCGGAACCCCCGCCCGCCCCCGCGGCCGCGGTTATCCCATTGGCCTGGGCCCAAGGAGCGGATCCCTTCTCACGTGTTGTAGGCTTTCGTCGGGTGGGAGTGGGTCGCGATCGCTGAGGTCGGAGGGTTGGGACATGAAGGGTGGGCGTTAGTCTGCGGGGGTGTTGTCGCAGGGGGCTGGGGCTTGGCTGCGGACCTTCGGGTGGGGAGAAGAGGGTTGGCGTGGCTGCGGAGGAGGATGGGGTCTTGGCTGCGGACCTTCGGGTGGGGAGGGTGGAGAGTTGACCTAACTGCGATCGATTGTGTATCGGGTAGGCTCAAGAAACCCAAACCATGGGTGGCCTGTACCCGATGGGCCGGATTTCGGCGTTAAAGGTCCCGCTTCATTGTGCCGTATAATAGAATGCCCCCTTTTCCCATCCGGGGCATTGAGAGCCTATGGATTCCTCCGAAAATTCGATTCAGCCGATTCGGGCGGGCGCTGGCGCGGAGCGTCCCGCGGGGACCGCCGTGTTCGCCGGTACCGTAACGGGCGTGAAACGGGAGGCGGGGGTGCAGACCCTGGAGGTGCAGTATTCCCAGGGGAAGCTGCGGTTCCAGGCGGAGGGGGATTTCCAGGCCGGGGAGAAGGTTCGGCTTTCCTTTCCCGGCAATGGATCCGTGCAGGTCGAAAAGGGTCCCGTGGGCGGGGCATCGGAGGAGATGCAGGCATCAGGCTATACCTTGCCCGGGAACATGTCCACCCTCAAGGATTTGCGGGCCTTCGAGGAGAACGTGGTTCAGTGGATGGGATCGAAACAGGCGGGCGGCGGGACCGGGGCGGGCGCGGCGCAGGATCGCGCGGTCCAGGATCGGCAGGCCATGATGCGGTTGTCCCTTCCCCAGCTGATGATGCAGGTGATGGGCAAGGAGGGCGGGAGGGATTTCCTGGCGCAGAACCTGCCGGCCTTGCATCCGGGAGTGGTCTCGGCATTGATCGCGGCGCTGCAGGAGACGGACGGCGGGGATGCCGGCGCCAAGGCATCGCTCATCGATTTGCTCAAGACCTTGGGGAAGCCGCAGGAAGTGGCATCGTCCGTTCCCATGCATGCGCGCGGGGGACGGGCGGACAATCCCGGGGTGTTCATGCCCGGCGAAGCAGGGACGGGTCATGACCCTTGGTTCGGGCGCATCGTGGATAGGCGGCAAGCGGATGATTTCCTGACGCCCCGCCAGCGGTTGCAGTTCAGCGGAACGGGGGCGCCTCCCAAGGGCGACCCGATGTTCCGCTACCTGGTGGACATGGGAGGACGCAACATGGAGGTCTTCTCTTCGCAGGCCAGGGAGCCGGGGGAGTTCGTGGACTTCGAGATGGAACGGCATGGAGGACGGATGGAGGCCCGGTTTTCCGATCCGACGGCGTCCCTGCCGGCCGGGCTCAAGACGGCCATGGCGGGATCCTCCGCGGAACTGCGCCAGGGGATGCTGCTCGCGTCGCATTTCCTCAAGGACTTCGAGGCCGAGCCGTATTACGGGAAGCTGGTCGGGGATTTCGGGGAAGTGCTTTCGCAAAGCGGCGCCATGGAAGCCAAACGGGCGGACGGGAAGACGGGGATACCGGATCGGCAGGACCTGGATGGATTGCTGAAATTGTTCGTGGCCTATCCCCGGGATACCGATCATCCGGAACGGCAGGCCAAGGTGTGGGGCGAGGCCCTGAAGGATCCTCAGGCGATGATGCGCTTGCTCAAGACAATACGGCCCGATCAGGAGGCGGCTTTGTTGCGATCGGGCACGTCCTTGCGCTTGGCCGGCCTGGGAGGCTTTCCGGCGGATCAGGACGCCATGCTGGCCGCGGCGAAAGCGGTACTGACTGGAGAGGCTCCGGCGGCCGATACTCCCGAGGCCACGGCCGCTTGGCTGAAAAAGGCGCTCCCGTCGGCGTTCCGCGCGGAGGACCTGTTGAAGCTGGCCGGTGACGCCAACCTGGCGGCTCCCGCGGCCAAGGACCATGACGCGGTGAAGTTCCTGATCCAGGCGGTGGCGAACGGCTTTCCCCGCGAGGACCAGATCCAGGAAGGGAAGCCTTCCCAGTTCTATTTCTACCAGGGCCAGGAATGGCGCAACCTGCAGGTGACGTGGCAGAGGGAAGGCGGAGGCGAAGGCCGCGCCAAGGCCGGGCCCAAGGCGCCCTTGCAGGTGAGGGTGGAGACCAAGGCCAAGCATATGGGCCAGGTGAACGTGGCGGTTTCCTGGGAGCCCAAGGGGGCCAAGCTGGATTTCCGGAACCAGTTCCACGATGTGCGCGACCTGCTCGGCAAATCCCTTCCGGAACTGGAAAAGAGCCTGGCGCTTTTGGATTTCAAGGTTACGGCCTGGACCTATGAAATGCTGCCCCACGATGCGCCCGGGCTCCCCGATCCCGGTTGGACGCGGCCGGCGAGCCTTTCGGACGGGGTCAATCTCGATCTGTTCGGCTGACGCCGCGCCCCCATCCTTTTCCTAACTTTCCCATACGATGGGACGTTACCGATTCGCCGTGGAATACCTGGGCACGCCCTATGCCGGATGGCAAATCCAGCCGGCCCAGGCCACGGTCCAATCCGAGCTGGAGAAGGCCCTGGAAGTCTGCCTGCGGGTCCCCGTCCTGGTTGTGGGCGCCGGCCGCACGGACGCCGGGGTCCACGCATCAGGACAGGTCGCCCACTTCGAATGCGAGGCGGACCTGGATCCGCGCCGCATCCAACGGTCCGTGAACGCCCTGACCGGGGATTCCATCTTCATCCGCCGCCTGGAAGCCTGCCCGCCTGATTTCCACGCGCGCTACTCGGCCCTCTCGCGGTTGTACCGTTACCGCATCGCCTTGCGGCCCACCGCCCTGCTGGGGGGGATATCCTGGTACCCGGGCATGCCCTTGGATGCCGATGCCTTCCGGCGCGCCTTGGCCGATGTGGAGGGGACGCATGATTTTGTTAATTTCTGCGTGCCCCGGGAAGACGGGAAAAGCACTTTATGCGAAGTGCTGCGCGCCGATGCGGTCGCGGACGAGGCTTTCCTCACCGTGACCCTGGAGGCCAACCGGTTCCTCCACAAAATGGTGCGCTCCATCGTGGGCGCCTGCTTCGACGTGGCGCGCGGGGCATTGCCGGGAACCCTGGTTCGGGACATCCTGGCGGGAACCTACCGGGGCGAGCGCACCTGGGCCCCGGCCCTGGGCCTTTGCCTGGAACGAGTCGGATATAGGGACTATGAATATTAAGAACGCATCCCTCATTTCAGCCGGAGCCGCGGGGGCCCTGGCCTTGGCTTTCACCATGGGAGCGGGCTCGGTCGCCGTCCCGAATCCCTCCACGGCTCCTGGCGGCGGGTCGTATGCTGCGGGATCCAATCCCGCCGGATCCAATCCGAGCGACGCCCGCCGGACCGCCATCGTGGTGGCCACGGAAAAGGCCGCGCCTTCCGTCGTTTCCGTGACCGTCCGGCGATCGGCCGTGGTCGCCTACGGGAACCCCTTTTTCCAGGATCCCTTTTTCGACTTCTTCGGGCCCCAGTACCGCCGCAAGGAGATGAGCAGCCTGGGTTCGGGCGTGATCGTCTCCAAGGACGGGAACGTCCTCACCAACAGCCACGTGGTGGGCGGCGGAGCGGGGGAGGATGGAGGACAATTGGAAGGCATCACCGTGACCTTGCCGGACGGCCGCCAATTCCCGGCCAAGCTTGTCGGGGCGGACAATGCCAACGATTTGGCGGTGGTTCGGATACAGGGGGTCTCGGACCTGCCGGTGGCGTCCATCCAGGAGAGGCCGGACAACCTGATCGGAGAATGGGTAGTGGCCATCGGCAATCCGTACGGCTATCTTATCGGGGATACCAAACCGACCGTCACGGTGGGAGTCATCAGCGCCGTGAACCGCACCTTCAGCAGCACCAGCGACATCCATTACCACAACATGATCCAGACCGACGCTTCCATCAACCCGGGCAATTCCGGCGGGGCCCTGATCAACGCGGACGGAAAGCTCATAGGCATCAACACCTTCATATTCACCGGGGGAGGGCAGTCCCAGGGATCCATCGGGCTGGGCTTCGCCATTCCCATCCAGAAGGCCAAGCTGGTGATGGACGAATTGATCAAATACGGCCGCATCCGCGAATTCACAACCGGCATCTACGCGGATCCCAATATGGATCAGACCCGCCCGGGGGTGGCCATCGCCAACCTGGATCCGGGCTCCCCGGGGTCGAAGGCCGGCCTGAAGACCGGCGATATCATCTATGAAGTGGCGGGAAAGCGCATCAACACCCTCCAGGACGTCCAGGACGTGTTCAAGCTCTTCCAGGTAGGCGAGTCGGTGGAGATTCTCTATCTTCGCGGGCAGGAGAAACGCAAGACGTCCATCCTCCTCGAGGAAAAGCCCAAGCGGAGGAACCTCTACTGAAGGGGCCCGCCGACCCGGAAGGGAAGGCGAAGGCGCGGCGGACGGCCGCGCGGGTGGAAATGAGGGCGCGCGGAGAGCGATAATCCCAGCAAGGATTTCGCACGCTTCGCGTGTCACGATCGAAGCAATGGCGCGCTGCGCCAAGAGGAGCGGAAAATGAACAGAGGCACGGGCATCGGCCGGTTGGTGGTTTTCATCCTGTTGGGATTGATCCTGGGCGGGATCCTGGGAGAGGTGCTGGGCCTGGTGCTGGGCCAGATCGGGGTGATGAGCGGGGGAGATATCAACAATCCCATCCGCAACTTCTTCGTGAAGGCCTGGGAACTCGATCTGGGCTACCGGGACGGATGGGCCTTGGACCTCTACATGGTCAAGTTCCGCCTGGGCCTTGGCTTCAAATTCAATACCTGCAGCATCCTGGGCCTGGCCCTGAGCCTGTATTTCATGAAGTGGTCGAATCGGGGGTAAGTCCGCCCGGGGTCCTTGACCCCTTCTTCGTCCCATCCCCCTTTTCTACCTTTCCCCCTTCCTCTTACAAGGCATTCGCTTATGGCAACCGTCGCCGAAACCGCCCGGAAAGTCCAATCCGGGGAAGTCACCTCCGAATCGCTCGTCAAGGCCTCCCTGGCCAAGATCGAGGCGACCAAGGGCTTGAACGCCTATATCTCCGTGATAGCGGAAGAGGCCCTGGAGCGCGCGCGCATCCTCGACAAACGGGCTGCCGGCGGCGAGAAGCTGGGGCCCTTGGCGGGCATTCCCGTGGCCGTGAAGGACAATATCGTTACGGCCCAGGGTAAGACCACCTGCGGTTCGAAAATCCTCGGCCAGTTCCGTTCGCCCTACGATGCCACCGCCGTCGAACGGCTGATCGCGGCCGGCGCGGTACCGGTCGGTAAGACCAACATGGACGAGTTCGCCATGGGATCCACCTCAGAGACCAGCGCGTACGGCGCGCCCAGGAATCCCCTGGACGAATCGGTGATCGCCGGCGGATCCTCCGGCGGATCGGCCGTGGCCGTGGCCGCGGGCACCGTCGCGGTTTCCCTGGGTTCGGATACGGGCGGTTCCATCCGCCAGCCGGCATCCTGCTGCGGCCTGGTCGGCGTTAAGCCCACCTACGGGCGCGTTTCCCGGTACGGCCTGGTCGCGTACGCATCTTCCCTGGATCAAATCGGCACCTTCGGCAATACGGTCGCGGACGCGGCGTTGCTGTTGAACTCGATTTGCGGCTGGGACAAGCATGACAATACCTCCGCCCAGGTGGTGGTGCCGGATTTCACGGCCTCCCTGGGCAAGGGCATCAAGGGCAAGGTCATCGGCCTGCCCAAGGAATGCTTCGGCGTGGGGCTCCAGCCGGAAGTGCGCAATGCGGTGATGAAGGCCCTGGAGATATTGGAGAAGGAAGGCGCGGTGATGCGCGAGGTCTCCATCCCCAGCTTCCAGTACGCCATCGCCGCCTATTACGTGATCGCCACCGCGGAAGCCTCCGCCAACCTGTCGCGTTACGACGGGGTGCGCTATACCATCCGCTCCAAGGAGGCCAAGGATCTCTTCGGCCTCTACGCCAAGACCCGCTCCGAGGGCTTCGGCGAGGAAGTCAAGAAACGCATCCTGCTGGGGACCTACGTGCTCAGCTCGGGCTTTTACGACGCCTATTACATGCAGGCCCAGAAGGTGCGCCGGCTGATCACGGACGATTTCAACAAGGCCTTCGCGTCCTGCGACGTGGTGGTGACGCCGACCATGCCGACCTTGCCCCAGAAGGTGGGCGGGATCTTCACGGACCCCATGACCCAGTACCTGGGCGACATCTACACGGTGGCGGTGAACCTGGCGGGCCTGCCCGCCCTGTCCCAACCGGTGGGCCGCTTGGGCAAGCTGTCCGTGGGCATGCAGTTCATCGGCAAGGCTTTCCAGGAGGAAGACCTGTTCCAGGTGGCCGCGGCCACCGAAAAGCTCTGCGCCGCGTAGACGTCTGAGGGGCCCGACTCCATCGTCCCATCCGGGACGATTCCTGGTTTTCCGGCACATTTCCGACCATTGCGGCTCCAACGCCGTTAGGGCATCGGCCCTCCCGAATGGTTAGATTATTAGCCGACCATGCCGACGATCGAGAACAAGCCGCGTCACCGTGCCTTCCTCAGGGGAATGGGCATCTGCGCGATGCTCAGCCTCCTGTCCTGCGGCCCCCTGGTCCGTCCCTGGTACAACCGGGACGTGGGCGGCTACGTGCAACCCGATCCTTCGGCTACGCCGACGCCGGAGGTCCCGAAGGCGCTCGAGGAGACCGATGCCGATCGCCTGCGCCGGACAGCCGAGTCCTACCTGGGAGTCCCCTATAGTTTCGGCGGGCAGAGCCGCTCCGGCATGGATTGCTCCGGGTTCATCCGCCAGGTCTTCTCGGAGGTTTACGGCCTGGATCTGCCCCACAATTCCAGCCGCATGTTCCGCAAGGGAACGCCGGTCACCCGCGCCCATCTCAAGCCCGGGGACCTGGTCTTCTTCAAGAACCTGGGATTCATCGATCATGGCGGCATCTACATGGGCGACAACTACTTCATCCATTCCTCTTCGAGCGTCGGGGTGGGCTATTCCGCCCTCAATGCCCCGTATTTCGGGGAGCATTACGCCGGCGCCCGGCGCTTGATCGCTTCGCCGGACGACCCGCCTTGAGGTTGGGCCGCATATCGCCTATTTTTAGCCGATGAAAGCCGCATTCCAAGGCGTCCACGGCGCCTATAGCGAGTTGGCCACCCGGCAATTGCTGGGTCCCCGCACGCAAACCCTTCCCTGCGAGTCCTTCGAAGACGTATTCGAGGCCGTGGCCAAGGGCAAGGCCGAACGCGGCATCCTGCCCATCGAGAACTCCCTGGCGGGCAGCATCCACCAGAATTACGATCTGCTGCTGGCGCGCGACCTGCATATCGTCGGAGAAGCGCACCTGAAGGTCGAGCATGTCCTCATGTGCCACCCGTCCGCATCCCTGAAGTCCATCACCCAGGTTCGCTCGCATCCCCAGGCCCTGGCCCAATGCAGCGGGTTCTTCGCGGGAAGCAAGCGGATCAAGCCGGTGGTGTATTTCGACACCGCCGGGGCGGCCGAATCCCTGGCCAAGGAGGCGCCGGCCCATATCGGCGCCATCGCCAGCGCCTATGCGGCCGAACTGTACGGACTCAAGGTGCTGAAACGCAACCTGCAGAACCAGCCCAACAATTTCACGCGCTTCCTGGCGGTGGCGAAAAACCCTTCGCGTTCTGCGCGCGCCTCCGGGGCCGGGAAAAGCGGCAAGGGCGATTCGAAGAACCCCAAGGCCGCGAAGCCTGGACCCGATGGGTACAAGACGAGCATCGTCTTCATGCCCTCCCGTAATCAGGTGGGCATCCTGTTCAACATCCTCGGCGTATTCGCGCTCCGGGACATCGATCTCCTTAAGATCGAGTCCAGGCCCAATCCCTCTTCGCCATTCGAATACTGGTTCTACGTCGACTTCGCGGGCGCGTCCACCCAGGGGCTTGCCGGGCAAGGGGCGGGGGATCCCAAGGTGGATCAGGCCCTGGACCAGTTGCGCGGCATGGCTTCCCAGGTCAAGATGCTGGGGAGTTATCCGGCCGCTGTCTCCGCGGCATCGGGAAAAGCGAAGCCGGCCCGCCGGACGAAACCATAGCCACGGCCGCGCGGGTTTCCCGCGGGGCGGATTTTGATTCAATCGCACAGGAAAGGCAGGCAAGCATGGCCAGAGTCGACGGCCGTAAAAACGATCAGTTGCGCACCATCAAGATCACGGAGGATTTCGTTTCCACCGCGGAGGCGTCCTACCTCATCGAGGTGGGCAAGACCCGCATCCTGTGCTGCGCCAGCCTGGAAGAGGAAATCCCCCGCTGGCTCAAGGGCAAGAACAAGGGATGGGTGACCGCCGAGTACAGCCTATTGCCCCGCAGCACCACCACGCGGGTCAAGCGCGAACGCACCGGCGCCTCCGGCCGGACCCAGGAGATACAGCGCCTCATCGGGCGCGCCCTTAGAGGGGTCGTGGATCTCGAGGCCCTTGGGGAGCGGAGCTTCGTGGTCGACTGCGACGTGATCGAGGCCGACGGCGGCACGCGCACGGCTTCTATCGTGGGAGGCTTCCTGGCCCTGGCCAAGGCCTTGCAGCGCATGAAGCAATCCCAACCTTCATCGGTCGTGGCCGTCCCGCCCATGCGGCAGATCCTGCGCCATTACGTTTCCGCCGTGAGCGTCGGGATGGTGAATGGGGAAGCCATGCTGGACCTGTGTTACGTGGAGGATTCCGAGGCCGAGGTGGACATGAACGTGGTCCGCACGGATTCGGGCCACTTCGTCGAGGTCCAGGGCACGGGCGAGGAGTCCGTCTACTCGCGCCAGCAGTTGAACGCCATGCTGGACCTGGCCGAAAAGGGGTGCAACGAGTTGGTTACCCTCCAGAAGCAGTTCCTGGGATCCGTCCTGCCCTGACCCGCGCCCGGGAGCTTCGTTCCCGCGGGAACTATGTTCCCGGTTCGTCCCTGGACCCGGAACCGCCGGTAAAGTCCTGGTACGGAGCGCTTTTTTTGAGGCTGTTTTGACCCCATCCCCGGGGGATACGCCATTTATAGCGGGAACTGTCGCCGTACTTTATACTGACGGCGGGGGCCGACGGCGCGACTACGGATTCAACAGTCGCTTCATCACCATCCAATAACCGTTTTCCGCTTTGGAGAACGGACCGGCACCAGCAAGGGGGCTTGGCATGGCATCGGATACCCGCGCGCGCGAATACCGACCTTCCATTTTCGTTTTATCCATGATCGCCGTCCTATGCGGAGCGGATCGCATATCGGCGCAGACGACCGCCGGCGCCGGGAGTTACGCCACCGACGGCGCCTTCGCGGTTCCCACCGCCAAACCCTGGGTCACGGACGATTTCGCCCAAAAGCACAAGTCCGCGCAATGGTGGTCCACCCTCATCACCCAGCAGTTCTCGGACAACCTGTTCGCCCATCCCGGCTCCTTCAAGGCCACGGCCAAGGGCCTTGAGATGGGATACCCGGGCTCGCCCACCTTCGCGGACAAGGGGGGATTCTCTTCCTCCCATATCGCGGATCTCACCATCGGGATCGAGGGCATGACCGCCGAGGCGGCGCGGGTCGCTTCGTATTCCCATTGGTCGGTGACGGCCAGGTGGAAGGATGCGCCCGGGACCAAGGTCATGGAAGCCACCATCGGCCACGGCCTGCCCTTCGCCTATTTCAAGATCACGGGCGGTAAGGCCGTCATCACCTCCAGCGCCAAGATCTGGTACGATAAGGACGGTACCCTGGGCATAACCCAGGCGGGAAGATCCTACGGCATCTTCGCGCCGACCGGTTCCTCATGGTCCGGAATCGGATCCGTTTCATCCACCCTGAACGGCAAGGATTACCTCTCCGTGGCCCTGCTGCCCGACGGCACGCCCGAGACCCTGGCCTTCTACCGGAAGTACGCCTTCTCCTTCATCAAGAAGACCCGGGTCGATTGGATCTACCGTGAGGAGGATGCGCGCCTGGTTTCCACCTGGTCGGCCGAGACGGAAGCCAAGGAAGGGACCGAAACCGGCACCCTCTTCGCCCTGTTCCGGCATCAATGGCTGGAGGCGTCTTCGCCCCTGACCCCGTACGTGTACAAGAGCGTGCGCGGCGATATGAAGGTGGCCGCGGGACCTTCCTTCCAGACCGTCATGAAGTTCAACGGCATCCTGCCGGCCATGCCCCAGGTGGGCATCGACGCGGCCGCGCTCAAGACCCTGGTTTCCGGATTCACCGGGGACGTGGGCGGCGGGGACTCCTACGGCACCGGCAAGCAGATGGGCCGCTTGGCGGCCATGGCGCCCATCGCCAATCTGGCGGGAGACATCGCCAAGCGGGACGACCTGGTGAAAAAGCTGGAGACCGGCCTGGAGAGCTGGCTTACGGCCGGGGGACAGCAGCAGCTCTTCTACAACAAGACCTGGTCCGCCCTCGTAGGTTACCCGGCCTCCTACAATTCCGATACGCGCCTGAGCGACCACCACTTCCATTTCGGGTACTTCCTCATGGGCGCGGCCGTAGTCGCCCAGTTCGATCCGGCCTGGGCCCAGAAGGAAAAATGGGGCGGCATGGTGGAGATGCTCATACGCGAAGTGAACTCCTGGGACGAGAACGATCCGCTCTTCGGCCGCTTCCGCTACTTCGATGCCTATGAAGGCCATGGCTGGGCGGACGGCATGGGTTTCGACAGGGGCAACAACCAGGAGTCCTCCTCCGAGTCGATGAACTGCAATGCCGGCATCATCCAGTGGGGCATCCATACGGGCAACAAGGCCATCCGGGACCTGGGCATCTTCATGTACGTGAATGAGACGCGCGCGATCGAGCAATACTGGTTCGACGTGGACGATGCGGTCTTCCCGGCCGCCTTCACGCATAATGCCGTGGGCATGGTCTGGTCCAACGGCGGCGCCTACGGGACCTGGTTCTCCGGGGATCCTGGCGCCATCCACGGCATCAACATCCTGCCCATGGCGGCCGGCAGCCTGTACCTGGGACGCCGGCCGGACCACATCCTCAAGAATTACGCGGAGGGCAACCAGGGCACATGGACCGATCTGTTCCTGCAATACCTCGCGTTCGCGGACGGGGATCAGGCCGCGACCAAGTACGGCGCAGGGGTAGGGGCCGAGGGAGGCGATTCCAAGGCCCATGCCACCTATCAGATCAAAAGCCTGCAGGCATCGGGCAAGCTCAATGCCGAAATCGGGGCGAGCGTTCCCTCCTTCGCCGTATTCGACAAGGGCGCGGTGCGGACCTATACCGCCTATAACGCGACCGCGGCCGCGGCCACCGTCACCTTCACGGACGGATTCCAGCTGGATGTTCCGGCTCATGGCCAGGTCACCAAGCAGGGCCCCGTCAAGGCCATCGGCATCCTTTCCCAGGCCCGGTCCGGGCGCAAGTCGCGGATATCGATCTGGAACGGGGTTGCGTATCCCGCAAGTTACCTAGGCCTGCCCGCCGGGTCGGGCATCTACGACCTGGGGGGCCGCGTCCTTTCCGGCCCGGAAGCCCGGGGCGACCACCGCTCCGGAGCGCCCGTGCCCGCTCCTTCCCAGGGTATTTTCATCACCTTGCCTTCAAGGCCTTAGGGCTTCCCTGATGGGGTCTTGAAATGGCCTGGAGGCCCCGCTCCCGGGGCCTTCCGGGTTTCAGCCGCATTCCGGCGCCATTCCGGTGCCCGGTTCCGGTCCGATTTGGGTTGTTTGGTGCCGGGCGTCCGCTGCTGCCGGGTCCTGACCGGGGCCACGTAGATGGGGCTTGCCGTCCCGTCAAGGCCGGCCCCTATAATATGCTATGGCTGAAAAAACCTATCCGAA
>JAQBPO010000020.1 GCA_028287465.1 Fibrobacterota bacterium
TTCGGAGCGACTGAACAGAAGGAACATCGGTATCGCGAGAAATTTCAATTTCAAATGCATTGGGTAAATCTAAAATAGTCATTCCGGTTCCACGTTCGCTCCGCTCAATATGGCCCCGAAGCCGGAACGGCCGCGGATCTTGGCCAAGGCGTCCCCCAGGGCCTTCTGGCGGCGATCGCCCTGGGACTCGAACAGATCCGTCTGGCCGGTGTCCTGCTTGGGCGCGGGGGCGGCCAGGGAGATGGAGCGCAGGGCCACGCGGCGCTGGTAGAGGACGCGGAACATCTCCCGGGCCTTGTCCGCCAGGATGCGGAACTCGTCGGTGCGGGGGCGCACGACGGCGGTCTTGCGCGCGGTCTTGCCGTCCGCGTAACGGAGCGACAGGATCAGCTTGTCGGCCTGGAGCCCCGCTTTGCGCAGGTGGAAGACCAGCTTGTCCGCGGTGAGGCGCACCTTGCGGTCCAATTCGTCGTTGTCGTTCACGTCCTCTTCGAGCGAGGTCTCGGCCGCGATGCCCCGGTGGACGATGCGGACCTCCTCCAGGTCCATGCCGCAGGCAAGGGTGTACAGCTTCTCCCCTTCCCCGCCGAAGCGCGACGCCAGGGCCTGCCGCCCCAGGCCGCGGATCTGCCCCACGGACTTCAGGGAATAGCGCCGGATGCGCTCGCGGCATTGGGGCGAAAGGCCGGGCAGGCATTCCGGAGCGAGGGGATCGAGGGTATCCTCCTCTTCGCCCGCCGGGCACCAGGCCGTGTCCTCCCCGTCTTCCGTGGCCATGCGGGCCATCACCTTCGCCATCAGGCGCGTGGCCGCCGCGCCCACGGCCGCGTATTGCAGACCCGAGGAGTAGAGCGCGTCCCGCCGCAGCTTGGCGGCCAGGGCTTCCGGCTGCAGGGCGCGCGCGGCCGGGGTGCCGGTCATGTCCAGCAGGGCGCGGCCTCCGCGCACGTCGAATTCGGGCGTATAGCGGCGGCACAAGGCGCGCAGCTCCTCGCCCAGGGACGCCTCCCAGGCCGGGTTGCGGAACACGGGTGTTACCCCCCGGAAGCGCCGTCGCACCAGGGACAGGGGCATGCCCGCGCGCGCGCCCAGCGCCGCGGCCGCGGGCGAGCAGGAGAGCAGGAAGGTCTTGTGGCTCCCGGGATCCTGATCGATCACGGCGAAGGCCTTGTCCTTGTACCGGCCGTCCCAGGCGGCGATGGCCTGGGCCATGAAGTCCCCGGCTTCCAGGGCCAGGAACAGGGGTTGCGGGGAGGATGCGGGCATACTGCCCAAATGTACAGCATTCCGGGAGCGGAGGCAATGCCCGAAACAAGACGGTTTCGGGGATTATCTTTCCTGGGATGGAGGCCGCCCCCGAAAACCGATCCCGATGCGGCCAAAGCGAAGCCCCGATTCAACCCCCGCCCCATGCCTCGACCCACCCATGGCCCTCCGCGGCCATGTCGCTGGCGACCGCGACCTTCACCATCCTGTTCATCCTGACCACCCTCCCCGTCCGGGCCCAGACCAGCGCGCCCATGGCTTCCCACTGGGGGGCGGCCGACTATCCGGAATTCAAGCGCGGCTTCCAGTCCGGCCTCACCTTCCTGTCCTTCACGGAATTCGATTCGGAAGGCAACCGCTTCGGCGTCACCGGCAAGGATACCGCCGCGGCGGTCCCCTACCCCGAAACCATGGGCTTCAACTTCCTCACCCTCGCCTACGGCAACCATGTCAATTCGCGCTCGACGGAATTGTCGAACATGATGTACCGCTACTCGGCATCCTTGGGTTTGAACGCGGACCGATTCACGGAGTTCTACCAGAACGAAGTGATCCACAAAGGCTATCGCGACATAAACCCGGTGCCGCGGGATCGGGTGCGTTGCGCGGATCCGTTGCGCCTGGGGTGCGCGGAGTTCGCCCTGGGAGGCGAGATCTTCTACCGCTTCACGAATATCGAGCTCGAGGACAAGCTCAAGTTCTACAGTTCGAATTTCTTCGTCGGCGTGGGGACGTCCCTGAGCACGCCCTTGCTGGACGGATACGTGGAACTGGGCGTATCCAAGCTCCCCACCCTGGTGTCGACCGAGTACCTGGGCATCCGGGTAGCGGGCATGATACGGATGGGAGGCATCCTGCCGAGCGTCGATCAGCGGAATCCGCATTTCCGGAAGCTGGCCCAGGGCTATTACCTGGTCCAGGGCGGCGTGGAAAGCATCCTCTTCGAGAAGATCTACCGCATCATCCTGGCCAACAACCTGACCTACCATTCCGGGCTCTTCGTGGACGATCAGGGCCGGGAGATCCGCGAGCTGTTCTGGACCGTGGGCATCGATATCGACAACTTCTATTTCGAGGCCTTCAACGATATGCTGGGCGGGACCGATTTCGGGCCCAGCTTCGGCGGGCGCTTCTATTGGGACATCGAAAGGCCGGGACGGGTCCTGGGCGCCATCGAGACCTTCGTGCAGAACCTGAACAAGCCCCGATGAGAACCGCGATCTTGCATGCGCCAGGCGCCATGGAGACCGCCAGGATCGCCGCGGCCCTGCTCGCCATGGCCCTGCAGGCTTGCGCCCCCGCGAAGGCCCCGGGTGGCCCCGGCGATGCGGATCTCTTCCACGGGGATCGCGTCACCATCGATCGGGATTACATCTACCTGGACGATCCGGTTTTCGTCCAGAGCAAGAGCGTATACGGGCATCGCCATGGGGGTTGGTTCTCCTTCCGCCTCCCCCTTTACTTCAACGCCGGACGGCAGGATACGCTGGCGTTCGCGCCCGGCGGCATCCGTGTCAGGAGGGATACCGCGGAAGCCGATAAAAAAGGCCCCGGCCGGGACTCCCCGGCGGCCGCGCCGGCGCAATCCGGCTGCATGGCGGACACGGGAGCGGAGATCTTCGATGAAAGCGCCATCGCGGGCCTGTTCCTGGATTCGGCCCGGACCCTGGTCCTCGCCCCCGGCCGCAGCGGCGGCGCCAAGGTGGAATTGAACGTCTATTGCCGGGAGTACCGGCCGCCCTGGGGCCGGATCGATACCCTCGATCTGGCCTTCCGGAAATCCGGGGGACCGGAAGGGGCGAGGGAAGCCGGCATCTCCCTGCCGTTCCATGTAAGTTACCGCGGGCCCGTGGTTTCCATCCTCCTGGGCGTGGGCCTGTTGTACGCGTTCACCCAGGCCGGGCTGTGGATTTCGGACCCGTAGGCCTTAATCGCCCTCCTTCTCCAGGGCCAGCCGCACCTCCTCGAGGTCCGATTCCCCGATCCACCCCTTGCCGAAGGCGTGCTGGGCGATGATCAGGCTGTCTTCCGCCAGAATGAGGTCGCATCCCTTCCCGCGCACTTCGAGCGCCAGTTTCCGGACCGCCTCCTGCCGCTCAGCGTCCTTGTCTACGTTCCGGATGTACACGGCCAGGATGCGGCCGGGAAAGGCTTCCACGATTTCCCGATAGACCTCCGGGTCCTCCTGCGCGCTGTCGCCGAGGAGGATGAAAGGCAGGGGCGCGGTGGTATCCAGGATGCGGCGCAAGGCATCGAGTTTATGGGTCCGATGGGACGTCGGCAGGAACCCATCGGGCCCGAGGCCCCAATCCCGCAGGAACAGGATGGGCCGTCCCGGGAATCCCCTCAAGGTGAAGAATTCGATCAGCAGATCATGGATGTTCCACGGGCTGCTCGATACGCAGAACAACGGTCGGCCCGGGCTTCCCGCCTTTCCGTGCAAGCCGCGGAAGAGAGCGGCGGCTCCCGGCAAGGGAAGCCGGGTATGCGCATTCCGGAACAAGGTGACCTTGGCCATGTCCCAAACCCGCAGGCTGCCGGTATCGAGGATGGTGTCGTCGATATCGCTGATGATCCCGAAGGGAGCCCGCGGGTGCGGCACGCATATTTCGGCGACGGCCTTGACAGGATCACGGGTGGGTGGGGATTCCAGGATCAGGTCGACGCGGAACCAGTCCTGTTCCGGCGGCAGTCCCTCCGGAAAGGCCAGACTCGCTTCGAAGAACCCTTCGTCGTCGGCCTTGACCCTCACCTCGCGATCCCCATGGCGGGCGATCACCCCGGCATACGGGATTTCCCGGGACATGAAACGGATCAGGTTGCTCCTGAAATTGCGCCAGCGGGAATGCCCCTCTTCGGAAGGGATAAGGGATCGATCGGCCAGGACGCGGCCGCGCGCTATCAATAGATGCCGGTTGCCGATGCCGTGATACGAGTCGATCCGGATGCGTCGGAAGCGTCCGGTTTTCCCGCGCAGGAAATAGACCAATCGATCCATCCCCCGCTCGAGGAAAAGGGCCGCGCGGAGCCAGGGATCGGGGCGGAATGACATATAAGGCAATATAGGTCCTGTCCCGGCGACTTACATCTTCTTCGCCATTCGGATGGGGCGGGTCCTGGTCTGAATGGTTACCTTGGCCCCATTCCGGACCGTCCAACCGGAATGGATTATCCAAGGAGCCGCGATAGATGCGAACCGTAAGAAAACTTTGCCTGCTGGCCGCCTTGATCATTCCACCGATGGCGAAGGCGGAGCCGCGCCTGGGCTATATCACCTATGGCCCCATGTTTCACTGGAACTTCGGCAATGATGAATTCAAATCCTTCAGCTATGGATTCGAAATAGCGTACTGGAATTATTCAAAGGAAAAACAGCACGACGGTTGGTTCGATAATGTCCCGGACATCAAAAGGCCGGGGTATGGCATGGATCTCGGCATCGATATGAACCTGAAATCCATCAGGCTTTATGCCGAACCCCAAGTGGGTTGGATCTTCGCCGGCCTTGCGCTTGGACCGGTGGCGGAATTTTCCAGGGAGGGATCGCCGGCACGATTAGGCGTGCAGGGCTCGGGCTGGCTGAATGCGCTCGCGGGTTTCGACTTCCGCTACAGGCGCCTGGGGGGCGAAAATACCCAAGCGGTGGGAATGTACGGCAAGCTTGGCAACTTGGTATCCGGAAGGGAATAATCCCTTCAGCACTCGGCGAGGTTCACAGGAATCTGCAGCGCCAGTCCCCCCTCGGAAGTTTCCTTGTACTTGGTGTTCATGTCCTTGGCGGTTTCCCACATGGACTTGATGACCGCGTCCAGGGAGACCTTGGCATGTGCCGGATCGCTCGCCAGAGCGAGCTGGCAGGCCGTAATGGCCTTGACGGCGCCCATGGCATTGCGTTCGATGCAAGGGATCTGGACAAGGCCGCCTACAGGATCGCAGGTCATCCCCAAGTGATGCTCCATCGCGATTTCCGCCGCCATCAGGGATTGTTCCACCGAACCGCCCAGGACCTGGGTCAGGGCCGCCGCCGACATGGCGCTGGAGACCCCGATCTCCGCCTGGCAGCCGCCCATGGCCGCCGAAAGCGTGGCGCCCTTCTTGAAGAGGCTGCCGAATTCCCCAGCGGTGAGCAGGAAATCCGCCGGCGCCTCCGGATTTTCCGGGCAGAAACACGCATGGTACAACAGGACGGCCGGAATGACGCCCGCGGCGCCGTTGGTGGGAGCGGTGACCACGCGGCCGAACGCGGCATTCTCCTCGTTCACGGCCAAGGCAAAGCAGCTGACCCATTTCAGGATGTCCTGGAAGCCGCCGCCCTTGGCGCGGATGGCCTGTATCCAGGACTCCGGGTCGGCATATACGGCCCCATCCAGCAAATCCCGGTTCATGGCCGCGGCCCGCCGATGCACGCCCAGGCCTCCCGGCAGGATGCCCTCGGTATGGCAGCCCTTATAGGCGCAGGCCTTTAGGGCTTCCCAGATCCCCTCCAGGCCTTCCTCGGTCCGCTCCGGGGTCCGCCAGGCCGTTTCGTTCCGGCGTACCACTTGCGGTACGGTCAGGCCGCGTTCGCGGCAATGCCGGAGCAGATCTTCCGCCTTCTCGATGGGCATGGGGAGTTTTGCGGCGCCGGCGCCCGCTGCATTTCCGTTCGCGCCCGCGCCTTCCCCCTCTTCCCCGACGATGAACCCTCCGCCGATGGAGTAATAGGTCCGCCCATGTTCGGACCCGTCGGACATGGTCGCGATGAACCGGAGACCGTTGGGATGGAACGGCAAGGTGGTGCCGCGCTGGAAGAGGATATCCGCGGCGGGATCGAAGGGCATCGCCTTCCCTTCCGGAAGGACGAGAATGCCCGAGGATCGGATGAGGTCCAAGGTGGCGGGGATGGCCCGGGTGTCGCAGGTGGCGGGATCGAGATCCATCAGGCCCAGCATCACGGCCACGTCGGTGCCGTGGCCCTTGCCGGTCTTGGCAAGGGAACCGTAGAGCTCGACGCGTACGCGCCCGATCCCGGGGAAAAGCCCTTGATCCCGGCACTCGCCCAGAAAGCGCTGGGCCGCCCGCCAGGGTCCCATGGTATGGGAACTGGACGGGCCCACGCCGATCTTGAAGATATCGAATACGCTGATGGCTTCCCTGACCATACAGGGAATATACCTCGGATCGCCCTAGGGAGCGAATCGCCCGGTTCTCAGGGCGCCCAAAGGGTATTCGCGACCAGGGGCAGCAAGGCCGAGCTTCCGGAGGCATCGCTGGGCAGCTCCCAGAACATCGCTCCGCCATAGCTCCGCGCCAACTGGGATTTCCTCTGGATGGTGGGCCGGCCATTGTAGCTGATCTTCACCGTTGTGGTTTGGATCCAATCCTTCTGGTACGCATCGGGATAGGCCGAAAGGATTTGCGAATAAGGCATTTCCGTCGCCGGACAACCGGTGCCCCAACACCAGCCGTAGAAGGGCATTCCCAGGACGAGCTTTTCGGCGAGGGCGGTACGGCCGGTGTAATAGTCGAGCACGTTCTGGGCGGAGGCATAGGTCGCCTGCTCGCAAGCGGAAGTCCACTCGCCGCAATCGTCATACGCCATCACGTTCAGGAAGTCGAAGGACTTGAGGGTGGCGGCGGTGATCCGATCGGAGAACCAGGGCGCGACCGCGGCGGTGACGAGCTTCCCCTTGGGACGCAGGTTGTTGATCAGGTCCGAAACGAAGATCCCGTAGTCGGCGTTGACGTCATCCCCCTCCAGATCCACGTCCACGCCGTCCAGGGCATGGCCGGTGACGAAGCCGGAGAGGTTGGCGATATAGGTGGCCCGGCCCGTGCCCAGCCATTTGGCCGCGTCCCCCAGGCCGGTGGCTCCGCCGATGGAGACCAGGACCTTCACGCCCTTGGCATGGGCGGCGTTGACCAGGTCCGCGATGCTGGCATCCGTATTGTCCAAGGTGGTCACGCCGCTGGAGTTGGGATTCCCGAAGCACAGGTTGATATGGGTCAGGTGCGCGTAGTCGACCTTGGCGGACCAGGAGGAATAGGACCCGTACCAATTGGGAAGGTAGGCTACGACTTTCTTCCTGGCGGCCGGGACGGCGGGGCCGGAAACGGACATATAGTCGAGGTTCGGGCCGCTGGATCCGATCGCGGTGAGCCGGATATGGATGGTCGCGCCGCTGTTCAGCTGAACGGAAGACAGGGTCGCGGTCTTCCAATCGGTCCAGGAGGCGGTGGCCGGAAAGGCGAATCCGGGGCTTACCGTGGCCCCGTTGACCGTGATTGAAAGGCTGCGGGTCGTCGCGCTGGCATAGCGGAAGGTCAGATCGTACTTCCCGGAGGCCCCCACGGTGGCGCTCCATTCCGTGTAGTCGCCGGAGGCATTCTGGTAATCCACGTATCCGGTCCCCGTGTATCCCGCGTTGGCGCTCAGTTTCAGGGCCCCGGAAACAGCGGCGTTCTCGGCCTGGAGGATGGTCGTGACGGCGAGCCCGATGGCGACTTCATTGGCGGAGGCGGTATCGGCATCCGCGGCGGGCGAAACCGGCTCCATGCACCCTGAGAGAAGGAAGGGCAAGGCGGCAGCCGCCAGAAGGCCGGCAAGCGCGCCCGGAAACCGTAACGCACGCGTTCCGGACGAAGGGAATGAAGCGGAGGGAACGGATGGAAACCGCCTGGGGATGGGCATGGGAGGGCTCCTGGATATTGGAAATGGCGCCATCGGCTGTGGTCCGGGATAAATCCAAGTCCAACCGGCATTTGTCCAAGCCGGTATCCGAGAGGCGACCTTAATTTAGGGTCTCATCGCATCCCATCCGGTGGATACCTCCGGGGATTTCCGGAACAATTGCCGACGGCGGTCCGGGCGGAAATGGGTTTATCTTTTGACGGACCTGGGGGGGTACCAATGAAGTCGATTTTGGGAATTGGCGTATTCTGTTTCGTTTCCTCTCTGTCGCCCCGCCCGGCCTCGGCCCAAAAAACCTATCCGGGTTGCGCACCCCTGGCCGATTCCGACTTCAAGCTGACCACCCTGATTTCGCGGAACGCCCAGAACCAATTGGAAGAGCCCCTCAAAATGGCCTTGGACATGGACGGCCAGGGCAACGTCGACATCTATTTCGTGCAACGTTACGGCAAGATCCGCAAATTCTCGGTGGCCACTTCCCAACTGACCACCATCGCGACGATCCCGGTCGGCGACGTGAAGCTCGAGGACGGGGTGACCGGGATCGTCCTGGACCCGGGCTTCAAGAGCAACCGGTGGATGTACATCTACTACACGAGCGGCATGGATCCGGATTTCAGGTTCCGCCTGTCGCGTTTCAGGCTCGGCGGCAATGGCATGCTGGATATGGCCTCGGAAAAGCCCATCCTCGTGATTGCGGCGAAGAAGGGCGAATCCCATACCGGCGGCTCCATGCGCTTCGACTCGCAAGGCAATCTGTACCTGGGGGTCGGGGACAACCATCTTCCCATCGTCAACGGGGACAATTCGGCCGGGGAGCTCACCGCGCCCAATACCAACGATCTGCGCGGCAAGATCCTGCGCATCAAGCCCATCGCCTTCCCCGACGCGCAGACCCCGGCTCCGGGCCCGGGGACCACCTATACCGTTCCCGAAGGCAACCTTTTCCCGGCGGGCACGGAAAAGACCCGGCCCGAAATCTACATCATGGGCGATCGCAATCCGTACACCCTGACCGTGGACAACGCGACCGGGCAGCTAGCCTGGGGGGAGATGGGGCCCAACTTCAAGACGGAAACCGAGGAGCACAACATCACGTCCAAGCCCGGCAATTTCGGTTTCCCGTATTATGCCGGGAACCAGCTGCCGATTACCAAGAATGCGGGCACGCCGGAAAAGCCCCGGAACGACAATCCCAAGAACACGGGTCTCCAGGTCCTGCCGCCCGCCGTCCCGGGGACACACTCCTACCTGGAATCCGCATCCCTGACGGGTCCAATCTACCGCTATGGCGAGGCGCCCGTGAACTCGACCCTCAAGCTCCCGCCGCATTTCGAGGGCCAGTGGTTCGTGTCCGATTACCTGACCGGCGAAATCGATACCATCCAACTCGACGCCTCGCGCGCGCGCATGACCGGATTCGGGCGGGTGTTCAGGAATTTCCGCCTGGAAAGCCCCCTCGACTTCCAGCAAGGGCCCGACGGGGCGCTTTACATCGTCAACTACGGAGGCTATTTCACGTCCACCGCCGCGACGGCCCTGGTGCGCATCGAGTATACGGGCACGTGCCGTCCGGAGCCTACCGGTATCCTGGAGGTTCCGGAGCAATCCGGGCGGGCATTATTGACCGCGCATGGATTCAGGTTGGAATCGGCAACGGCGGGGCCCCACCTGCTGCAGGTCGCGGACCTTCGGGGCCGGGTGCTGGCGGAGTTCCGGGGCTTTGGCCGGGTCGGATATGACTTGACCGGTGCCTTGGCGGGCAAACCGGGCCTCTATGCCGTCCGCTTGGAAACCCGGAGCGGGATCCAGTCCAGGACCTTGCTTCTCGGCCCCTGAGGCCCCAAGCCCGGGTTCGTTCCATTCCGGAAATCCGGGTATCGGATCGCGGGCCGCCCCGCGTCTATCTCCAGGGGCCCTCCACCCGGGCCCGGATACCGAAAGGATTGATCGCATGCGCCGTCCCCTTCTCCCCTCCCGACCTGGCCTCCTCCCCGCTCTCCTCACGCCGGTCCTCACCGCGTTCGCGGCCGTCGTTCTCCTCTGCGGTTGCTCCCTGAAGGATGCCACGGGAGCCTTGGATACCTTCAACGTCCGGTTTTCCGAAGGCTCCCCCGCCGTGGATGGCCAGAACGTCACCTATTCCGGAAGCGCGCTCGATAATCCCTCCCTGGACAAATTCCGGTTCAAGATGGTCTTCCACGTCAAGGCGGACAATTCCGGGAACGACACGAAGGCGAGCTTCGGATCCTCCTCGTTGAAACCGATCCTGAATTTCCGCGTCTCCTCGAAATCGGGCGTCCCGATCTCGACGGCCATCGAACCCTTCTCCGTCGAAGCCAATTCCATCGCAAGCCTGGACTTCCCCATCGAAATCCCGATCGCGTCCCTGGATCGCGACATGGTCCGGAAAATCATCGCCGGCGATCCCATCCCCTACTTCCTGGGCGGGACCCTCAAGTTCGATTTGCTGGATGCGGGCAAAAGCAAGGGGGCAGGGACCTCGGAACTGGATTTGACCTCGGGGTCGATCCAGACGCGGCCCTCGAATTCGGTCACCTTCCTGCTTTCAAGCCTGCTCTGAAGGGAAGTCGGTTCCGATTATCCCTTAGAGGTCCAATCGTTTGGGGCGATTCAGAACAAAGAGAGCCGGATCAAAAGCTGAAAAGAGTTGTACTCGATTTCCCGGTTGGAGGGGGAGATCGGGATGAAACCGTCCAATGCTTCTATGGATACATGGCTAAACGCTTCGATACCGGCGCCGAGGGTTAATCCCGTCCCGACCAGACTGTTATACCCTTCGTCCACCTTCATGAATCCAATCCGCGCCTTCGCGTAAATCAGGGGAAGCTCGGCCGGGAACATCCCGGACAGGTACAGGTCGCTTCCGATTCCCAGGAAATCGAAGGCATAGGTTCCATCCCCGTACCTTCCGTTCTCCCCAAGGTTCCCGAACAAACTTGATCCCGAAATCCGGACCTTATCATAGCAGAGGAGGAACGATGCCCGCGAGAGCGAATATCCGGCTTCAAGGTCCCAGGTCAAACCGTTTTTCTTGTTTTCCGATCGGACGTTGGATTGGTCGACCAATCCATCCGCCAGGAAATAGGTATGATGGATGCCGATTGCCGGACTGATTATGAAACCGTTCCTGGACCCATCGAAGCCGATTCCCGAGGATATTCCCGCGGTCCCGGCGACCAGGATCAAGCCCGGCACCCGTTTCCAAATACCCAAAAGCGTTCCCATTCCGTGTCCATTTTGGAGGATTTAAAAAGCGCTACAGGGAAGGTAATCATAATATCCCCAGTCCATTGAAAATCCCTAAGGCCACCCCGTAGAATCCCAAAGACCACCATACCGGGATTATCATGAGAACCAAAAATGGATTCGCCCTTCTGGGATGCCTCTCCGCCCTCGCCGCCACCGGATGCTTCGATTCGGGTTCGTCCTCGCAAGGCCCCGGCTCAAAGGGCGGCCGCATCCATCTCCTCCCTTCCATCAGCGGAGGCAAGGCGGGCTCGGCCAAGGTTGGTTCGAGCGGCACGGGAGGGCTCGAAAGTTTCCAGGTTCCCGTAGCCGACATCCAACTGGCCAAAGGCCTCACCACCAGCGGAAGCGGCTGGTCCGGCATCACCGGTTCCCTGCCGCTCTTCAGGCAGCAGATGGGCGATTGGAATTCCATCGACTCCACCGTGGTCCGCGATCCGGCCTGGGCCTCGCACTTCATCGACTTTTGCGATCCGGCCAGCGTAGCGCGCATCGCCTCGAGCCAACCCTTCACCCTCCGGGATACCGGCGAGTACCATTGGGCCGTCATCAACTGGGCGCCGTATTTCAAGGTCCGCGCCACCATCCCCCTTCCAGGGGGCGATACCGTTTACACCCATGACGGCCCCATCACGACTCATATCTACCCCAACAGCTCGAACCCCTATTTCGTCACCGAGGCGGCGCGGCCCATGCTCACCGGCCCTTCGGAGGATGCCTTCGTCCGCAAGAACAACGGCGGCACCTGGTTCCGGTTCCTGAAGCCGCTCCGCTTGACGGAAGCGGATCTGGACAGCGGTACGACGATCGCCGACACCGTGGGCCGGGATTCCCTGGGCCATCCCATCGTCAACCAGATCCCGTCCGGAACCTGGAACGTCATGCTCGTATTCAACCCCAGGGATCTGGTCTACGCCGGCAACCGGGACAGCGGCAATATGAGCCTCAACGGCGATATCCAGACGCCGGACTCGTCCACCTATGTCCACGTCCCGTTCCTGAAGGCGACGGCCGTACCCTACCGCGAAGGCGAGGACGTGATGCGCGAGACGTACGAGTTCACCGTGCATTTCGAGGAGCCCTGGGCCCATGGGGATTTCGGCATGCGCCTGGAGCTGTACCTGATCGGCGACAATCTTGTCGCGACTACGGTCCATACCTATCCCACGGACGGGAACCTCGCGCCCCAGGATGCGCCCGCGGTGTACTTCGCGGAGGAGAAGGAAGATGGTTCCCTGAGCCTCCAGAATTACGATCATAGCCCGATCTTCGACGGCTTCGTGCGCAAGACGACGGTGGGCCAGGAGGGTTCGGTCGCCTACAATCCCGGCGCCCAGGGCGGAACCGCCCATACCCTGACGTACCGGCTCACGGAAATCAAAAAGGCGAACTGAGACGGATCCGGGCTGGGAGCGGGAGAGGCCGCAGGATGCGTCCGCTTATTTCTGCTGCCGCTGCTTTTCGATTTCCGTGCGCAACTTCTCCTCGTTCGCCCGCAATTCGGGAGTGAATTCCTCCCCGAAGTCCTCGGCTTCGAAGGCGGGACGGATTTCGAGCTCCGAGTCCTCCCCGGGCATGGGATCCGGGCAGCGCTTGGCCCAGGCCACCGCCTCGTCCATGGATTTCACCTTCCAGATCCAGAATCCCGCGACCAGTTCCTTGGTTTCCGCGAAGGGTCCGTCGATGACGGTGCGGCTCCCGTTCGCGATGCGCACCCGCTTGCCCTTAGAGGAAGGATGAAGTCCTTCACCCGCTTGCATGATCCCGGCCTTGACCAGCTCCTCGTTGAATCTGCCCATCTCCGTGAACAGTTTCTCGTTGGGCATGATTCCGGCTTCCGAATTCTTGGTGGCCTTGACGAATACCAGGACTTTCATTTGCATCTCCTTTGGTGAATAGGGCTTCCGGAGTCAAGGGCGGGATTGCCCCGTTTCCGGCTCTACCGACACGACGATCGACGGATCCGGAAATCGACAGGGCCGCCCTTTTTTTTCAGGACGGCCTGAAAAATAGGATGTTCCCCGGATCGGAAGCGCTTATCCGATGAAAAGTGCCGTTTTTCCGGCCTGAGGAGGCCCGGTCCTTACCGAAGGCGAGGACTGGGCCCTCCTGAGGTGGCCATCCACTCGAACCGATAGGCCATTTCAGGCCCCAAGGCCCCTTCATAGGCGAGTTGGGCGATGAGCAGGGCGAAAGGCTCGGTATAGCGGGCCATGGTCAAGGGGCCGGCATCCACGGGCTGGAAACCCACGTCGCGGATCAATCCGGCGGCGATGGCTTTGGCGTTCGTATCGTCCCCGCAGTAGAGGAGGCTGGGTCCGGCGCCTTTGAGGCGCGCCTCGAAGACGTCGAAAAGCACTTCGCTCGGGATGGTATTGAACGCGGAGACGATCCTGGCCTTCGGGATCTTCCGGGAAAGGGCCTCCGCTCCGGAGGTGGTATTGGCGACCACCAGGCGGGTATTGTCCGTATCCATCGGGAGCGAACGGGTCAGGAGCACCTTGCCCGAAAGGTCGCCGGCCTGGCCAAGGACGTCATCCATCCGATCCCAATGCACGGCCAGCAATAAGGCGTCCGCGGCTTGCGCCGCCTCGCGCGGCGTTCCCGCCCGGGCCTTCCCTTTCGCTTCTGCCGCGAGCATTTCCAGCTTTTCGCGGCTGCGGGAATAGCTGAACACCACCTCATGCCCGGCGCGCGAGAAGATCGTTCCCAACTTGCCGCCCATCAACCCGGAACCCAGTATCCCGATGCGCATGCCATCCTCCCGCATTTCCGTCAGCGGCCGGTCAATTGTTCCAGTCTTTCAGGATACCGCTCCCCTTCCACCGGGATCTTCGACGCGGCTTCATCGATATCGCGGAGGTCTTCCGCGGTAAGGCCGATGTCCACGGCGCCAAGATTCTCCTCCAGCCGGTTCCGCTTGGTGGTTCCAGGTATGGGGACGATCCAGGGCTTCCGCGCAAGCAGCCAGGCGAGGGCGATCTGGGCCGGAGACGCATTCTTCCGATTCGCGAACCCGGTCAGGAAATCGACGAAAACCTGGTTCGCCTTGCGGGCCTCCGGCGTGAACCGGGGTACGATATTGCGGAAGTCCGATTTATCGAAGGACGTTTTCTCATCGATCTTCCCCGTCAGGAATCCTTTGCCGAGCGGACTGAAAGGGACGAACCCGATCCCCAGTTCCCCGAGAGTCGGCATCACCTGCTCTTCCGGCTTTCGCCACCACAGGGAGTATTCGCTTTGGAGGGCCGTTACGGGCTGCACGGCATGCGCGCGGCGGATGGTCTGCGCCCCTGCTTCGGACAGGCCGAAGTGCTTGACCTTACCCTCCCGGATCAGATCCTTGACCGCTCCCGCCACGTCCTCTATCGGCACTTCCGTGTCCACCCTATGCTGATAGAACAAATCGATGGAGTCGACCCGGAGCCGTTTCAGCGAAGCATCCGCCACCTGCCGGATATGTTCCGGCCTGCTGTCCAAACCCAGCTGTTCCCCATTCGGGCCGAACTTGAATCCGAACTTGGTGGCGATAACGACTTTTCCGCGAAAGGGGGCCAACGCTTCCCCAACGAGTTCTTCGTTCAGGAACGGCCCATAGGCTTCCGCCGTGTCGAAAAAAGTGACGCCGCTTTCGACGGCGGCCCGTATCAGCGCGATCATCTCTCGCTTGTCCGCAGCGGGCCCGTAGCCGAAGCTCATTCCCATGCATCCGAGGCCAAGGGCCGATACCTCCAAACCTCCGCTTCCCAGTCTGCGTTTTCGCATGCGCGGCCTCCTGTCCTTGATGGGCTTTTCCGCCATGCGGGGGTCCCATAAACTCAAAATAAATTTTGAACCGCTACATTCTTCGCGAGGCTCAAACGGCTTCAAACCGGACGGATTCTTTTACCAATGGATCCGCCGGTCCGTTTTGTGGACTGTACGGTTTTCCGGTGGGAAGGGCATGATGGCGCTTTTCCCATCGAACCTACCCCTTTAACCCAAGATTTCCGGATGCGCCAGGCATAGCTTCCCCTATGCAGCCGCAGGCTTGGGAAGACGAGGGGTAAATGGGTTTCCGTCCGCGCGAACTATTTCCGTGGCCCAAGGCATTTTGCCTGGCCATGGTTTCCTGTCTGGTCCCAGCGGGCCCATGCCGCGCCGCCCTGGTGGATTACGTCAATCCCCTCCGCGGGACGAATGCCGGGGGAGCGTATTCCTATGGCGCCACGGTCCCCGCGGTCTCCATGCCGTTCGGCTTCACCTTCTATACGCCCATGACCGACATCGCCTCGGGATGGAAATACTCCTACCAGGCCGCCTCCATCCAGGGTTTCGGCGTTTCCCATGTCGCCAGCCCCTGGATCGGGGATTGGGGGGCGATGCAGATCATGGCCACCAAGGGCGGGGCATCCCTGGCGCCGGCCGATCGCGCATCGAAGTTCAGCCATGACGAGGAGCGGTCCGGGCCGGATTATTACCGGGTCAACCTCCAAACCTACGGGGTGACGGTCGAAATCACGCCGACCATGCATGCCAGCGTCTGGCGCTTCGCCTTTCCGGCGGGTGCGGACAATCATATCCTGTTCGACACCCCCAACGACAAATCGGGATCGATCGCCGTCGATAAGGCCTCGGGCAGCGTTTCGGGATACGTGGACGACACCAAGCGCCTCTATGTCTATGCCAAGGTCGACCGGCCGATTACGGCATTCGACATTCCCGCGGGCCAGGGGGTATGCGCCTGGATGCGCTTCGCATCCGCCGGCGCCGATACGGTTACCATGAGACTTGGCACGTCCTTCATCAGCGTGGAACAGGCCAAGGCGAACCTGGAGCGGGAAGTCGGATCCAAGTCCTTCGATGACGTCAGGGCCGAAGCCTCCGGCACATGGAACAAGCTGCTGGGAAGCATCGAAATCGAAGGCGCGACGGAAGACCAGAAGATGGTTTTCTACTCCTGTTTCTACCGCGCCTGCCTCTACCCCAACGCCATGTGGGAGAACGTGAACGGGAACCCGCGGTATTCCAGGCCCACAAATGCCGAGGTCCGCGACGGTTACATGTATGTCAACAACGGGTTCTGGGATACCTACCGGACGGCCTGGCCCTTCTACACCCTGCTCATGCCCAAGCAGACCGGCCGCATGCTGCAGGGGTTCCTCAACCATTACCGCGACGACGGCATGGTCCCGCAATGGTCCGCGCCCTGGGATCACCGGGCCATGCTCGGCACGTCCTCGGACGCGGTCTTCGCCGACGCCTTCGTCAAGGGCGTGAGGGGTTTCGACAGCGCGCTGGCCTATGAAGCCATGCTGAAGAATGCGATGGGGTCCTTCGATTTCGGCGGACGCAACGGCAATAAAAGGGCCCCGTTCCTCGGGTACGTGCCGAATGATCTGGTCGGCGCGGCCGCGGCCTGGCACCTGGAGGATTGCATCGCCGATTTCGGGATCTCCCAGATGGCCGGGGCCTTGGGCAAAGAAGGAGATCGGGAGTATTTCCTCAACCGATCCCTGAATTACGCCAAGATCTTCTCGCCCGAAGTGGGCTTCTTCCGGGGCAGGAACCTGGACGGTACCTGGAGGACGTCGGACGCGGATTTCCATCCCAACGAATGGGGGCATGAATTCGTGGAAGGCGGACCCTGGCAGTACCGCGCCTTGGCCATCCAGGACGGCCAGGGCCTGGCCAACCTGTTCGGCGGCCGCGCCAATCTCGGCAAGCGCATCGATGAGGTGTTCGAAGCGCCGCCGGAATGGCTCGTGGGGAGCTATGGCGGGGTCATCCACGAAATGCGGGAGACGTTCGACAGCCGGACCGGGCAATACGGCCATACCAACGAGCAGACCTTCAGCATGATCTACATGTACAACTACGCGGGAATGCCCTGGAAGACCCAGCAGCGGGCGCGGGACGTGATGGACAGGATTTACGCGACCGGTATCGGCGACGGCAAGGGATACCTGGGCGACGAGGATAACGGCGCCATGTCGACCTGGTACCTTTTCAGCGCCCTGGGCTTTTTCCCGGCCTGCCCGGCCAGGCCCGAATACGCCATCGGCTCGCCGCTCTTCACCAAGGCCGTCATCCACCTGGAGAACGGGAAGGATTTCACCATCAACGCCCCCGGCAACGGGGCCGCCAACAGGTACGTCCAGTCCGCGACCCTGAACGGCGCCTCCTATCCGAAAAACTTCCTTCGGCACGCGGACATCATCGCCGGCGGCACCCTAACCCTCAATATGGGGGGAACGCCCTCGACCTGGGGCGGCGGCGCGGATGACGTGCCGGGTTCGGTTTCTCCCGTCAATTCCGTGCCCGTCGGGCTCCAGGATCTGGCCAGGGGAGGCACCGTGACGGCGAGCGGGGAGAACGGAGCCGTGGAATCGGCGGCCATGGCCTTCGACGACAACTCCGCGACCAAATGGCGCTCCACGAACGGTCCCTGGTGGATCCAATACCGGCTCCCGGGGACTGCCGGGGGCGCCGTGGGCCTGTACACCTTGACCTCCGGGAACGATGCCGCGCAGTCCGACCCCAAGGAATGGACCTTGCGGGGATCCGATGACGGCGCCGCCTGGACCGTCCTCGACGGCAGATCCAATGAAACCTTCCGCCTGCGCAATTATACGCGCGCCTTCAAGGTGGAAAATCCCCGGGCCTTCAAGCAATACCGCTTCGATTTCAAGGCCGTGAACGGGGGCGCCTACCTGCACCTGGACGAAATAGAACTGATCCAGCAGAACGGATTGATGGGGACGGTTTCGAACCGGCAGCCGGTCCAGGCGGAAATCAAGCGCCCCTCCGTAACGGTAAGGCTGGTCCATGGAAGATTCGCGATTCCGGCGGGCATGCGGCAGCGGACTTCGTTCGTCACCGTCTATTCCCTGCACGGAAAAAAAGTCCACGCCGGGTCGCACCGGGACCGCGTCCTGGATCTGCAACGGGATTTCCATCTCCCCCCGGGCACCTACCTCGTTCGTATCGAATAAAGCGATCCGGCGCCAATTTCCCGTCGCTTAGGGAAGGCCGGAAACCTAGTTTCCCCATGGAATTCGCGGGGAGAATCCGGGCCGGACGCATGCAAAGCGTACTTATCCAATACGTGTTCCTCATCCTGATCATCCTCGGGTTGGTGATGATAGCGGACAGGCTCCGTCTGGCCTACCCCATCGTCCTTGTCCTGGGCGGATTGGCGACCAGTTTCATCCCGGCATTCGGGAAGGTCACCATAAGCCCGGACCTGGTCTTTTTCATTTTCCTTCCGCCGCTCCTGTACGAGGCCTCCTGGCAGGTATCGTGGAAGGAGTTCTGGAAATGGCGGAAGTCCATCTCCAGCTTCGCCTTTCCGGTGGTCATCGTCACTTCGTGCGTCGTCGCCATCATCGCTTCCGCTCTCATACCGGGTTTCTCCTTGGCCTTCGGATTCCTGCTGGGCGGCATCGTCTCTCCGCCCGATGCGATTTCCGCCACCACCATCATGCGCCAGGTGAAAGCGCCCAAGACCCTGGTAAGCATCGCCGAAGGCGAAAGCCTCCTCAACGACGCGTCCTCCCTCATCGTCTTCCGTTTCGCCTTGGCGGCGGTCATAACGGGACGGTTCGATCTGCAGGCCGCGGCCGGGAGCTTTTTCCTGGTCGTGGCGATGGGCATCCTGATCGGGCTCGCCATGGGTCTGCTTTTCTACGGCGTCCACCGTTGGCTTCCCGTCAGCCCGGCCATAGCGATAATCCTGACCTTCGTGACCCCTTACTGCATGTACTATGCCGCCGAGCATTTCCATTATTCGGGGGTGCTGGCCGTCGTATGCGGCGGCCTGTACCTGTCCCACAAACGCCTGGTCCTGCTCGATTTCAGGAGCCGCCTCCAAGGGGTGAATGTCTGGAACAGCATCGTCTTCCTGATGAACGCGGTGATATTCATGCTCATCGGGCTTCAACTGCCCTCCATCGTCCGGCAACTCGGCGATATCGGCCTAGCTACGGCCATAGGGTATGGATTGGCGATTACCCTGGCGCTTATCGCCACCCGTATGCTTTGCACCTTCGGAGGCTTATGGGTCACGAAAATCATGAGCCGGTTCATTACCGTGGCGGATGCCGATCCGGGTTGGAGGATGGCTTTAATCCTCGGATGGGCCGGGATCCGCGGGGTGGTATCCCTGGCCGCGGCTCTGGCCGTTCCCCTGTCCGCCGGGGATGGCCTGCCCTTCCCCTTCCGCAATCTCATCCTGTTCATCACCTTCATCGTCATCCTCGTGACCCTGATCCTGCAGGGCCTGACCCTGCCCTGGCTTATCAGGAAATTGAACGTGAGGGACAAGCATCACTCCATCCCGGAGCCTGAGCAGGAGAGATTGATCCAGAAAAGGATCGCCCGGTCCACCCTCGATTTCATCGAGGAGAAATACAGCCGGCATGCCCTGGACAATGAACACCTGAAAAACCTGAAGGCGCGGCTGAATACCGAATTGGAATTTTTCGACCGGGCGCTGGAGGAGACCGGGGATGCCGGCCGGAACGCGCCGCATGAATACGGAAGGATATACCTGGAACTGTTGCAGGAGCAGCGGAGGATCCTGGACGACATGAACCATAATTACGAATTCGATGAAGAGCTGATCCGGAAGTACCAGTCCCTGGTCGACCTGGAAGAGCTCAATCTCCGGGAGCGATATCCGCTCACGGCGGACTCCAGGTAAAGTCGGGTTTTCCTATCCTTAGGGAATGACCGACAAACCGCACGCCAAGCCCAACTCCCCGGGGCATATCCTCTTCGCCAGCCTCATCGGCACGGCCATCGAATTCTTCGACTTCTACATCTACGCCACCGCCGCCGTCCTGGTCTTCCCGCACCTGTTCTTCCCCAAATCCGATCCCGCCACGGCCACCCTGCAGTCCCTGGCGACCTTCGCCCTGGCGTTCTTCGCTCGCCCGATCGGCTCCGCCCTGTTCGGCCATTTCGGGGACCGGGTGGGCCGCAAAGCGACCTTGGTGGCTGCCCTTCTCACCATGGGCCTCTCCACCGTGGCGATAGGCCTCCTGCCCACCTACGGCGCCATCGGCATCTGGGCCCCCGCCTTGTTGGCCTTCTGCCGCTTCGGGCAGGGATTGGGCCTGGGCGGCGAATGGGGCGGCGCGGTCCTCCTGGCCACGGAGAACGCGCCTCCGGGCAAGCGCGCCTGGTACGGCATGTTCCCGCAGTTGGGCGCCCCCATCGGGTTCATCCTTTCCAACGGGATTTTCCTGGGCCTCAGCCAATGGCTAAGCGACGATCAATTCTTCCGCTTCGGCTGGCGCATCCCCTTCCTGGCCAGCGCCCTGCTCGTCTGGGTCGGGCTTTACGTGCGCCTCCGGCTGGAGGAAACCCCTGTGTTCCGCAAGGCGCTTGAAAAGAAGGAACGCGTCACCATGCCCATCCTGGAGGTCTTCAGGTCCCATGCGCCGACCATAGTATTGGGAACCATGCTGGCCCTGACCGTCTTCGTGGACTTCTACCTGATGACGGTATTCACCCTGGCCTGGGGGACCAAGGCCCTGGGGTATTCCCGGAACGCCTTCCTGCTGATGCAGATGTTCGGCGTGGTCTTTTTCGGGTTGACCATCCCGGTGGCCAGTTGGTTGGCGGATCGGTACGGGCGGCGGAGCACCCAGATGTGGATCATGGGCGCGATCTTCGCCTTCGGGCTCGGTTTCGGGGCCTTGTTCGGATCGGGCAGCGCGCCCTTGGTATTGCTGTCCCTGTGCCTGGGACTCGGATTGATGGGGTTGTGCTATGGCCCTCTTGGAGCGATGCTTTCCGAGCTTTTCCCCACCAAGGTCCGTTATACCGGCGCGTCCCTGACCTTCAACCTGGCGGGGATTTTCGGGGCTTCCCTGGCACCGTATGCTGCCACCTATCTGGCGACGCACTACGGGTTGCGGTACGTCGGTTATTACCTGTCCGCGGCGGCGGCCATCACCTTCCTGGCCCTGGTGTTCGTGCGCGAGACGCGGGACGAAAGCTTGTGACCTAGGGCCGCCATGGGATTCATGGTTCAATGAATGGGCAGGCGCGGACTCCAATTGGGCAAACGGATCAACCGCCTCCCCGCCACGTTATACAGGTCCTGATTCCCATCCGCTTCCCGCGGGCGCGCCATCCCCATCGGGGAGTCGCGTACGGGAACGGATCCCATCAGCAGTCCCGGATCGTCGAGATAATAGAACTGGCTCGTGGCCAGGCCGGAAACCAATATCCGACCGTCGCCAGCTTCCTGCAGGTGTATGATTTGGAACGGGGTTTTGGCGTATTCCTTCGACTCGATCACCTTCCCATCGCCGTCCAATCGCGCCGCGAACAGTTTTTGGGCGGTATGATCGGCATAGAAGACGACCCCGTAAAGGGGTGATGCGGGATTGCCCCGGTAGATCACGGGACCCATGACGCAATTGGTATTCACGTTTCCCCGCGGGAAGGAATGGGGCACGGGAATGGTAGGCGGGGTGATTCCGGTGCGGTCGCAAACCGCCAGGGGCGCCGTATAATCGAACATGGTCCTGGAGTTGTCGAAGCAGACGGTGGACTCGGTGATCGGCCAACCGAAATTGGCCCCCTTCCTGATCAGGGAGACATGGTCTTCGTTCCAGCCGCCCACGTTCCCCACCCAAAGATCCCCGGTCAGCGCATCCACCGCCAGCTTATAGGGTTGCCGGAAACCATAGGACCAGATTTCCTTTTTGACCTTGGGATCCGGATCGGTGAAGAAGGGATTATCCTTGGGAATGGCGTAGTTCCTCCCCGCATCGGCATGATCGATGTCTATCCGGAGCACCGTACCCAGGAAGGTCCGCTTGGTCTGGGTCTCCCGCCCATCGGAATTCCCGTCGCCAACGGTGAGGTAAAGCATGCGGTCCTTGCCGAACCGGATGAACTGGCCGTTATGCCCGGGCCCGTCCTTGCAGCAGAATTCGCCCACCGGTTTGGGAGGCTTTCCGGAATCCTTCCCATGGTCCGCATCGGCCGAGTACTCCTCGAGGATCTCGGTATAACCGCCAGGATGACCGTAGTTCAAGCCCGGCAAGGTGGAATTGCTTTTGGGATTGGAGAGGATGAAATAACGCCCGTTGGCCTCGAAGTCCGGATGGAAGGCCACGGCGTTCACGCCTTCCTCGTATTGGGTGTTCACGCTGATCTTCAGCCAAGGCGCGGTATTCCCGGTTTTGGGATCATAGGTGATCAAGGCGCCGTTTTTCTGGACCACGAGGTATAGCCCCGGTTTCCCCGGGATTTCCTGGAAGGACATGCAATCGACGAAGGGGACCGGCGCCGCCTTCAGGTAGGGTTTGAGGGCGATGGACTCCGGCAAGGTCCCAGCGGCGGCCGGGGCCGCTCCGGCCAAAAGGATCAGTGCCGTTCCGACCATGGATATGTTCATGCGCGCCCCCAGTGAAGGCTGAATATAGGCGCAACCCGTAGTATTACCCCAAGGTCCGGGAAAGTTCCGTTGAAGGTCCGGAATCAACGGGTTGTCCCCGACCTGGCGACCTGTGGAACGGCTAGTCTAAAATCCGGAATCCGCCTAGGGGACCACAGGAGGCATGTGATTCCCATCATACTTCCGGGATTACCCCAGGTTTGATGGCGATGCCCAAGCCCGGAACCGGCCGGCTGTTGTTAGTTTTTGCCTTCGGCCGCCTTTGGAAATACCCCGGTACTTTTCCCCGGCCGAAACCGTCAAAAAAGACAACGTCCCGGCTTCGATTCTCAAGATCGCCGGTAAAACTGAAAACATGGCAGGTAGGCATGCGGGCACGAACGATTTTCCAGTTCCTTATGGCGGCGGTCATGGCGCTCATGATCCCGGGACCGGCCCTTGCGGCAAAGGCCCAAACCCAAACCGCCTCCGCCCCGGTCGATGCGTTGAACCAGAAGAAGATCCACTCGGATTACAATGAAGGCAACTTCGAAAAGGTGACCAAGGACCTGGAGGCCTTCATGTCCAGGAATAAGACCTACAGCCTCGAGGACAGCGTTTTCATCGCCAAGCACCTGGCGGTGGTCTATTCCGCCAATCCGGAAACGCGGGAGAAGGGCAAGTACTATATGTACAGGCTGCTGACCCTGCTCCCCTCGGCCAAATTGATCGACATGTACGTGAGCGACGAAATCGACCGCATCTTCGATAAGGTGCGCGAGGAGTTCATGACCCGCCAGAAGTCCTTCGGCGTGGATTCGACCCAGATTTCCCTGCCCGCGAAATCCTCCCATTCCCAGCCGGAGCCGGACAAGGCCGTCGCCGCCGTTGAAACGCCCAGGACTCCCGCGCCCGGAACCGAGGCGAAGCCCCGCTCGAAGGCCAAGCCCGTCTACTTCATCGCCGGGGGCGCTGCCCTGGTGGTAGCCGCCGGCGTGACCTCCTATTTCCTTTTGAACGACGAACCCGAGACCACGGAGCATGTCTATGTCATTCCTTAAGCTGAGGGTCAAACCCGCGGTACTGCTCGGTTTCCTGGCCTCCCTCCTGGTATTGTGGGCCTGCCATGTGGACAATGAGGAGGCCGCCTTCTTCGAAGTGAAGGCGGATCCGGCCTGGACCCGGTACGACAGCGTCGCCGTCCTGCTCCAGGATGAATCCGGGATTACCCTGGATACGCTCTTCCATGGCGTCCTGACGTCCACGGATCAGCTCAAGAAATTGGACGCCGGCCGCTTCGATGGCGGGAAGATCCAGATCGTCCTGGTGGGATTCCTGGACGATAAGGTCGCCAAGCGCGAGACCCGTCCCTTCGACGGCAGAACCGGGGAGTCCGGGGACAAGATCGTCATCGTCCTCATTCCCATCGATCCGGATCCGATGGATACCCTCACCTTGCGGATAGAACCCCGGACGGCCAAGCTCTATACCGGCGGTCCGGACCTGACCCTGGCTCCCGTCGGTTCCGCCTGGCAGGGAAAGGCCCTGGAATGGTCCTCTTCCTCCCCGGCATACGCCACCGTCGCCGCAGGGAAGGTCACGCCCGTGGCCCCCGGAAAGACCTTCATCAAGGCCGTGTCCGGCGATAAGAAGGACTCCTCGGAAATCACCGTGGTGACGGACGCTCCCGTACTCGAGGCGGGCGCCGATACCGTCGTACCCGTCAATACCGCGGCCATCTTCAAGGTCAAGGTTACCCAGGAATACGGGACCGTCGCCATGCTCAAGTGGAGCCTGGACGGGGACACCGCGTGGGATGATTCCGCCTCGAACCCGGCGCCCGCCGGCAACCTCTACGGCAATGCCCCGAAAACCTATTCGGAAGCCGCCGTGGTGACGATCCGGTTCTACGTCCGCGACAGCGAAGGCAATGCCGTCACGGCGGAGCGGAAGGTCACCGTATCCAAGCAGGTCCCCAAGATCACGAGCCTGCTGAAGGATGCCGAAATCAAGGTCCAGGACTCCGTGTCTTTCACGGCCCAGGCCGAAGTGGATCCCGGCCTGCTCAAGAAATACTCCTGGAATTACGGCGACGCGTCCCCCGTCGTCTCCGGAACCTTATCCTCCGCCAAGGCCGACCTGGCGGGCGGCCACCGCTACGCCAAGGACGGAAGCTTCAAGGTTTCCCTGACGGTAGAGGATGACAAGGGCAATGCCGTGACCTCCTCGGTTACGGTCAAGGTCAACCCCCTGCCCGTCCCGCGTCCCCCGATCGTCAAGGCGGGCAAGGATACCGCGGTGACCCTGGGCGCGCTGGTGAACCTGCACGGATCGGCTTCGGACTCGGACGGTACCATCGCGAAAATGGAATGGAATATCAACGGAACCGGATTCGTAAAGGTTTCCAAGGGGGATACGTCCTTCACGCCCGCCGCGGCCGGAAAGGCCAAATGCATCTTCAAGGCCACGGACAATGAGGGACTGACCGCCGAGGATACCGTGGAGATCACGGTCAACCCCGTGATCGCCGGCGTCCTTTCCTCCCTGACGGCTTCGGCCGGCCAGCTCAGCCCCGCCTTCGCCCCGGGAACCCTTCCCTATACCGCGACGACGTCGGAATCCACCACCACCGTCACCGCCGTAGTGGCCGCCGGCAGCGGGGCCACCCTCAAGATCAACGGGGTCGCGACCGCATCGGGAACGCCTTCCGCCCCTATCCCCCTCGCAGCGGGCGCGACCACGAGCGTTCCGATCCTGGTGACGGCCAAGGATGGGACCACCAAGACCTATACCATCGCCTTCACCCGGTCGTCCCTGCCGGACCTGGTCTTCACCGAAACGGCGCTCGTCTCGAAGACGGCCACGCGGGTGGACTTTTCCTACACGATCAAGAACAATGGGGGAACCGCCATCCCCAGTCTCGTCAATATCTCCATCCAGAATTACTACTCCTCAAACACCGTCTTCAACGATACCGGCGATGTCGCCGCAGGCGGGGCGATCCTGAACGTCGCCAAGGCCTTGGCCCCCGGGGAAAGCTATTCCGGCACCTTCTATGCCTCCGGAGCGGTTCCCGCCGGGAAAGGCTACCTCACCTCCAAGATCGATTGGGGCGACAGCGTGGCCGAATCGAATGAAGCCAACAATACCGTCGCGAAGCTGGTCCTGATCCCGCCCACGGCCGATGCCGGCGCGGACACCCTGGTGGCGGCCGGCACGCGGATAAACCTGCATGGCAAGGCCTCGGACGCCTTCGGGACCGTAGCCAAGGTCGAATGGAAATTCGGCGCGGCCGCTTTCGCGGTGGCCCCGGCCGAGACCTTCTTCACCGCGCCCGCCGTGGGCGGCACCACGGTCAAGTGCATCCTGCGCGTCACCGATGACGACGGCCTTACCGACGAGGACACCGTGGATGTCACCGTCTCCCCTTCCGCCGATGCGGACCTCAGCGCCCTGACCTTGACGACCGCGACCTTGGCCCCTGCCTTCATCAAGACCACGACGGCCTATACGGCCAGCGTGGCCAATACCGTGACCTCCCTGACGGTCACCCCCACCGTCGCCAACGCCGGTTCCACCGTCAAGGTCAACACCGTGGCCGTGGCCAGCGGAACGGCTTCGGCGCCGGTGGCCTTGGCCATCGGGCCCACCACCATCAATGTGGAAGTGACGGCCCAGAGCGGCTTGAAGAAAACCTATGTCGTCACCGTGACCCGGGCGGGTTCGCATGTCGCCGACCTCTCCGCTTTGACCGCCTCGGCCGGAGCCCTCAGCCCCGCCTTCGCGGCAGGTACCCTGGGCTATACCCTGACCACCTCCAGCGCCAGCACCACGGTCACGGCCACGGTGGCCGCGGGCAGCGGCGCCACGATCAAGGTCAACGGGGTCGCGACCGCTTCCGGGTCGCCGTCGGCGGCCATCGCCCTGCCGGAAGGATCCATCACCGACGTTACCATCCAGGTGACGGCCCAGGACGGTTTCGTCAAGACCTACTCCATCGCGATTACGGTTCCTGGCTCGACCTTGCCTGACCTGGCGTTCACCAGCTATGCCATCACCGCCATAGCCGCGGATAGGATCGACTACACCTATACCATCAAAAACATGGGGGGAACGACCATCCCCAACCTGTACAATGTTTCCATCCAGAATTTCTATTCCGTCAATAACGTCTTCAACGATGCCGGGGACGCCGCGGCCGGCGGTTCCATCCTGGGCCTTACCAAGGCCCTGGCGCCCGGCGAAAGCTATACCGGCACTTTCGCCGCCTACGGCGCTCCGGCTTCAGGCATGAAATACGTGACCTTCAAAATCGATTGGGGCGAGATCATCGCGGAATCCAATGAAACCAACAATACCGGCGCGATGTTGCTTTCTCCCTGAAGGAAGACGACCTCAAGGAAGCCTGGGGGAGCCTGGTCCCCCGATAATGGATGCGAAACGGAAAGGGCCCTTGGTGGCCCTTTTCCAATAAGGGTCCTCAGAGGCCGGTATACCGACCAAGGCCAATCCGGTCAAATCGGTCGATTCCTCGAAATTTTTTGATTCCGGAACGGAGAGGCCTTCAGGCGATCGGGCCCATTTCAGGGTCTGGAATGCCGGAATTGCCTGGTTTTGGAGTATTTTCGCTTTCCAAGGGATGGGATTTCGACCCTCCGCCTAGGGGGGGGATGGGAAAATGCCACAGGATTGCTAACTCTATTCCTGCTTCAACGGTTGATCTGTATATTCAGACCATCCGCATGCAATTCAGCATGAAGCAAAGAAAGCGTTGGATCTATGGGTAATCGTCTCTACGTAGGAAATCTTTCCTTCAACACCTCTCAGGAAACCCTTCAGGAGGTCTTTGCGGCCGTTGGTGAAGTCCGCGAAATCGCCGTCCCCACCGATCGCGAAACTGGCCGTCCCCGCGGCTTCGCGTTCGTCACCATGGGATCCGACCAGGCTGCGGCCGCGGCGATCCAGCAGCTCAATGGAAGAGAGCTCGACGGACGTCAGCTCAAGGTCAACGAAGCTGAAGAGCGTCCCCGCGGTGGTGGCGGCGGCGGCGGCGGCGGTGGC
>JAQBPO010000022.1 GCA_028287465.1 Fibrobacterota bacterium
GAACGGACTGCGCTCGGCCGTCACGTCTTTTGCTTGCGCAAAAGCCGCGCCGGTGACACTCCGGGTCTGTCCTTCCCAGGCCAGCCCCTCCGTCCGCGCTCGCCGCTCATCCACGCGTTATACGGACCAAATTACAAATGAAGAAATTGAAGAGATCCGGAAAAGATAAAATGGCCTTCGGCTTGGCTAATCGGATAAAATCAAGAAAATGAAGATAACTTCACTTCATCGGTAGCCGAAAAGCGACTCTGATTCCAGTGACAGCCCAAATAGGCCTTCAGCTTGGTGAATTAGGTGCCCGAAGCGGGCAATGAAATCAAGAAAAATTGGACAAGAAAAAATGAACGAAATCGAAGTCCTTAGCCTAAGAGTTGAGCAACTTCAAAATATGCTTTGCTCTGTTGCCACAGGTGGGAGCGCCGATGACAAGGAATTTAAGGGTTTAAGGGAGCACTTGGTTGGAAGACGTGAAATCAAAGAAATGCTTCCGCGGTTCATCTATACTTGCCGTGATTTAGAGCAATTCTGGGCATTCATCAAACACAAATATCCGTCCTATAAGGAGAGAAAACAATTTCTTTGGGACGAATTCGGAAAAGTAATTGTGCATTTAGAATCTCTACAAAATCCCTCTTCGAAAAATATCGAAACAGCCATAGTGAGCTTCAATGCTGAAGGAGTACACACAGCTTGGTCAAAGGCACTCTCTCGAAGAGTTGAGGATCCTGCAGGAGCAATTACTTCAGCTCGCACGTTACTTGAAACAGTATGCAAGCATATTCTCGATGACTCGGAAATCTCCTATGCCGAAGACGCGGATCTCCCTAAACTGTACCGGTTGTGCTCCGAAAGCTTGAAACTCGCACCAAGTCAACATACGGAAGAGATATTCAAACAAATACTAGGAGGATGCACTTCAGTTGTTGTAGGCCTTGGAGCACTTCGAAATAAAATGGGTGATGCACATGGAAATGGAAGAAAAAATTCAAAACCATCGACTCGCCATGCTCATTTGGCAGTAAATTTGGCTGGGTCAATGGCTACTTTCATGATCGAATCCTGGGAAAATAAGCCAAAATAGAAATGAAAAAAATCCGTATAACAAATCGATTCAACCTGCCGAGCCTCGGCCGACATGCCTTTCGCTTGCGCGAAAGCCACGCCGGTGACCCTCACCCCTTGTCCCTCCGGGCCAAGGGGTTCGGCCTCGTTCGCAGGTTAATCGGGCGTTATACGGACTAAAATATGAATAAGAAAAAACCAACCCCGGAATTAATAAAATTGGCCAAAGAATATCCAAATGGATGGATGTATGAACTTTTACCGGAATATGAAGGAAAAGCTGAGGTACCAATGGAAGGTATTGTCGGTGCATGGCAAGTCGATTCCAAGGGCAATATTATCGGTGAGTTCATACCGAAAAAGGATTTCGACAAACATTAAAAGCGGCAAAATGGCTTCGAGCCTGCCCGCTTCCGAGACGTAATACGGACTAATGAATGAAGACGAAGGAGAAAAAGAAAGAATCGGACAAAGAAATGAATACGAAGAAAAACGCAAAGGAAAGACAAAATAAACGTCACAATGGCGACGTTCAAAACGTGGCGCTGATTCGATGGCTAGGCTCAGTCGTGTGGCCTACGGCCATTGGGGGAAAAAAGCAAGGATTATTCTTTCCCTGGAATGAATAGATAAGCGTGAATTCTTTGAGAAATAAAACCAACCATAGAAAATCGAAATGATCGAAATCGAAGCGAAAACATTATTCGAAGCTCCAATCGCGGTTGTTTTCGATGCCGAAAGAAACATCTCGCTTCATGCCGCGACACAAGGACACCGTGGGGAGATTGCAGTAGCGGGCGTCACTTCGGGTTTAATTGAAAAGGGGCAGGAAGTCGAATGGGAGGCTACCCACTTCGGTATAAAACAGCGGCTTCGAGTCAAAATAACGCACATGGACAAACCAGGTTATTTCAGAGACGAGCAGGTTTTTGGGGCTTTTAAGACCTTTACTCACGAGCACCATTTCCTCGCACTCGGATCGGATCAAACGGAGAAAACGGATGTCATGCGAATCGAAGCTCCGCTGGGACCCTTGGAAAAATTGCAGAGGTCCTATTCTTGAGGCGGTATATGACCGTATTCTTACAGAAAAAGAATATGGAACTCAAAACACTCGTCGAAAATGAACAGAAAAACCAAAGAAGAAATGCCGTATAACAATCGGTTCAACCCGATGAGCCTCGGCCGTCACAGCCTTTGCTTACGCAAAGCCTGCGCCGGTGACCCTGCGCACCCGTCCTTCCCGGCCGGGCGCTCCGGCCTCGTTCGCCGCTCATCCGGTCGTTATACGGACTAAATCAGAAAATAGACCGGAAACAGGGATTCTTATCTAAATAACGTATTGCCGTATATACACGATTTACGTATAATAGAATCGTGAAATATGACTGGGATCCCCCTAAAAATCTCGAAAATATTAGAAAGCACGGAATCTCTTTCCCAGAGATTGTCAGCTTGATTGGACATGGCGGGTTTATCAAAGTCGTGATCAACAAAAGCGTCAAGTATCCAGACCAAAAGGTCCTTTTGGTAAGAAAAGGCAAAGCCATCTACATGGTCCCTTTCGAAAAGCGCGGAGATTTAAGGTGGATTATAACGGCATTCTATAGCCCAGCGTACACAAATAAATATCCGAGGAAAAAATGAAATCGAAAAGTGATACGAAGGATTTAGAAGAATATTTGGAAGCGCATGCAAACGAACTCGTGGATGACGAAAGTGAAGATGCTGCTGATATTGTAAGCAGCGCCAAAGCAGATGATAAAGAGAGAAAGGCTAGAGCCGCGCTTTTCCAACATCGCAGAAATGAGCTTAAGCTCTCTCAAAGCAAATTAGCGAAGGCGGTCGGGGCTAATGTAAGGACACTTCAAAATTGGGAACAAGGAAGACAAGATTTTCCTATGTCAGTTGCGATTTTATTGAACTTGATGAAGAATATCCCTTCAGTTAAAAAATACTTAACAAGTAATTCGGTTAATGTTACCTCGGAGATTAAGATTGGACATCGTAAAACTGGGGTGGATCACAAGGTTCGTAGGAAGGTGCATGCCCCTATAAAACAAAAGCATGCGCCTTTGAAGTCTAGGGTTCATAAGCAAAGTACCGCCAAAGCCGTTTAACAATCGAGTCAAACGGACTAACCTCGGCCGTCATGTCTTTCGCTTGCGCGAAAGCCACGCCGGTACCCTCAGTATTTGTCCCTACGGGCCAAAGCCTTCGGCCTCGTTCGCAGGTTATCCGGGCGCTATACTGACGAAATCAAACAACAAAAATTGGACAAACAAAATACAGAACGGTATTGATTCGTGGTCAAGTATTGCTCACATCATACCCAATACGATTTAGATTCAATAGATTCTGCGAAGTCAAACTATGGTACAAAAATTGCTTTGAATTCAAGTGCCACGATGCTGTTTCCGAAAAGTAGTTAAGATTGGTTTGAGATAAAGTGTCAAGATATAAGAGTTTATTGAAAACCAGTAGCGAGAATTAATATGAGAATGCCTAAAATTACGTTGGTGTGCTTATTGTTTTTTGCGCAGGCATGTCAAAAGTTGGATTCTATTACTAGCAAAAAAGATGAAATTGTAAAAGAGACTAAAAGCAATGAGCCTGAAGGGGCTTTGCTATTCCTTCGGACGAATACCACCACCCAATCGCATGGTGTAGGGGGGGTTCAATGGTATGTGGGTGGTGGTCGGATGTATACCGGTGAGCATGCATTTGGTCAAGTACCAGATTCAGTAAAGAAAGATAGTGTCAGTCGCATCTCCCTCATGTTTTCTCTGGTTGATAGTAATCTTGTGAAAATAAATGCAGATACGATGAATCGTATTCTTGATTTAGTAAAAATGGTAGGGGATTCGGATGTGTATTGTAAATACCGAAGCGGACCTGCAATGGGCGACATAGAGAGTAGATACGTGTATAGATTGGATAGTGCTAGCCAGAGGTATTCTAAGATACTGGCCGGCTTCGAAGACCCTTTTTGTTTTGGAGGCACGGGTTACAAATCTCCAGAATCCCAAGAGCTCGATGATTTAGTACATAAAGCGATATTTCCAATTCGGTAATTAATATTCCTAAATCTGAATTACAAATGCGTTTTCAGCCAGCCTGGCTTGACATTTGATGTAAGGGGCTTTCGGGGTCCATTTCCTGTCCGCCTAGTTCCGTTTAAGTACTTTTTGGCCGTACCCGGGAGTCGCATCCATAGAGTCAAAAACCTCGCCGCAAGGCGCCCTTTGGAGCCGCCGTATAACAATCTGTTCAACCCGATGAGCCTCGGCCGTCACAACCTTTGCTTACGCAAAGCCTGCGCCGGAGACGCTCCGGACTTGTCCCTCCGGGCCAAGCCCTCAGGCCTCGTTCGCCGCTCATCCACGCGTTATACGGACGAAGTATTTGAAGAAATGGAAAGGCCAAATTACGGAAATGAAAACAAACTCTACCGAGACATCTTAAATGCAGTGTTGATTCCAAGGACGGCCGAAATAGGCCTTCGGCTTGGCGAGTCGGATTAAAAAAAGAAGATCGGGAGACAGGAAAATCCAGAAATCAGCGGTCTCCAAAGGGCCGTGCTGATTCAAAAGCCGGGAGTTAGAGTGAATGGACAGGAAAAAGGATAAAAAAATGAAATTTCGTTTGGTCGTGGGATCGATCTTATTGTTTGCCGCCTCGTCGTTTTCCGAAGACGAAAAATTGAAGGACAAAATATATTTAAGTCGCAACAACCAGATTCAAACCCTTCAGTCCTCTACACTTTCTAATACAAAGTACCTGGTATTTAGGCTCAAAAAGAAACTGGATGGAAAGAATTCAAGAGGTAAGGGATACGACGAGAAGTCTAATTATGGCGACTCGGCATCAACGTATTGCTACAAAAAGGAATCCGATTTAGCCGAATTGGAAAAGACAATGATAAGTGAATGGTTTACCTCGAATGGGTCAATAAGTATCCAGTACACCTGTGGGGACTTGCAAGACGAGGAAAAGAGGAAAAGCTTTCTCGGATTTGCGGAAACGAATTGCCAATGCCTTGACATAACTTTCGAAAATATGAACAAAACAAAAAGCCCATGGAGATGAAAAAATAGCCGTATAACAATCGGTTCAACCCGATGAGCTTCGGCATCGTTCGCCGCTCAATCGGGAGTTATACGGAAAAAAAATCGAGAACAAATTCACAATCGCAATCGTCAAATTCAAATCGTCTCCTGTTTCGAAAAGGAAAAATGAGAAAATTCAAACATTTATTGATCATTCTGACCATTCCAATTTCGTTCATGGGATGCTCGAAAAATGAATGTAACAGCGGACCTACTGCGGCTGGATCTTGGACATGGTACCTGGAGTTTAAAGGATTCGTGAACCAAGCAATTGATAGCGCGGCTGTTTCCGGTGCCGATGTCGTTATCAATCAAAAGTATTCCGGGAAGACAGACTCTAATGGGTATTATTTAATTCGAAATTTAAGCTGCAACGAAAATCAAATAAAAGCCATATCACAGATATCAATTACCGTCTCAAAGGATGGATACGCTTTCTTTTCCAAAACCGTTTCAAGGGATAGTGTAGGCCAGTCTGCGCTAGGGAACGACTCACAATCATCAGGAACACAGTTCAAATTACCCACGGCTTCCCTTTCAAAGTAATTCTAATTCGCATCCATCTTCGAATTGGGGCCCTACCGGCCTTGGTTAGGATTTTAATGACTCGTCTTCGACTTTGAAATGTGACAAGACGACCGTTTTGAATAAGGTTAAAGGCCCGGAAATGAAGACATGGTAATTCAAAGCAAAGAGATCCAAAATCAAGATGGATCAAGAGATCGGAAAAAACCGCCGCATAACAAACGGATGAACCTGACCGGGCTCGGCCGTCACAGCCTTTGCTTGCGCAAAGCCTGCGCCGGTGACCCTACGCCCCTTCCCTCCAGGCTAAGCCCTCCGTCCTCGTTCGCAGGTTAATAGGTCGTTATACGGCCTGAGAAATCAAAAAAATGCATAAATACCTATACGGAATCCTTGTCGTCGCAATAGCCATTGGGTTACTGCTGAATATCAACGTGTTGTCAATGCTTGGCTTGGTTGGGTTACTATTTGTGGGCGTGCTTCACCTTTTTCCAACTCTGTTCCCACTTTCAAAAGAAGAAGTTGAGGAAGTAAAAAGGAACGGCGATACATCCGGTGGAGAATCATAGGTGTTTCAGTCGATCAGTTGCTATCCGGGCGGAATAAGCAGATAAGGAAACTATGATTGGCGGCCCCGTACACCTATTTTTTGCTCTGGTATTTGCGGTAAGCATCGGCCTCATGCTGCTTGGGCTGTACTCCAAAAAACACCCTATGGTTATTTATGGATTGATTGCATTGGTGCTTGCGCTTATCCTATTGAAAATTACATGCTCAAAAGAACCCGAAACCCCGGTCATTTTGCCTGCGCAGAGGGTTAAATAAATTGTCAACCGGACTAAGAAATGAAGAGATCAGGAAATGAAGAAAAGGCCGTGGTAGAGGCTTCCGGAGGGTGGCTCGGATTCCAGCAAGGGCCAAAATTGACCTTCGGCTTGGCAAATCGAAGGAAGATAACGGAAAGAGAAATCCACTCTTGGGAGGCTTTCTGAGGGCGTCCTTGATTCAGATGGAAAAACGGAAATTCGGAAAATGAGCCAAGAGCCAATCACTTCCTATATCAATTATTTCGTACTACGATATTTCTTGGGACTATTTTGGGGGACAATATCATTCGGAGCGACATTTCTTGGATCTTTTGGTATCGGTACTACCGAAAATTGGAATTGGAAAATCGGGTTGTTGTTCGCCCTCCTTTCAATACTTTGCCTTTATACTTTCCTCAGGTGTCGAATAGTAAGCTATCACCTAAACGATATATCGATTGGAAATAATACCTTTGCGATCCGAGATATCGAAAAGGTATACGAACTGGGTTATTGGAAAATAACCTTGTGGATCAAAATTAGAGGGAGGTGGTATTTTACTCCCGTTGGTGGGGATAAGAGAAATGAAATCGAGATTTTAAGGAGGAAAGTGACTTGGACGGGAATAAATAAAAGACCAATATAGAAGGCAAAATAATGGAGTATAAAAAAACGATGCAATCTGCAGAGCTTCGGCCGTCATGCCTTTCGCCTACGCTAAAGCCACGCCGGTGAACCTACGCACCCGTCCGTCCCGTCCGATCGCTCCGGCCTCGTTCGCCGCTCATCCGGTCGTTATATGGACAAACGAAAATTGAAAAATGAAAGATTATGAGAATCAATTCTAAACGGAAATTTCCGAAGCGCTCCTCTTACTCATAATTAAGGAACTAGAACATTGTGGCATTGACCAATTTATATGGGCAAACGTAAATGAGAAATCTAAAAATACTTCTTCTCAACTTATTTATAGCTGGGTGCGCCTACTTTGAAAATGGAGCGACGACAAAAATTCGGTTGGGTCGAGAAGGAAGCCAGAAAATCTATTTGAATGGGTCCGAATTACGTGATTCTACGAGTGAAATCGAAATATTGAATCAAAATAAGTACCGTATAAAAATAGAGGATGGAGAAAATGTCAGGGAAGAAACCGTGGAGCAAAAAATCAATTCCACAGCATATCAAAGCTTGATTATTTGGCCATATATTTTCGTGGACCTTAATTTGGGAAGTCATTTGAAGGTTAACGATGGGAAGTATTATAAAGTAATAGGCAGAGGCCAAGAGCTTTCCGATGATTGCGAGGAAAATGGACGGCAGGTTCTGGAAAAGAGCATAAAAAATACTTGGATATATTTTATGGGAGGATCCATGCTTGCCCTAGTTGGTGCCGGATATGCAGAACAATCGCATCCAATGATCATGGTACAAATACCACTTTCCATTGGTGCTTTTGGTGGCCTTGTCGGTGCTGGCTACAGCGTATATAAAACAGGATCAAAGACACGGGAAATTCGGAAATGCATTGAAGGCCGAATTGACCGGCAACATATTTTTGCTGCAAATGACACCGTGCCTCAGAAAAAGCAATAGCAAAGCAGAAACGATTTAAGTTCAAACCCGAACGATTTCGACATGCAAGTACACCAAAGTCCGCTTTCAGAAAACATATCAAATTGAAAATGGAAAATTCGTATAACAATCGGCGTACCCCGATGAGCCTCGGGCGTCACAGCCTTTGCTTGCGCAAAGGCCGCGCCGGTGACCCCTGCGCAACCGTCCGTCCCGGCCGAGCGCTCCGGCCTCGTTCGCCGCTCATCCGGTCGTTATACGGACTAAGAAATTGAAGAAATGAAAACCCAATCCGAAAAAGATAAAAACCAAAAATACATTCGATATTTATGGTTGATTTTAGCCGTCGCTTCGATCTGGTTTGCCATCGTTAAAATCTGGATCCCGATTAAAAACGGCGCGCCAACCGAAATTCCCGGTCTGTACAGTAGAATTGTATCAGGCATATTATTTTTAATCTCCACAACGGCACTCTATTTACAGAGGAAGCGAAAGAAAAAATGAGGTTTGATTTTTGCCTTTGGGGGCGAAGGATAGTGTTCTCGGGTTATCCACATGTTATTCGGATTAAGAAATCAAAGAAATGAATGGGATAAACGAGTGGCTAAATCACGGCTTGGATTCATATAACGAGTAAAGTCCAATTTATTTGGAAAGAGGTATTACCAAACCACCCTTCTTCCGCTCATGGCACTCCATCGGTATGGATTCGAGCCGTTTTATTCCGAAGCGCAAATGAAATTCTCCGCTCAAGCCTTGGGACGAGAAGAATATTACGACGAAGAAATTGCCATTGCCCTCATAGGCCATTCAAAGGAAATGGCGGCTTTTCAAAAATATCGAGAGATCCGGGGTTAACCGGGCGTTATGCGGACGATGCGATGAATGTAAATGTTAAAATGAGCCGGTGAATAAATGGAAATCGATGAATATAAATCAATGCTTCAAAGGCAAGATTTCCAAAGCCTAAAGGGGATATTGTTATCTATTGACGCTGAGAAATTCCAAGAGAGATATAAAGCCGTTCTGGAAGAAGTTGAAGAGCGAAAAGCCCTGGTGAATGTACAAGAAACAGGTCGCCTAACTGATTCAGTACCCAGATGGAAGGTCCAAAAGGGTTGGCACAAAATCAATGCGATCATTGTCCTTGTGCTTTCAGCGGTTTCTTTTTACTCGACGTTTAGCGCAACCGAATCCGGTTATGTCTTGAAATTCGATGAGCTTTATTTCGGAGTGATGGGCTTAATAGGCGTTATCTTTTATTTCCGGAAATTCAAAATAGGGCATAATCTTCTGCTTCTCTGGTGGCTGCCTCAACTTGCCGAATTCGAAACGAGCACATTCAAATATTCGCTTTATTCCGGAATCAAATTTGGAGTTGATCTTCAGATTGGAACACTTGAACTCAGCACAAATCTTTTGGCGATCATTTCATTTATGTGGCTTATCGCATTTAAGAAGTATTACGAAAAAAGGATACGGAAGGAAAAAGATGGGTATGTCGTTTTAACTTAAATATTTAGCGTAACCGGTCTTTATACGGACCAATGAAAAAAGGAGCGGCACAGAAGCCGGGATTAAAATGGCGATAGGGGGTTGGCTATTGAATGGATAATGAAGCGGTATACGGGCGGCGGCAGAGGTATCTATAGAAGGGCGCGGATTCAAAGGGACGGCCTTTCGCGTGGTCTGCGGTCAATGGCGAATTGAACGAGTGGAAGGAAGTGATACCCGAAAATGAATCCAATCCAAAAAGCCGCTTTTCTCCTGGACCTTGCTGGTTTGAAAAGCCAACCCCTCTCCAAAGAAACGGTTGGCGGAGCGCTTGCCCAGGATAGAAAATCCCTATCCACCGCCCTCCATCGGGCCGTGACGCATACGGGAGCTCCCGGCACAAAGGACAAAGGGGAAGAAATCAAAGCTATTTTGAGGGCTCTGATCCAAAGCGGGGCGGATATCCGCATCAAAAACAAGATGGGGAAAATGCCCATCGAATACGTAAAAGACGAAGAAATCAAAAAGATTCCCACGTAAAGGCTACGAGAAAAAATGAAAGTACGAATTTACTTGATATCCCTCCTGGCAATTGGCTGTACGAATATGCCACGCGTTAATCCAACTAACGAAATCAACCAACCTGTGTTCTTTAGTGGCCACTACATGTCCGCAGGAGCGACATTTGGAGTCCAATCCGTCAACAATGAGCTCGATTCTACCTACCAAATCGGACCGTTGATCGAGCCATTGCTTGCCATAAGCGGTAACGTTAACTCATGGGCAAGCTATTTGTTTTGGCCCCTGTTTTGGAACTTCTTGTTAACGGGTGAACAGTACTCGACCATTGGAGTACTCAAAACAGGCAAAGTAAATTTGGCTGTATTCGGGGGAATGAATTCAATCGCCTACTCTCAGAGGGACGAATGGGAGTTTGGTGTTGGAACCGGGATCCGGGCCAAGATTCTATTTTCCAACACGATTTATTCAGAAATCACAACGGCACTTCAGCTAAGTGATTTTAGAAGGCTCGAGAGAGGATATCTGTCAACCCATCTTACCAATGGCTTTCAATTTTCGCCGAAGAATTCGGTTGCCCTGGATTGGACTTCAACTCTTTACAAAATCGAGGAGCGGCGGTATTTCGGTGCCCATGGGCTGGCATTCTACAACCAGGATGTTAACAACGAAATTCGCGCGAGGCTTACAACCTATTTCACCGCAAACCATGTGCTTGGGCCTGAAATAGGGTATGGGTTCCTGAACCTACGTGGTGGTCGGGATGATTACTACTTGATTGGCGTGACATATAGGTATGTGTGGAGATAAGACCTTGCGAGTGAAAAAGAGGTGCCACGCCAGTTCCTTCCGGGCCTTCCTCGCGGCCCATTCTTGCGTTATAGGGAAGAAATTGGACAAGAAAAACAGGATAGGTAAAAATGCATAATTGGAGAAAGGAAAAATTCGAAGGGCTTAGACAGGTCATCGAATACCTAAGCGACAAGGCGCAATTCCATAAATACATGGAGTATTGCGACTTTCGCGGACAGGGTCTTCGGAAAGAGGCATTCAAGGCGCTAAATGGATTTCTGGGTCAAGCGACTTTGTGGGATTTCAACGAAAGAAAAGAATTCGTCGATTGGATATTGTGGGTTCACAATGGATTACCCGATGTCACTGATTTGTTGCCTGATCCCATGTACCAAAAACTGATTGAACCGACTCTCTTGGAGTGGCAAGTAAAGGAACCGGGAACAAGCGCGGCATTTCGATGGAGTGGCGGTGTCGACAACCTTCGAAAGGCGCTTAAGATAGATGAAAATGACGATATCGCTAAAATCAAATTCGCCAAAGCCATATTGAATCATTCGAACTATTCGATTCATGAATTGCCGTCTGGATATCTCGGCGATCCGCATGAGGATTTAAGCGATGTCGCGGAAGCGATTCAATATCTTGTCAAACCATTCCCGGATCCAAGTCGGGACAGTATCTTATCCAATTTGACTTCGAACTACGAAACGATTGAAAAATGGATATTGGAAATCGAAAATCGTGAATCATAAAACAATCGTCGATCCCGGTTATTTCAGGGACGCCGTCTAGCAAAGGCATGGGGAGCGAATACGAAATTGAAGAAAAAACATCCTCAATTCGAGCATTTTCAACAGCCACTTCTTCCAAGGCGGACATTTTTATTTCGGTTAGCCCGGCATGGGGGGTATGCTTCGGTTTTCCTTTTTTTCTCCTTGGCTATGGGCATGGTCGGATACCACTTCTTTGCCCAACAAATCTGGATCGATTCCTTTTTGAATGCGAGCATGATTTTGACTGGAATGGGACCCGTCGGTGAAATGGTTACTCCCCTTTCCAAAATATTCTCCGGTCTATATGCGCTTTACAGCGGAATCGCTTTCTTGAGCGCGGTTGGGCTATTTTTTGCACCGATCGTCCATCGGGTCATCCACAAATTCCATCTTGGCCAATAACCCTGGGAACCAATAAAGTCATGCCACCGGAAAAATTCCAAGAATGGGAAATTATGTCGCAATTCGGAATACAAAACCGAGTGAGCCAACCCTAAGGTTGCGCCTGCGACGGCTGCCTGGTCGATCTCCGTCTGCTGGAGAATACGGCCTCCCTAACCGACCTTTACCGATTGCCCGACAGCTACCCCGCCATGAACATGCCCGCCGACGTGAAAATCGCCTTGCTCACCAACCCCGGCCACAAGGACCGGGACGCGACCCGCTTCTACGAAACCATCTGCGTCAATCGCGGCTGGAGCGTGATGACGACCTTCGATAGGGATGCGGGACTCCTCTGGCTCGGGAAATGAAAAAATCTACCTTCCTTACCCATATCCCATCCTCGGAGGTTCCATGAAGCGGGTCACAGGCATCGGCGGCATCTTTTTCAAAGCCAAAGACGCACCGGCGCTACAGGCCTGGTACAAGCGTCACCTGGGAATCGATGTCCAGGCATGGGGCGGCACGGCGTTCCCCTGGACCGATGGTGAAGGCAAGCCGATCGCGGGTTCCACAATCTGGTCCATCGGTTCGGCGCAGGGAGACCCCTTCGCCCCCGGCACCTCGGCTTTCATGGTCAATTACCGGGTGGAGGATCTCCACGCCTTGGTCAAGGTCCTGCGCGAAGAAGGCTGCAATGTCCTCGATAAGATGGACGATTCCGAGTACGGGAAGTTCGCCTGGGCCATCGATCCGGAGGGAAACAAGGTGGAACTCTGGCAACCCCCTGCCGGCCAATGATCCGATGATGAGCGGAGAAATCATCTTGGATGGATCGCGGGGCGAGGGCGGTGGCCAAATCCTCCGCTCTTCCCTGGCCCTGTCCATGGCCACCGGAAGGCCGTTCCGGATCCATCGCATCCGGGCCGGACGCAAGAAGCCGGGCCTGATGCGCCAGCACTTGACCTGCGTCAAGGCCGCGGCAAGGGTCTGCTCCGCCCGGGTGGAAGGGGATGAGCTCGGATCCCTGGCGCTGACCTTCCGGCCCGGTCCGATGATCCCGGGCCGCTATTCGTTCTCCGTGGGCAGCGCGGGCAGTTCCACCCTGGTCTTCCAGACCCTGATGCCGGCGCTCCTCACTACGGGCAGCGCCTTCGAAATGACCTTGGAAGGCGGCACCCATAATCCGGCCGCTCCTCCTCTGGACTTCCTGGATCGGGTCTATCTGGCCGCCCTCAGGCGCATGGGAGTAAGCGCAGCCATTTCAGTGGAGCGCCGCGGCTTCTTCCCCAACGGCGGGGGCAAGTGGACCGTTGCGGTCTCTCCCTCGAACGCGCTGGTGCCCTTGCACCTTCCCGAGCGCGGGCGGATGCTCTCGCAAAAGGCCAAGGTGCTTTGGAACCGCATTCCGCCCCAGGAGCCCGAACGCGCACGGGCGCACTTGTCGGGCAGCCTGGGATGGGATCCCGCCGATATCGAAACCGAAGAGGCCGTCGATTCACCGGGCCCGGCCAACGTCATCCTGGCGGAATTGCGCTATGAGCATATCACCGAGATGGTTACCGCCTTCAATCCGTTCGGCGCGACGCCGGAAGCGTTGTGCGAGGGATTGATGGCGGATGTCCGCCGCTACCGGGAGAGCGGGGCTCCGGTCGGGTGGCGGCTGGCGGACCAATTGTTGTTGCCTATGGCCTTGGGGGCGGGGGGATCGTTCAGGACCATGCCCTTGAGCAACCATACCCGGACCAATATCGAAACGATCGGGTTGTTCCTGGAGCGGAGGATCGAGGCGCGGGAGGCGGATGGCGGGTCGGTCGACATAACCGTACCCGCGGGGTGACTATCCCCGTTTTCCGATCGTCCGCATGGGAGTGGGCCGGTTACAGATCGTAATTGGCCTTGGCGCGGCCGCGTTTATCCATGCGCGCGCGCAAGGCCAGGAGAGAAGGGCTTTCGGGCGCGAGGCTGTCCGCGACCTTCATGGCCGAATAGACGGCCGCTTCCTGGAGATCCATGCCGGTCGTATGCTGTCCCGAGAAGTACAGGCCATTCCGGCCCTGGAAGCTACGGATGGTCCGTGAAGCGCGGATGGCTTCCGGAGTGATGAGCGGATGGAGGAACCGGCGCTCGTACAGGATATTGACGGGATCCGCGTAACGACGCTGGGCCCAGGACTTGAAAACGTCGACGGTCCCGCCCGAGGGGAGCTTCTGATGGATGCCGCCGTACCATACGCTGCCTTCGCAGGTATTGCCGTCGATCAAGCCGTTATAGACGGCCCAGAGGTTCCGGTCGCGGTGGACGTACTTGGGGTCCGTATGGATCAGGACGCGGGAATCGAAGTATTCGAACTTGTCGAGGACGGGGTGGATGTCCGCGGCCCAGGGCAGGGGCTTCAATAGGGCCTTGCTGACCCGGGGCGGCGCGTTCATCACCACGGCCTTGTATGGTCCCTGGGCGCCGGAGGCGGTTTGCACGCTCCAATTCCCGTTATCGTAAGCCAGCCCTTTTACGGCCGAGTCCAGGTGGACCTGGGCTCCGGGGCTGCGATCCAGCATGCGCTTGAGGTTGCCTTCCAGCCCTAGCTTGGAGTTGAAGGTGCTCGCGCCTTTGAAGATGTTCGCCGGGAAGGCGAGCGCGAAAGTCTGCAGGATGGAGCGCGCCGAGGTGCGCTTCGCCGTTTCGAGGGTCGTACCGATCGCGGCCGAGAGCCAGGGATAAAGCAGGGTGTCCTTGAAGCGCTGGGAAACCGACAAGGTCCCGACCCACTCCTCGAGGGTCATTTCCCAGGACTGGTTCCCGAGCACGGCATTGCGCGCCTGCTGGGAGTAGATCGCGAAGTCGACGGCGATCAAGGGATTTAGGTAGGGATGGGTGGACGAGAAGACCGGCCATATCCCGGTTTTCGGGAGGAAGCAGATGCTCCCCGGCGCTTCCAGGGTTTCGTCCGCGTCGCCATCCTCCGGATTGTACAGCCCGAGTTCCTCGAGCAAGGTGACGTAGATGGGATGGGTGTCGGGGTGGAAGAACTGCGCGCCGAGGTCGACCTTGATCTGGGTGCCTTTATAGTCGACGACCTGGGAATCGCAGTGGCCGCCTATTTTCGGACGGGCTTCGAAAACGTCGACGTCATAATCCTTGGACAGGAAATAGGCGGCGGCGATGCCGCCCGCCCCGCCGCCGATGATCGCGATCCGGCTCCGTCCCGATCCCGAATCGCCGGCCGACCTTCCCTGGGGGGAGACCGGGGCCGCCCCTTCCGATCGATCGCAACCGAGCAGGGTCGCCCCATAGAGGGCGGCCGCGCTCTTGAGCACGGTACGACGGGTGATACGGGTCCGGGGCGATTCAGGCTTTTCCATACGGGTCCATTTCCGGATACCCGGCGATACGTAATCAACCGGGGAATCCAGGGTCTCCGAAAGGTAAAGAAACGGCGGAGAGGGGACAAGGCCGAAAACGGCACCAGGAAGGTTTCCCTCAAGGTCCTGGAAAAGTGGGAACCAGGTTCAATTCCAGTTATCGATCTTCAGATCACGGGGCGATGGCCTTCCCTTTCCCGTTTCCACCAGCTCCCGGAGGCTTAGGAGGAAGGTGGCCCACTTCATGCTGCAGTGGGCGGTCGATTCCGTGGCCTCGCTCCAGTTCCGGTGGCCGAAGAGCAGGATGGTCTGGTTGTCCTGGAAGGAGAGTTGGAAGGTGAAGTCCGTTCCGATCCAATCGGGGGGACCGTCCACGCAGCGCCACTTCACCTCTTTGTCCGGGTTCAGGGCTTCCACCTGCATGACCATTTTGCCGATGAGATCCCCGGTCCCGGATTTGAAGAGGAATTCGATCTTTCCCCCGACCCGGGCATCTCCCAGGGTTTCCTCGGTCCACCAGCCGGCCAGGCCTTCTATGGTCGCCAATGCTTTGAAGACCTTCGGGGCAGGGGCCTTGATACCGATACGATGGATGATGTCGGCCATTTGAACCTCCGGAAATGGGGAAAGGAAAAACATATCCAATTAGCTTGCAAAATGCAAGTGAAAACCTTACTATGGTTTACCATATGAAAAAGGTCAAATCCGCGCTTCGATCCCATTGCCCGGTCAACTTCGGCCTGGAGGCCATCGGAGACCGCTGGGCTTTGCTTATCCTGCGGGATATGGTTTTCCGGGGAAAGCGGTCTTACGGAGAATTCCTCAAATCGGAAGAGGGTTTCGCCACCAATATCCTGGCATCCCGCCTGGAACACCTTATCGAGGCCGGGATCCTGCGGCGCGAAGGAGATGGGATGGATGGACGGAAGGCCGTCTATTCCCTTACGGAAAAGGGCCTGGATCTCATTCCCCTGCTTTTCGAGTTGGTCTTATGGAGCGCCAAGCATGACGGCAAATCCGAAGCCAAACGGATCCCCCGCCTCGTGGACCTTATCCGGAAAGACAACCGGGGAATCAGCCGGGAGGTGAGGGAGAAGGTGAAGCGGGGCGAAGGGATCGCCCCGGACTACCTGGCGTAATTTCCTTTCCCTGGTCCGTCCCGATTTCCATTTTACCGGAATCATCAGGCGGACGTTCCGGGATTCCTTTGTCCGGCCATGGTCGTCCGCCCGGCCCACCAAGGATGCCTCAATGCCCGCTCGGCAAAAACGGACCTTATGGATCCTCCTTGGCCTGGCCGTATTGATCCTCCTCGCCCTGCCTAAACTCCTCCCTCTCTTCCATGGCGGGAAATCCGCCACCGCTTCCGGCGCGGGCTCCGGCTCCCAAGGCGGCGGCCCCGGCCGCTTCAAGGTCCAGGTCACCGCCCATATCGTCCAGCCTGCCCGCCTGGAAGCGCGGGTGCTCGGCACCGGCACCCTCCGGGCGGGCGACGCCATCCAGCTCAAGAGCGAAACCGCCGGCCGCATCGTGCAGCTGCCCTTCAAGGAAGGCTCCCATGTTCCCAAGGGCAAGCTGTTGGTGAAAATCAACGATGCCGAACTGCGGGCCCAGCTGATCAAGGCCCGCGCCGCCCTGGGCTTGGCCCGGGCGACGGAAGAGCGGCAACGTCAACTGGTCGGCCGCGGGTTCATCAGCAGGCAGGAATACGACGAGGCCCGGCAGTCCGTGCTTTCCGCGCAGGGGGATATGGAACTGCTCCGGGCGCAAATCGCCAAGACCGAGATCCGCGCGCCGTTCGACGGGGTGGTGGGCCTGGCTTCGGTGAGCGTGGGGAATATCATCGCCCAGGGGACGCCCATCGCCAACTTCGTCAGCGATGCGCCCCTCAAGGTGGACTTCTCGGTGCCGGAACAATACTTCGATTCCGTCTCTCCCGGTAAACGGGTCGCCTTCACCGTCCAGGGCGGGGACCGGATCCATAACGCCAAGGTCTTCGCGGTGGATCCCCTGGTCGACGAGGCCACGCGCACCGTGAACGTGCGGGCCATTTGCGACAGCGTCGATCCGTCCCTGGCCCCGGGGGCCTTCGCGCGCCTCACCCTGGTGATCCGGGAGAAGCCCGACGCCCTGGCGTTGCCGAGCCAGGCCCTGGTGCCCGGGGATACGGTCCAGCAGGTCTATGTCCTGCAGGGGGGCAAGGCGGTCCCGCGCAAGGTGCGGATAGGATTGCGCACGGAGGCGGACGTGGAAATCCTGGAAGGCATAAAGGCCGGGGATACCGTGATCACCACGGGGCTGACCTTGATCCGGCCGGGGGCCCAGGTGGATCTGAAAAGCGTGGACAATGCGGATGCCGCGAAAACGGGCCGGGCTCCCGCGCCCGAGCGGGTCTCCCAGGCCGAGGATTCCTTGCGGTGAATTTCTCTTCCTTGTTCATCAAGCGCCCGGTGCTGGGACTGGTGCTGAACCTCATCATCGTGCTGATGGGGCTGGTTTCGTTCGAGTTCCTGGGGGTGCGGGATTATCCCTCCGTGGATCCGCCCGTGGTAACCGTCAGCACGACCTATACCGGCGCCGCGCCGGAGGTGATGGAGGCCCAGGTGACCGAGCCGCTCGAGAGCTCCATCAACGGCATCGCCGGCATCCGCACCCTCACGTCCACCAGCGCGCGCGGCACCAGCACCATCACGGTGGAATTCAACCTGGGGGCGGATATCGAGGCCGCCGCCAACGACGTGCGCGACCGGGTATCGCGGGCCACGCGGCAATTGCCGTCGGACCTCACCTCCCCGCCGGTCATCTCCAAGGCGGACGCGAACGCGGCTCCCATCCTCATCGTCACCGTGCAGAGCGATACCCGCAGCCCGTTGGACCTCAGCGAGTACGCCTCGGACGTGATCACCGAGCGGGTGCAGACCGTCCCCGGCGTCAGCGAAGTGCGGATTTTCGGGGAGCAGCGCTACGCCATCCGCCTCATCATGTCCGCGGGGCTGATGACCGCGCGCGGGGTCATCCCCCAGGACGTGCAGGACGCCCTGAACCGCGAGAACGTGGAACTGCCGGCAGGCTATATCCAGGGGAACCGCACCGAGCTGACGGTGCGATCCATGAGCCGGTTGCAGCACCCCGAGGAGTTCGGGAACCTGGTCCTCAGGAGCGATAGCGGGAGGGTGGTGCGCTTCAGGGATATCGGTACGGTGGTGGAGGGGCCGGAGAACGACCGCACCATGATGAAGCGGGACGGGCAGCGGATGATCGGCGTGGCCGTGATCCCGCAGCCCGGGGCCAACCATATCGCCATCGCGGACGAGTTCTACAAGCGCCTGGACCGGCTCATCGCGGAGGCCCCCAAGGACATGCGCATCTCCATGCTGCTGGACTATACCGTGAACGTGCGGCATTCCATCACCGAGGTGCTCGAGACCCTGGGCGCGGCCTTCCTGCTGGTGGTCCTGGTCATCTTCGTGTTCCTGCGGGACTGGCGGGCCACCCTCATCCCCGTCATCGCCTTGCCCATCTCCCTGCTTGGGGCGTTCTTCCTCATGTACGTGAGCGGATTCTCCATCAATATCCTTTCCCTCCTGGCCATCGTGCTGGCCACGGGCCTGGTGGTGGACGACGCCATCGTGGTGCTGGAGAACATCTACAAGAAGATCGAAGCGGGGGAGGATCCGGAATCCGCCGGGCATCGGGGCTCCAAGGAGATATTCTTCGCGGTTCTGTCCACCACCTTGACCCTGGCGGCGGTGTTCCTCCCCATCGTATTCCTGCAGGGCATAGTGGGCAGGCTGTTCCGGGAGTTCGCGGTGGTGGTGGCCGGAGCGGTGCTGCTTTCCGCCTTCGTATCCCTGACCATCACCCCCATGCTGTGCACGCGCTTCCTCAAACGCCGCGAGCATGGTCCCCGGTCCTTCTACGCGCGCAGCGAGGCATTCTTCGAAAACCTGATCAACGGCTACCACCGGATGCTGGAAGGATTCCTTGTCCGGCGTTGGGTGGGCTTCCTGATCATGATCCTTTCCATGGTCCTGATCGCCGTTTTTTTCAGGTCCCTGCCCCGCGAGCTGGCGCCCACGGAAGATCGCTCGCGGCTCAACGTCAGCGCGACCGCACCGGAGGGCACGTCCTTCACGGCCATGAACGAATACATGGACGCCCTGTACGCCTTGATCGCGAAGCAGGTTCCGGAAAAGGCGGCCATCCAGACCCTGACCGCCCCGGGTTTCGGCGGAACGGGCGGGGTCAACAACGGCACCGGACGCATCATCCTCAAGGATCCCGGGGAACGGAAAAGGACCCAGCAGCAGATCGCGGACGATCTGTCCAGGGCGGTGCGCCAGCTGAGCTTCGCCCGCGCCATCGTATCCCAGGAGCAGACGATAAGCACCGATCGCCGGGGAGGCTTGGCCTTGCAATACGTGATCCAGGCGCCGGACCTGGAGCGCCTCGCCGCCAGGCTGCCGGCCTTCCTGCAGGAAGCGAACGCCAGCCCGGCCTTCCAGGTGGTGGACGCCAACCTGAAGTTCAACAGCCCGGAGATCCGCCTGCAGATCGATCGGCCGCGGGCCCGGGACCTGGGAGTCTCGCCCCTGGACATCGATCAGACCCTGCAATTGGGCCTGAGCGGATCGAGATACGCCTATATCGTCCGCGGGGGAAAGCAATACCAGGTGATCGGCCAATTGGAATTGCGGGATAGGGATCAGCCCACGGTGCTGCGTTCCCTGTACGTGCGCGGATCGGGAGGCCGCCTGGTGCAGTTGGACAACGTGCTGGACCTGCAGGAAGGCGGCAGCACGCCTCAGCGTTACCGCTTCAACCGTTTCTCCTCGGCCACGGTGAGCGCGGGGCTGGCGCCCGGGGTGACCATGGGGGCCGGCATCGACGCCATGGACGCCATCGCCGCCAAGGTGCTCGACCCGTCCTTCACCACCTCCCTAACGGGTCCGGCCCGGGACTATGCCGAAAGCTCCTCCAGCCTCGTCTTCGCCTTCCTGTTCGCCCTGGTGCTCATCTACCTGGTGCTGGCCGCCCAATTCGAAAGCTTCAAGGATCCGCTCATCATCATGTTCACCGTGCCCCTGGCCCTGGCCGGCGCCTTCCTTTCCCTGTGGTATTTCAACCAGACCCTGAACATCTTCGGGGAAATAGGGATCATCATGCTCATCGGCCTGGTGACCAAGAACGGCATCCTCATCGTGGAATTCGGGAACCAGCGCAAGGCCGAAGGATTGTCCCTGCATCAGGCCATCGTCGAGTCCGCGGTATCGCGCTTCAGGCCGATCGTGATGACGAGCCTGACGGCCATCCTCGGGACCCTGCCCATCGCCTTGGCCCTGGGAGCCGGGGCCAGGAGCCGCATGTCCATGGGGATCGTGGTGATCGGGGGACTCTTGTTCAGCCTGGCGTTGACCTTGTTCGTGGTGCCGGCGTTCTATACCTACCTGTCCTCGGCGCCCCGCGCCATCCGGAAGGAAAACCCGGCGGAAGACGCGATCCTGCCCGGCCGGTTGAGCCCGGGATGAATCCGCCTCGAGGGCCTGGGCGTCGGCCGTCTTGAAACGGCACCACCGGTCTTTTTCCTAGATTTCGGCCATGAAAACCCTGCTGTCCGTTTCCGCCCTCTGCCTGGTTTCCTGCGCCCCGAACTACATGATGTATACCCAGGAGAAATTCCCGCCGCTCGGGATCCCGGCCACCGTGGGTTCGGTCCGCATCCTCGATACCCGCCAAGGCTGGAAGGACATCCAGGTCGGCTTCATGCATCCCGATTCCCCCGTGGAATTCAAGAGCCGGATCGATTCCCTGGATTCCGCCGCCATCCTGGAGCAGGTCGAGAGGAATACCGGCGCGGGTAGCGGCCTGGTGACCCTGGTCCTCAGGATCCAAGAGGCGGAGATCGGCTATGGATCGTCCTTCATGCGCGCTTCGGAAACCGGGAAGGCGAAGATTTCCATCGAGGTCCTGTCCGCGGCGGCCAAGATCGCGGAATGCTCAGGCAAGGCCCAATTGGAAAAACGCTCCGGTAAGGCCACGGTCGCCTCCATGAAGAAGGTGTTCCGGGAGACCCTGATCCTCAGCACCTATCAATGCCTGGAATCCCTCCAGGACGAAATCAAAAAAGGAACGATACGCATCCCCGCCGGTCCCGGGCGATTGGGGATTTAGGGATCGAAAGCCCGCGATCCCCCATGGTTACGGCCTTCCGGGCCGCTCAGGCCTTCCGCGGGTAACAATCGGCCATGGTCCAAACGTCTCGAAGCTACCGGAAGGGGGATCCCGCTCCGGAAAACATCCGCCTAGAGGTCTACCGATGCCCAGAAAACTGCCCGCCGCGAAATGGTTGAAGACGATCCGGTGCTGGGCCGACAATTCGATCCGCGGCGTCCGCCATCCCTTCTATGCCTCCTTCAAGGTCACCAACCGTTGCCAGTTCACGTGCTCCTTCTGCAATATCTGGAAGATGGACAAGAGCGATCTCGATACGGAGGTGATGATCCGCATCCTCCGCAACCTGGGCCGCTCATCCGTGCTGATGGTCAGCTTCGAGGGCGGCGAGCCCTTGCTGCGTAAGGACATCCTGCAACTGCTTCAGGAAGCGCGCAGGCAACCCTTCTATGTCATGTTCACCACCAGCCAGAAGACCATCCTGAAGTACCCCTGGGGCGTGTACGCGCCGTATATCGACTTCCTGGAAATCTCCATCGACGAGGGGCATAAGAACCTGGAGCTCTTCGATACGCTGCCGGATATGTGCTCCCTGGGGATGGACGTGACCGTGCAGACCGTGGTGCGGGACCAGGACCTGCCCCAGATGGAGGCCAAGGTGGCGGCCAGCCTGCGGGCGGGCGCGCGCATCCTGTTGATGCCGGCGGTGGAGCTGGAGCAGGCCATCCATGCCTACCCGCCTTTCCAACGGTTCGAGGCGGAAGTCCGGCGGCTCAAGAAGGAATATCCCGCCACCATCATCACCCCCAACGGATACTTCCGCCGCGTGCGCCTCAAGCGCGGCGGCTGCCAGCCGGACAGCCTGGTGATCAATGCGGACGCGACCCTGGCCTATCCCTGCCGCCCCCGCGAGGATCACGGCATGCGCATGGACCAGGTGGATTTGACGGAATACCTCGCGAGCCCCCAAGCAAAGGAAGCCCGCAAGGTGATGTCCGGCTGCGAAAGGCAATGCGGCTGGTACCAGTATTTCGCCACGCCCGCCTTCAGCAGCATCCGCGATTTCCCCGATGCGATCTCCCCCTACGTCCACAGTTTTTTCGGATTGGGCCGTTCCGCGTCCCGGCGCGCCGCCATGGCCGCCCAATCGGCAAAACGATAAAAGGAGAAACATGCGCTCAATCCAGGTCCGTATAACCGCCTTGGCCGCCGGCCTGTTGCTCGCCTTCCACGCCCCGGCAGGAGCCGCCTCCAATGGAATGGGCGCGCCGGCCCGATCGGATATCGTCCTGGAATCCCTATCGGGTTTCGGAACCGGAGCCCTATGCGCCTATGGATTCGGAGCGGCGGGATCCTATTTTGCGAAACGCTCCAAGCCCCTGGACCAGTCCGGATTCGTGGGAGGCGCCATAGTAGGGTACTCCTTGGGCACGCCCCTCGGCATCTGGTCTTATGCCAGGTTGCGCGGGTTGGAAAGGAACGCCTGGAGCGCCGGCTTGGCTTCCTTCGCCTCGGCAATGGCGGCCTGGTACCTGCTCGGGAAAACCTATGACGCGAACCAGCAATTGGGCCCGACGGTATTGCTCCTGCTTCCGAACGCCGCCGGGGTCCTGGGAACCAATATCGGCTTGATCGCGGGACCGCGCCAGGCTTCCCTCATGCTGCGATTTTGATCGGTGCGAGTGCCGGACGGCGACGGGCGGAATTAGATTTCAGGCCTCCTGCGCAAGGTAAATGGCGCCGCCGAGGAACCGCATCGATATGGGCATCCAGAAAGACAAACTGAGCGAAGCGCAGAAGCAGGAGATCGAACGCCTGCGCCAGTTCGTGGCCCGCAACCGCTTGGACGCCCGCATGAACGGGACCAAGTGGCGCGCCGCCATCGATACGGTGATGGCCCTCGAGGGTTACAACCCCTCCTTCCGCGTCAAGGCGGTCACCGATGCGGTCGAACCTCCGCCGGGCCAATGGAACGGGGCCTTTCCCGAGGCCATCCCGTTGTACAATTCCATCGAATGGCTGGAGCTGAATCCCTTCGCGGAGGTTCCTTACGGCGCGGCGGGATCCTCACGACCTCCAGGAGCGGCAGGGGCCGCAGCTACCACAGGGGCCGCCGAGGCGGCGGGTTCGGTCGCGGGCTTCGGCAAGGACCATAAAGGAAAACCGAAAAGGCCGGATTTCCGCGAGGCCCTGAAAGGCGCCCTTTCCGCGGCGGGCATCCCCATCGAGGAGACCCCCACCGGGATCCGCATCATCGGGTATTCCCGGAGCGGCGCCGGGCGGAAATGAAAACCGCCCCGGCAGGCATGCCGAGGGGAATGCTATTTTCGGTACCATGAAAACCCTGAAATGGATCCTCATCGTCTATCTGGCCGGATGGTTCTGCGTCTGGGCCTTGTCCAAAGCCATGGGCAGGGAACGGCTCCCCATCCCCGGCGTCACCCGTAAGACGAGCGAACTCGACTTCCGCCCGCTCTCCTCCTCGGAGGCCCTGGTCGCGCGCACGGCCAAGGTGCGGTACAACCTGATCGTATCGGCCGAGTTCCCCTGGTTCCTGCCCAAGAGCCATTCCGTCCGTTGCGGTTACGACAATATCGCGGACAACCGCGGGCTGCGCGTCTCCAGGGAAGGCGAATCGGATCTGCGCGTCTCCTGCCAGGGTCCCGGACGGGCGAGCCTCGCCTGCGCCGATTCCCGCTGGGTCATCACCTGCGACGGGAACGGGGAAATGCGGATGCGGGAGGAAGCCCCGGCAGGGGCCAGGTAACCCGCAGGATCCCTTCCGCCCGCTTCGGGCGGCGTTCCGCCCGCTTCGGGCGGCGGGCGCCGATCGGTATTTTGGAAGTTTGCCCTGCTTCATTTTCTGAAGCAGCGGGTTAAATTCCTCCCGCGTAATATCGACCCGTTTCCATGTTATAATCGGGGGGAAAGCCCGATAGTTTTTGGGCTTTCGGCGCGACTTCCGTCGCGATCAAGCTTATCTTTCCAATGGTTCGATACTTGTCGGTGGGGGAAAAATGTCCTTTTCATATCCGCGATCCGTCGCGTGCGCATCCTTGGCATCCATTCTGATCCTGTCCGCGTCCTTGAGCGCGCAATCGCCCGGCGATCGCGATCATCTCAAGGCCGTCCATCCGGGCTATACGCTTTCCAGCGTCATGCCCCCGGGCCTTAATCCCGGGGTCTCGGGAATGGATTTCCTCGCGGACGGACGGCTGGTGATCTCCACCTGGGGCGGGGACCACAAGATCCTGGTGCCGCCGTCCCAGAAGGGCGAGGTATACGTCCTCTCGAACGTGGGGCAGGATGATTCGACCAAGATGACCTATAAGAAGCTCATAGGCGGCCTGCAGGAACCCCTCGGGCTCAAGGTGATCAACGACACCATCTATCTCGCCGAGCGGCAGGCCCTTTCCGCGCTCACGGACAAGAACGGCAATGGCGTGGTGGATACGGGCGCCGCCGCGGGCGAATACCGCAAGCTGGCGTCCTATGCCACCGGCGGGCAGCGGCATGAATTCTTCTTCGGCCTGGTCTACAAGGACGGGTTCTTCTACGGCGCCCATTCCCTGTCCCTGGCCAACGGCGGCACCGCCGCCTTGCCCCAGCCCAACCCCAACCGCGGCACCTACGTCAAGATCGAGAAGGCCACGGGCAAGACCGAGTTCATCGCCGGCGGCAATCGCGAACCTTTCGGCTTCGTCATGAATCCGGCCGGGGAGATCTTCTCCACCGAGGTGCAAGGCACCTGGAACCCCGCCTGCGCCTTTACCCAGGTCCGCGCCGGCCGCTTCTACGGACATCCGCAGATCGGCCAGGATCCTCCCAATGTCTGGGACACCAAGCCCTATAACGCGCCCGCCGTGCTGCTTCCGGAAACGGAAATCGCGAACGCGCCGGGCGAGCCCGTCTACGTGGACAAGGGCCAGTTCCAGGGGCAGTACCTTTACGGGGACGTGACCTATGGCGGCATCCAGCGCATCTACCTGGAGAAGATCGGCCAGGACTACCAGGGCGGCGTGGTGCGCTTCTCCGCGGGATTCATGGGCGGGGTGAGCCGGCTCAAGTTCGCGCCCAACGGGGATCTGATCGTGGGCCAGATCGGCGACGCGGACGGCAACTGGAACGAGCCCGGCCGCAAGCTTTACGGCCTGCAGAAGCTCAAGGCCAACGGCAAGACCGCCTTCGAGATGAACACCGTGCGGTCCCGCCCCCAGGGCATGGAAATAGAATTCACCGAACCCGTGGCCCTGGACGCGGACCAGATAGCCAAGTACGAGGTGAAGAGCTGGACCTATACCCGCACGGCTACCTATGGCGGGCCGGCGATCAATAAGAAGACCCTGACGGTGACCAAGGTGCAGGTGGACGCCTCCCGCAAGAAGGTCTACCTGGAGGTGAACGGCCTGACCGCCGGGTACCTGGTCTATATCCGCCTGGTGGGCCTGAAGTCCGCTACGGGAGGCGCTCCCTGGTCCACCGAGACCTGGTATACCCTGAATGCCTTCGGCTCGGGCGAACCCTTCGATCCATCCGTATCGGTTTCCCCGGTCCCCGGACGATTGGCTTCCAATGCCTTCGCCATCAGCCGCGTGGGCGGCCGGGTGGGCTTCCGCGTCGAAACCAAGGAGGCATATGTCCTGCGGGTGACCGATGCGCGGGGCGCCTTGGTTACGGAACTCCGCGGCAAGGAATCCGGCAATCGCCTACTGCCCTTGGGCAGCCTGGCTCCCGGCTTGTACGTGGCCACCTTGGTATCCGGGGGATCCAGCCTGGCCAAGTCCTTCGCGAGCTTCTGAACCCGCCACGCCGGCCGGACCGTAAGGCCGGCTTCGGATGCGCCGGAGCGGCTTCGCCGGCCGGCTTACCGCCATCGGAGCGCCTTGCTCGCTCCCTATCTTCCCAGCGCCCGTCTCAACGCCCGGAACGCGGCAGGGAACGGCTCTTACCCAAGGCATCGAACCTGAACGGGGAACCCGCGGCCTGGCCCGGGAACAGCAGGCCGTAAGCGGGGCTCCAGGTAAAGGCCTTGCGCGCGGAAGCCTGCGCACGGGAGCGGGGACGCAACGCCACGGGCGGTTCCGAGAGAACGGCCTTGAGGCCGACGTCGATGTATTGACCGCCGTCGGTCTGATGGCAATACACGGCGATGACGTTCTCCCCGGGATGGATGGCGTCCTTGGCGACCGCGCTGATGTCCACGTCCGTATAATCGGTCGTATAGCCGACCACCTGCAGTACGGTCACGCCGTTGATCGCCACCACCGCGTTCTCATCATGGTGGATGCTCAGGTAATAGTGCTGGTAGGGGAGCGCGTCCACGTTGAAGGTCTTGCGCAGCCAGATGTCGCCGGTGCTCCACATGGTGCCGACCACGCCGCCGGGGGTCTCGAGGGCCCCGAAGCCCGCGGTTCCCGAAGGCCATGAATCGTCGTTGAATCCCGCGGTCACCCAATTGGAGGTGCCGGGCTCCTCGGTGGTGAACTTCCACTCTTCCGATTTGTCCCGCGCATCCGCGACCAGGACGGTGGCCGATCCGGAGATGACGGATTCCACGCCCACGTCGATGAACTGCCCGCCTTCGGTCTGGTGGCAATGGACGGCGATGAGGTTGTCCCCGGTCACGAAGGCGTTGCGCGCCTCAAGGTCCAGGACGGAGGAGTAGTAATCCCTGCTGTAGCCCGTATCCTGCAGGACCAGGGTTCCGTTGACGTAGATTTCCACCGCCTCGTCGTGGTGGACGATGAGCCCCAGGCCGTCCAGGGTCGCGATATCCGGGAGGGTGACCACCTTGCGGATCCAGATGTCGGAGGTGGTCCACTCGGTTCCCACCACCGCGGAGGGCGTGATGCGGGAGCCGAAGCCGCCGGGGCCGGATTCCCAATCGCCGTCCAGGAAGTCCGAGGTCTGCCAATCCAGGCCCGGGTCCACCGTGGTGTATTTCCAGATCGTCTGTTGCGTTACGGCGGTGGGGACAACGGTGTTCTTGAAGGCCTGCTGGGCCCGGACGGAGGCCGTCGCGCCCAAGGCGAAAAGGGCCATGGCCGCCAGGCCGATGCTACGCTGCGAAATGCGATACGTCATGTAAATCCCCCTGTAATGCATAAGCGTACGCCCTATGGGCGCCGCGATCCACTCCCAATCTAGCCCTGCCCCCTGAAAGGGGCTAGGAAAATGCCGTTTCCGATGATGCGAAAACCGACATGGGGACGCGTCCAGGATCCGGGCAACCGTCCACGCCATGGTCAATACCCGCTTTACGATACGCCCCGGAAGCATGGGCGGGATCCCGTTTCCGCAAGGCAAAAGCCGACGGCCAGGGGGAAACCGCTTCCGCAAAATCCGGCAACGCTTTTGCTTTACCCCCGATGGAAGGCCATCGCGATCGAACCGGTCCGGGCCCGCGCATGAAAGGCGAACCATGAATTCCCCAAACCACTCCCACGGCAAATCCCTCCTGCTCCTCTCCGGTCTGCTCTACCTGGCGGGTTGCGCCGCCCTGTTCCCGCCCAACTACCGGCCGTATTCCGACCAGGTCGGGTTCTCGGACGTCCAGGTGGCCAGGAACACGTGGGAGGTGAGTTACGTGGGCCCGGCGGATTTCACGGAGATCCAGGCCAAGAAGATGGCCCTCCTCCGCGCCGCGGAATTGACGCGCATCGCCGGGGCGCGCTGGTTCCGCATCGTATCGGAGGATACCCATTCCCGCAAGACCCGCCTCACCTCCCGGGAGGTCACCAGCAAGCCCGTCAAGGATACGGCGTTCGCGCGCGAGGACGCCCCCAAGGTGGTCCATGAGACGACCACCAGCCAGGACGCCTGGATCCCGATGGTCACCTTGGTGATTGCGGTGGAGAAGGCCGAATCGGCCGAGACCCTGGACGCGGAGGTCCTGGTCCGCGACGGCAAGGCAAGCGGCCTGTTGCCCAAGGGCTAGCCGTTGGGAAAGGATGGAAGGAAGGCTAAGGTCCGCAGGGACCCGGGGCCCGCAGCCCGGAGGCTATACGATGAGGCGGGAGTCCTCCGGGGCCTCGGGGCCTCCGCCGCGCAGGAGGCTGTTGCCTTCGAACTCGCGCTTGGGATCGATGACGGCCGCGTCCAGCCAGTCCGATTCCTTCATCTGGCCGCTCTGGCCGTAGGCCAGAAGGGCGTTGCCGTAGCACATGGCGTCCACGGCGGCCTCGGAAATGCCGCTCGTGATCATCAGGTTCGCGGTCTTGGGAACCGCCAGGGCGTCGCTGTTGCCCCAGTCCGCGCTGGAGTCCACGATCACGCGGTCGGATCCGTAGCGCTTGGCGATGTCGACCATCCTCTGATTGCCCATCTTGGTCTTGGGATAGATGGTGAAGGCGGCCCAGAAGCCGCGGTCCAGCACCTCCTTGCAGGTCTCCTCGTTGTTGTGATCGATGACGACCTTGGAGGGGGGGATGCCGTGTTCCATGCACACGTCCATGCTGCGGGAGGTGCCCACCTTCTTGTTGCGGTGCGGCGTATGGATCATGACGGGAAGGTCCATCTCCTTGGCCAGTTCCAGCTGGATGCGGAAGAACTTCTCCTCCGCCTTGGTCATCTCGTCGTACCCTATCTCGCCGATGGCCACCACGCCTTCCTTGCCCGCGAACCGCGGGAGGAGTTCGATGACCTCTTCCGCCAGGGCCTCGTTGTTGGCCTCCTTGGAGTTGAGGCCGATGGTGCAATAGTGCTTGATGCCGAATTGGGAGGCGCGGAAACGCTCGAAGCCCACCAGGCATGAGAAGTAGTCCTTGAAGGTGCCGATCTCGGTCCTGGGCTGGCCGGTCCAGAAGGCCGGTTCTATCACCGCCACCACGCCGGCGTTCGCCATGGCCTGGTAGTCATCGGTCGTGCGCGAGACCATGTGGATGTGCGGATCGATGAGGCGGCGCTTGCGGAGGGGTGTTTCGGCCATGTCAGAGGTTCTCCCAGGTGAGGCTTCCATCGCGCGCGGCGGCCGCGAGGGCGGGGTCCGCCTCCAGGATCGTCGCCGCCCGCGGATCGGGGCATGATTTCAGGGCCAGGGCGGCGGCGCGCTTTTCCGTGGGCGCGGCGGAGCCGAGGAGTTTCTTCAGGTCTTCGAGCGCGCGCTCGTCCGCGCAGGGACCGACGCAACGCCAAAGCTGGGGGCTGAACGCGCGGCCCGCGGCCCAGCGTTCATGGGCCAGATCCGCGAGCATGCGCGCGAGGGGCGGGTTGACGCGCCGATCCAGGCCTTCGATCTCATGCATCGGGGAATCGACGAAGAAGGTCTTCACCACCATCTGGTTCCAGCCCACGTTGTCGAAATGGAGGGCGGGATAGGGATTGCGCAAGGTGATGGCCTCGAAGACCGCCTTTATGTTGCTGCGGATGGCTTCGCGCGCCCACGGCATCTGGCCTTCCGGATTCGCCAGGACGGCCAGGGACTTTTGCAGGGCCACGGCCTCCCCGACGTCGGCGGTTTGCCATAGGCGCCCGAGGGTCGCGGCCGACCCGGGACCGGGCGGCAGGCTCGTCAGGAGGAAGGCCCGGGCGGCTTGATCGCAGGTCCAGTCCGAGGGGTTCCAACCGGGAACTTCCGAGCCGGCGGCCTTGAGGGCGGCGCTCTCCAGATTCAACGGGGCCTTTCCGGAGTACCGGATGCAGGAACTGAACGTTGTGAAAACGGTTTTTTCCGGCGCGCCGGTCGCGATCAGGGCGGCTTTTTCCTCCAACCAGGCCAAAGCCTCGGGAGTCAAGCGCGCTTTCAACCAATCCAGAAGCAGGGTTTGGGCCGACAAGGGGGCCTTTCCATTAAAGTGGTTTAAAGATACTAATATGGCTTTTCCCTATTTTTCGGAAGCCAGGAATTTCTGCCAAATTGTCCCGATTCCGGGGATTCGGTGAATCTACAGGTGACATCGGTTGGGGAGGGCGATACAATTTCTGAAACGATCCGAAGGTGAAAATGACCTGATCCGGGCCGCGGGATGGAAAAGGGGAGGGACGCACGCCGGTACCAATCCCTCAAGGAGGGGGACCCCGGGACCGGTGGGCCAGGCGTGCGTTCCCAGGCTCTAAAGATGATTACGGCGGGTCCGATCCCGCCGGCAAAAGTTTTTCATAAATTTCATTTTGCATGCAAAGATACGGGTGGGTTGGAGGTCTTTTTGAGTAATCCCGGACGCAGCAGGGTTCTGGAGGAAACCGTCGAAGCCGTAAAGGCCTTGATCGCGGATCCCGCCTGGAAGGGCCGCGGGTATCTTCCCGGATTGCGCGACATGGCGCGCCTCGCGGGCTGCTCCCATTACACCATGTGGAAGGCCGTGAAGGTCCTGGAGGCCCAGGAACTCCTTGAAGTCCGGCCCGGCCGGCGCATCCGCATCCCCCGGCCCAATGAGGAATCCGAACAGGAACCGGAAAACGCGGAAGCCGATCCGTCCCAGGCCGGGGTGCAATACAAATGGGAACGTCTCCGCCGGCAGATCGAAATGGACATCCTATCGGGCACCTTCCGCCCCGGGGAGAACCTGCCGACCTTGAAGGAATTGGGCGCGCGCTACGGCGCGAGCTTCCTGACCCTGAAAAAGGCCCTGCGCGCCCTGGAGGGCGGCGTCATCCTGCATGGCGGTCCCGGGGCCTACTCCGTAGCGTCGCTGCGGCCGCCGCCCCGCAGCACCTTGGTGTACCTGGCCTGGGGCGACGAGAACGGCCAGCTCAAGTTCGGCACCCCCTTCGACCACGAAATCATCGGCGCGCTCGGCAACGAATGCGCCCGCGCGGGCATCCGCCTGGAGAAGCTGCTTTATGTCCCGCAGGGGGACCGCCTGCTCTTCTGGCACGGGCGCAAATCGACGACCACCCTTCCGGACTGGTGCCGCGAGGCCTTCGGGTTCCTGGTGCGCACGGTCTGCTCCCGGGACGTGGTGCAGGAACTGGTTCCCCGGCTGGCCTCCCTGGGAAAGCCGGTGGCGGTCCTGGATGAGATGGGCAGCCCGCATTTCCCCAAGTTGCACGGACGTTACCCGAACCTGGCCGTGTTCCGCCATACCATCAGCGGGACCCCCGCCCGGCAGATGGGCGCGTACCTGGCCGGGCTCGGCCATCGCGAGGTGGCCTTCATCTCGCCCTTCCATGATACGGTCTGGTCCGCCAACCGCCTCTCGAGCCTGCAGGAATGCTTCCGCGGCCTGGGACCGGGCTATCGCGTGCATCCCTATACCCTGAACCTGGGCTACCAGCTGCCTTTCGAAGAAGAGGACAGCAGCGCCGTGGATGCCATGTACCAGGCCCTGGAGAAGGCCAAGAAGGGTTGGAAAGAGGAGTTCCCGCCCTTGACGGGCATCATCGATAAGCTGCGGTCGCACATGCGTTCCGTGGTTTGGCGCGAATGGGTGCTGGAACAGCTGATGCCCACCCTGGAGGTGGCGCTGCGGCGCAAGGAGACCACGGCCTGGGTCTGCGCCGACGATGATACGGCCCTATTGTGTCTGGAGTTCCTGCGTCGGAAGGGCCTGCGGCCCCCGCGGGATCTGACCCTGGCCGGATTCGACGATACGGGCGAAGGCGCGCGCGTGGACCTGACGTCCTACAACTTCGACTTCCCGAAATTCTTCCACGGGGTGGTGCTGCGCCTCCTGGATCCGCCTTCGCTCTCCCTGGCCCGGAGCAGGCAGCCCATCGAGATCGAAGGGCGCATCGTCGAGCGGGGATCCTCGGGTCCCCCTCCGGGAGGCAAGCCCCCGGCGCCCGCGACCGGGTTCGCGGCCCTTACAGGTGGCAGCCGGGCATCCCCCGCTTCGCCAGGTAACGCTGGTGATACTCCTCCGCCCGGTAGAAGGCGGAAGCGGGCGTAACCTCGGTGACGATGGGGCGGCGGTGCTTTCCGGAAGCCTGCCGCCGTTCCTTCGAAGCCAGCGCCTCGGCCTTCTGGGCCTCATCGTGGAAATACACCGCGGATCGGTATTGGGTGCCCACGTCCGGACCTTGGCGGTTCAGGGTGGTCGGGTCATGGTTTTCCCAGAAGATGTCCAAGAGTCGCGAATAGGAAACCCGGGCGGGATCGAATTCCACGCGCACCGCTTCGGCATGGCCGGTGTCCCCGTTGCAAACCGCCCGGTAGTCCGGGTCGAGGGTCTTGCCGCCGCAGTACCCTACCTGGGTGTCCAGCACCCCCGGGGTGCGCCGGAAGGTTTCTTCCACGCCCCAGAAGCATCCGGCCGCGAAAGTCGCCACCTGGGTGTTCCCGGTTTCGGATCCACGGGTGGTTTCGCCGGATGGCGTCGCGTTTTCCATTTTCGTCTCCTTTCGCCTTTCCCTCAATTTACCAAGTGCCCCGCTTCCCGTCTGCCGGAATCCGGGGGCCGGATACGGGGATTAGTCTGCCTCCGGGCGCGCGCGTGACATTCCCATTGCCCCCCGGCCCGCAAAGTGGTACTTGTAGAAGATGCAACCCGATCCCCGGCATATCCTGACCATCCGTTCCTTCCAGATCGCCGAAGGCATCGATATCAAACGATGCCGTAACGAATTCCCCGGGGAACTTGTCACCGCCGCGCCGGGCGAACTGTTCTACCGCCGCAAGGCGGCTTCGCCGGAAGGCACGGGCGAACGCGAGGATGGGTACGTCTACGTGCTGGATTACGGCGTGGTCACCTTCGCCGGGCACGGCGAGGCGGAGATGAGCGCTCTGTTGGACAAGCTTCAGGAGTTTTGCGAAACCCCGCTGGCCACGCGCATGGGCGAGGACTTCCGCGTGCACGCGGACGTGCAGGAGCTGGCATTCACCTTCAACGATATCCATCTGCCCGCCTTCAACTCGGACGTGATCCGGATCATCATGCTGTACGTGGGGCAATCGGCGGCCCTGGACCATTACGAGGCCGTGGTGGACCGGATGCTGGCGGAAGCGGGCAAGATCGCCCAGGAACTCGAACGCTTCGGGAGGCTCAAGACCTCGCGGGGCAACGTCCAGCGCTTCATCGGCAGGACCCTGTCCATCCGGAGCCGGCTGGTGGACAATCTGTATATCATGGACGCCCCGGACATCACGTGGGAGAGCGAGTACCTGGACAAGATCGATCGCGGGATGAAGAAGATCTTCGATATCGCCGAACGCTTCCGTTCCCTGGACTACCAGTTGCGGGAGAACAAGGAGAACCTCGAGCTCTTCGCCGAACTGCTCCAATTCCGGCAGAGCAATATGCTGGAATGGATCATCATCGCCCTCTTCCTGATCGAAACCGTCAATCTCATCCGGACCGCGCTCAGCCGTTAGGCCCGGGCGGCGTCCGGAGCGGCAACCCCCTTTTTGCGGGGTCAGGCCATCATATCGTGGGTCTTCTCCCAGGCATGGCGTTCGCGGATGGCCCGATGCAGGGAATCCAGATTGCGGAAAGCCTGATCGTCCAACTGTATCACCAGATCATGCAGTTCGGCGGCGCGGGCCTCGCCGTGGCTGAAGGCCTCGATGGCCAGATGGCGCGCCACGGCCTCCTTGGAAGCCGGGAATGGAAACCCGGCCAGGATGCGGTCCAGGGCGGTGGTTTCCGGTTCCGTCCGGCGGCCTGACCGGGACCAGTCTCCCGAGCCGTTCGAGTGCTTCCCGTCCGATTCGTATTTATCCTGTTTGCGATCCGTCATGAATCCTCCCCCTAAATCTGCCTGGAGACCAAAACCGGCGGCCGGACCGTTTCGGCGGCCGCTCCGGGGGGGGCCCCAGGTTGGGACTCTTCCTTGAAAATAAAAGCCTGAGGGCGCCCGGGGAGGAAAAATAGGGGCGAATGTACCGTTTGGTACTGCCAAATCCGGCTGTTTTCGGGCCCGCCCTGTGATACAATATCCAGGGCACCGCCAGGAGGATTTTTTCCGAATGATTAGTAAGAAAGCCGCGGTCGAAAGCGGAGTCGGAGCCGTCGATTCCGGCGAAACCGCCCTCCTTCGCCGACGGGTGGCGGAACTTGAAGCGGAGCTCCTGGGCCTGCGCCAATCCCTATCCGGCGTGGACGGAGCCCTGCCCGCGCGCGAAGCCCTCCTGGTCGAAGCCGAAAAAGTGGCCCACTTGGGAAGCTGGTTCCTCAATCCCGCGACCAGCGAAGTGAAATGGTCCGACGAACTGTTCCGCATCCTCGGTTACGATCCCGCGAAGGATTCCGCTTCCACGGAAAATTTCTTCGGCGCCCTCCATCCCGAAGACCTGCCCCGCTCCCTCAAGGCCATGGAGGCGATCCAGGCCACGGGGAAAATGATCCCGACGGAACTGCGGGTGGTCTGGAAGGACGGGACCGTCCGCGAAGTCCGTTGCGACGGAGCGGTGATCCCGGACGAGGACGGAAAGATGTTCCGCATCGTGGGAACCGTCCTGGACGTGACCGAACCGCGCCGGGATAGGCGCGAAGCGAACCGCGTCGCCCGTTTCCTCCAGGAGGCCCAGAGCGTCGCCAGGGTGGGAAGCTGGGTATGGGACGGCGTTTCCGGCATGCTCGATTGGTCTTCCGCGCTCCGGGAAATCTTCGGCGTGCCCGCGGATGGGACCATCACCCTCGATACCTTCAAGAACCACGTCCATCCGGATGACCGCGCGCTGATGACGCGCCAGAACGAAATCCTCCGCGAGACCGGCAGATGCGGCCCGGTGGAAATCCGCGTCCTCCGCCCGGACGGCTCCCTGTGCCATACCCTGATGCAGGCCAAACGCCTGGACGAGGAGCCCGGAGCCGCCCAAAGGATGATCGGCACCATGTGGGACATCACCGAGCGAAAGCAATTGGAAGAACAGCTGCGCCAGTCCCAGAAGATGGAAGTGGTGGGGCGCGTCGCCGGCGGCGTGGCCCACGATTTCAACAACCTCCTCACGGTCATCTCCGGGAACGCGGACCTGCTGATGGAGGACATGATCGACGACCGCCTGAACCGCATCCGCGATGCCGCGGAAGTGGGGGCGGCCCTGACCCGGCAGCTGCTGGCGTTCTCCCGCCAGGCCGTGGTCAAGCCCGCCGCCTTGGATTTGAATGCGGCCGTCCGGGACATGGCGCGTATCGTGGAGCGCCTCATCGGCGAGGACATCGCCATCCGCTTCGAGCTGTCGGCCTCGCCCGCCGTCATCCTGGCCGATCGCGGGCAAGTGCAGCAAATCCTCCTCAATCTGGCCGTGAACGCCCGGGACGCCATGGCCAAAGGGGGCGAACTGATCTTCTCCACCAGGGAAGCGCCGGGCAACCCGCTCAATATGGGCATGGAACCCGCCCGATGGGTGGAGCTCAAGGTGCGCGACACCGGCAAGGGCATGGATGCGATCACCCAACGACGCGCCTTCGAGCCCTTCTTCACCACCAAGGAGCCCGGCAAGGGTACGGGCCTTGGTCTTTCGACCATAGCCGATATCGTTTCCCATATGAAAGGGACAATCGCCATCGCTTCGGAGCCCAACCGAGGGACGACGGTGACCATCCGGTTCCCCCATAGCTCCCTGAAGGTGGATGCGCCCGCCCAGGCGCCGACGGCGTCCCGCAACGGCGGCCACGAATCCATCCTGCTGGTGGAGGACAATTCCGAGCTCCGCGAGCTGGTGAGCCTGTTCCTGACCTCGGGAGGCTACCGGGTCCAGGCCGTGGGCCGTCCCGGCGAGGCCGAACGCCTATGGAAGACGGAAAAGGATTCCTTCGACCTGCTGATTACGGACATGGTGATGCCGGAAAAGAGCGGCAAGGAATTGTCGAAGTCCCTGCTCGCCATGAAGCCGGGTCTCAAGACCCTTTTCATCTCCGGATACTCCCCCAGCCGGAGCGGCTTCGGGGAATGGGGCTTCCTGCAGAAACCGTTCACCCGCAATGAATTGCTGGACGCGGTCCGCGCGATTTGCGATCGCAAGCCCGCTTCCGCCGGCCAGGCCGGTTCCGGCAACGGGGCCAGCGGGACCGGGCACTAAAGACCGGGCAAGCCGGAACCGGACACTAAAGACCGGGCCGCCCGCTGCCTCCCCTTCCAAAAGCCCCGTCCAGCCTGCTCCCACGGGCGATTTGACCTTTCCCAGAACCCCCGATTCCTTGCCGAAAACGGCCTGTTTTCCTAGCTTTAGACCCCTGAAAACGGACTGAATCCACCCCTTTTCCGACCCGGTCGGCCTCGCGCCCGGGGGAAGCGGAAACTGCCATGCTAAGCGAATACCTGCCCTTTCTACTCTACGGATTCCTCGTCGTCGCCACCGGCGTCGGCGCCATCGCGGTCTCGTCCTTCCTCGGCCCCAAGAAGACCTACAGCAAGGTCAAGTTCGAGCCCTATGAGTGCGGCGTGGACCAGGTCGACAATCCCCATAAGCCCTTCGCGCTGAAGTTCTACACCTTCGCGCTCCTCTTCATCCTGTTCGACATCGAAACCATCTTCCTGCTTCCCTGGGCCCTCGGCTTCAAGCGGCTGCTGCATACAGGCACCCTCCCCGCCGTGCTCTTCTTCCTGGCCATCCTGGGTTTGGGGCTTTTTTACATTATTAAAACCAAGGCGCTGGAGTGGGAATGACCCGCTCGGCGACCCTGAGAAAGGGCCGGTAGGACATGAACGGCTCCACCAACGACTGGGCGACGACCACCCTGGAAACCGCCGTGAACTGGGCCCGGGCGAACAGCCTCTGGCCCATGCCGTTCGGCACGGCCTGTTGCGGCATCGAGATGATGGCCGCCTTCATGGCCAAGTACGATACCGCGCGCTTCGGCTCGGAAGTGATGAAGTTCAGCCCCCGCCAATCGGATCTGCTGATCGTTTCCGGGCGCATCTCCCTGAAGATGATGCCGGTGCTGCAGCGCATCTGGGAACAGATGCCGGAGCCCAAGTGGTGCATTTCCATGGGCGCATGCGCCAGCAGCGGCGGCGTATTCGACACCTATACCCTCATCCAGGGCGTGGATCAGTTCATTCCCGTGGATGCCTACATGCCCGGCTGCCCGCCCCGACCCGAGGCCTTCCTGGATGCGCTGATGATGGTGCAGGAGAAGGCCAAGAAGGGCCAGGCGAAATCGCAGGAATACGTCTCCGCGGACCATTCCTCGGATCCGGCCAAATCCGTTTCGTTCCGCACCCCGGACGCGCACTACCGCCACAATGTGGATCGCAGCGGTCCCGCCAACGGGAAGGCCGGCGGCTGAAGCGCCCCGGCCCCAAAGACGACGAGAAACCATGGAAACCATGATCGCCTACAAGCCTGAGAACCATTTGACCTTGATCGCCAAGGTGGAGGCCTTCGCCGGTGACCGCCTGCTGGGCCGCGAGGAGAAGTCCCATTACCACCAGTTCAAGGTGAAGGGCCAGGACGCCAAAGGCCTGATCCAGTTCCTGCGGGACGACCCGGAATTGGGCTTCGCCTACTTCATCGACCTGACGGCCGTGGACTACCTGCGCTATCCCGCCCCGCAGCCGGAACGGTTCGGAGTCATCACCACCTTGCTTTCGCCCCTCCTGGGCATCCGGGTCCAGGTCAAGGCCTTCGTGGCCGACGGCGATCCGCGCCTTCCCTCCCTCACCGACCTGTTCGCCGGCGCGAACTGGACCGAACGCGAAGTCTGGGACCTGTACGGCATCGAGTTCATGGGCCATCCCGATCTCAAGCGGATCCTGATGCCGGACGATTACGAGGGGCATCCCCTCCGCAAGGATTACCCCCTGCGCGGGCGCGGCGAGCGGGGCAACTTCCCCGTCTACCACGCCACCACCCAGAAGACCCAGGGAGGCGGCTAGCATGTATTCCTACGAGAAGGAAATCGTCGAGCGCGACGAGAACACCGTCCACATGAACGTCGGTCCCTCGCATCCCGCCATGCACGGGACCCTGCGGGTCAAGATGGAAGTCAAGGGCGAGCGCATCATGAACACGGAGCAGGAGATCGGATTCCTGCACACGGGCTTCGAGAAGCTCGGCGAGCACCGCAGCTATAACCAGTTCATCACCCTGACGGACCGGCTCAACTACTTTTCGCCGCTGTCCAACAATATCGGCTTCGCCCTGGCCTCGGAAGAACTGCTCGGCATCACGGTGCCGCGCCGCTGCCAGGTGATCCGCACCATACTCGCGGAGATGTCCCGCCTGGCCGATCACAGCCTGTGCGTCGGCGCCATGACCATGGATCTCGGCGCCTTCAGCTCCATCCTGTGGACCTTCGTGGAGCGCGAGAAGCTGTACGACGTGTTCGAAGCGGTCACGGGCACGCGCCTCACCAGCAGCTATACGCGCGTCGGCGGCCTGGCCTTCGACCTGCCCGCCGATTTCGAGAAGCGCGTCACCGCCATCCTGGACTCCATGGACAAGACCCTGGACAACCTGCGCGACAGCTTCTACCAGAACCGCATCTTCCTGGATCGCACCGAGGGCATCGGCGTGATCACCAAGGAGGACGCCATGGCCTACGGCATCACGGGCCCCATGGCCCGCGCCAGCGGCGTGCCTTACGATATCCGCAAGTTCCGCCCCTACCTGTGCTACAACGAGCTCAAGTTCGAGGTCCCGTTGTACAAGGAAGGCGATACCCTGGCCCGCTACAAGATCCGCATCGACGAGATGGCCGAGTCCATCTCCCTGGTGCGCCAGGCCATGAAGCTGCTGGAGCCGGGCCCGATCAATTTCGAGGATCAGAAGCGCACCCTGCCGGACAAGACCTCGACCTACGGGGACATGGAATCCCTGATCCACCATTTCAAGCTGGTCATGCCCGGCAACGATCACGGCATCCACCCGCCCGTGAGCGATATCTATTCGTCCACCGAGGCGCCCAATGGCGAGCTCGGCTTCCATCTGGTTTCGGATGGGACCTCCAATCCCTACCGGGTGCGCATCCGCGGTTGCTCCTTCATCAACTACCCCATCCTGGGCAAGCTGCTCAAGGGGTCCATGCTGGCCGATCTCGTGGCCATCCTGGGTTCGTTCAACATCATCGCCGGGGAGCTCGATCGATGAGCCCGACTTCACACACGCCGAACGGCGCTTCGCCGGCATCCGGCCAAGCGGCCGCTTCGGCCGCCGCCCCCCGCCGTACCGAGTTCTCGCCCGAACGCATGGCGAAGTTCCACGATTACGCGGAAGAGTATCCCAACAAGCGTTCGGCCCTGATGATGGTCCTGCGGCTCGCGGAAGAGGAATTCGGATCCATCACCGACGAGGCCATGGAAATCACCGCGGACCTGTGCGACGTGAGCGTGGCCCACGTGCAGGGCATGGTGACCTTCTATACCCACTTCAAGCGCCCGTTCCACGGCAAGCACCGCTTCATGGTCTGCGCCACCTTGATGTGCGCGCTCGAGAACAATACCGATGCGGCCTTGATCCAGATCAAGGACCGGCTCGGCATCGCCCCTGGCGAGCGCACGGCGGACGGGCTGTTTTCCTGCGAGAAGGTCGAATGCCTGGCCGATTGCGACAAGCCCCCAGTGGTCCAGTGCGACAACGAGCATTTCTGCTCCATGAAGGGCCCGGTCCTGGAAGCCTATCTCGATAAGCTCCTGAAGGATGAAGGCAAGCCCGCGGACGCGTACAAGGGGAAGGCTCCGGTGGAAATGGATCCGCGCGTGCCGACCCTGCCGGTCCATTACAATTTCGAAGGCGAGACCGAACAGGGCGCCCGGCGATTCGACGACAAGGACCCCTACCTGAAGGCCGGCGAAGGCGCCTTGACCACGGATGTGCCCGGTCCCCTGGCCACGCCCCTCACGGTTCCCGTGGCCGACGGCGTGAACGGCAAGGGCTCGACGTCGAACGGCCGCAACGGCCATGACCGCGCCGGCGGAAACCAAGTGAACGGTAAAAACGGAGCGAAACATGTCTGACGCGAACAAGCCAAACCCGGCCGGTTCCGGGGACGTTCCGCCCCAGAAGAAAGCGGACGAGTCCGCGGCCCAGAAGGCGGCCGGATCGCCCCAGCCCGCACCCGTGGCCGCAGGCGCCGCCAATGCCGCCGCGACCCCGCCCTCGGCGGCAGCTCCGGCTCCCGCCGCGGCCCCCGCGGATCCAAAACCGAAGGTACCCTTCAGCCCCATCCTGACCAAGCATATCAACGAGCCCGACTCGCATACCCTGGCCCATTACCAGGCGCGCGGCGGCTATGAGACCGCCAAGGCCCATATCGGGGTCACGGATCCCGGCGCCCTCATCAAGCTCGTGGACGATTCCGGCCTGCGCGGCCGCGGCGGCGCGGGCTTCCCCACGGGCAAGAAGTGGAGCTTCCTTGCCAAGGGCACGGGCAAGCCCATCTACCTCGCCGTCAACGGCGACGAGAGCGAGCCCGGCACCTTCAAGGATCGCTATATCCTGGAGAAGGATCCGCATCAGCTGGTCGAGGGCGTCATCCTCACCTGCTTCGCCATCGGCTCCAAGCACGCCTTCATCTACCTGCGCGGCGAGTTCATCCTGGGCTTCCAGCGCCTGGACGCGGCGGTTCAGGAGGCCAAGGCCAAGGGATTCGTCGGCAAGAAGATCTTCGGCAAGGACGTGGACCTCACCATCACCGTGGTGCGCGGCGCCGGCGCCTACATTTGCGGCGAAGAGACCGGCATGCTCTCTTCCATCGAGGGCGGCCGCGGCTATCCCAAGATCAAGCCGCCCTTCCCCGCGGTCTCGGGCCTGTTCGGCTGCCCGACCATCGTCAACAACGTGGAGACCATCAGCGCGGTCACCCATATCGTCAAGAACGGCGCGGCCTGGCACAAGCAATGGGGCACGGAGAAGAGCCCGGGCTTCAAGATTTTCTGCCTCTCGGGCGCGGTCAAGAAGCCGGGCGTGTACGAGGTCCCGCTCGGCATCACCATGCGGGAGATGATCGACCAGTACGGCGGCGGCCTCAAGGACGGCCGCAAGCTGAAGGCCGTGATCCCCGGGGGCCTTTCCGCCCCCGTGCTCACCCCCGAGATGGTGGAGAAGTGCACCCTGGATTACGAAAGCCTCGCTTCGCTCGGCTCCATGCTCGGGTCCGGCGGCATCACCGTGCTCGACGAGCAGGTGGATATGATTTCCGCCATCTACAATACCATGCGCTTCTACCACCACGAATCCTGCGGCCAGTGCACGCCCTGCCGCGAGGGCACGGGCTGGCTGGAGAAGGTGGCCCACCGCTTCCACCACAACGAAGGCCACCAGGGCGACGTTGAGTTGCTGGGGGACATCGCCAAGAACATGCGCGGGCGCACCATCTGCGTGCTCGCGGACGCGGCGGCCATGCCCATGCAGAGCTACCTGCAGCATTTCAAGAAGGACTTCGAGGCCAAGGTCAAGGAGACCGCCTTCGTGGAGAAGCAACGCACCTATCGCGACGAAATCACGCCCACCGCCAAGACCATCACGGCGACCGGCGCGGGCCCCAGCGCCCTCGAGGTGGGCTCCAACCAGGGCACGCAGCGGTCCGGTGAAAACAAGGATCGGGGTTGATCAGATGAGCGTCAAGGAAGTAAAAATCAAGATCGACGACAAGGAAGTCACCGTCCCGAGCAATTGGACCGTGATCAAGGCCTGCCACGAGAACGGCGTCGACGTTCCGCATTACTGCTATCATCCGGATCTGTCCATCGCCGGCAATTGCCGCATCTGCATGGTGGGCGTCAAGGGCGCGCCGCGCCCCGTGGTGGCCTGCGCCCAGCCCATCACCGAGAACATGGAAGTCACCACCAAGGGCAAGGACATCGAGGAGGCCCGCAAGTCGGTGATGGAGTTCCTCCTCATCAACCATCCCTTGGACTGCCCCGAATGCGATCAGGCAGGCGAGTGCCGCCTGCAGAACTACAGCTATACCTACGGCCGCGACCATGGCCGCTTCCACGAAGAGAAGGTGGTCAAGTCCAAGGCCACCATGGGCCCCCACGTCAAGTACTGGGGCTCCCGTTGCATCGTCTGCACCCGCTGCGTGCGCTTCACGGACGAGGTTTCCGGCACCGGCGAGCTGGGCGTCATCTACCGCGGGGACAAGAGCGAAATCGCCCTGTTCCCCGGCCAGACCCTGGACAATCCGCTCTCCCTGAACACGGTGGACATCTGCCCGGTGGGCGCTTTGGTGTCTTCGGACTTCCTGTTCCAGACGCGCGTGTGGAACCTGCATTCCCGCCCTTCCATGTGCTCCGATTGCGCCGTGGGCTGCAATACCCGCGTGGACATGGACGCCAAGGACAATATCAAGCGCATCGTGCCCCGACGCAACGACCAGGTGAACAAGGAGTGGATGTGCGACTACGGCCGCCTGTCCTTCCCATACGTGCGCGAAAACCGGCTCATGAAGCCCATGGTCGACGGCCAGGACGCGCCCTACAAGGACGCCCGCAAGGCCGCGCTCGCCCTCCTCAAGAAGAAGAACACCGTGATCCTGGTCAGCGCCTGGAATTCCAACGAGGCCTTCGCCGCAATCAAGGAGTTCGTGGAGCAGAACCTCCCTTCCGCGAGCATCGCCGGCTACGCCAATACGGGCCGCGCGGACGAGGTCTTCCCCGGATTCACCATCAGCGGGGACAAGAATCCCAACCGCAAGGGCATGCAGGAGGTCCTCGGCATCGACGCCGACGCCTCCCTGAAGGAACTGGCGGCCGACAAGGAACGAATCGGGACCCTGCTCCTGGTGCACAATATCCCCGGTTACGCGATTACGCCCGAGATGAAGGCCGTGCTGGATCGGACCGAAAGCGTCATCCTGATGGATCTCGCCAAATCGGACCTGCTCAAGTACGGCAACGTGGCCGTGGCCCTGCCCACGCTCACGACCTTCGAGAAGAGCGGGACCTTCGTGAACAAGGACGGCATCCACCAGAAGTTCCTGCCCGTGATGGAGCCGGTGAATTTCGGCCGCCACGAGGTGGAAATGTTCAACAATATGGCCCATGATATCAAAGCCGAATCCGCCGCGGTGGCGGCCGGCAACGGCGCCGTGAAGGTGAAGGCCTGATATGGATCTCGTCCTGTCCCTCCTGAAGAATCCCTGGGTCATCATGGGGATCAAGATCGCGGTCGGCCTGGGTCTTGTGATGGGCATGGTGCCGATGATGGTATGGATGGAACGCAAGGTGAGCGCGCGCTTCCAATTGCGCCGCGGCCCTAACCGCGTCGGACCTTTCGGCCTGTTCCAGCTCCTGGCCGATGCCCTCAAGCTCGCGTTCAAGGAGGATTTCCTTCCGCGCAATACGGATCGGATCGTCTTCTTGGCCGCGCCCATCATGGCCTTCCTGCCGGGCGTGCTCTCCTTCGCCCTCATCCCCATCGGGGTGGCGGGCGGCAACGAATTGCTGGGACCGGGCGGCGTCATGGCCGTTTCCTATATCAGCATGGGACTGCTGGTGATCATGGCCGTATCCTCGGTGGCGGCCTACGGCATCGCCTTCGCGGGCTGGGCGTCCAACAACCAATACTCCCTGCTCGGCGGCATCCGCTCTTCCGCCCAGCTCATCAGCTACGAAATCGTCATGGGCATGGCCGTGGTCGCGCTCCTGATGATGACCGGCACCCTTAACCTGGGCGAGATCGTGCAGCAGCAGACCGTGCCGCTGTTCGGGGACTTCCCCCTTATCCCTTCCTGGAACATCATACGCCAACCCCTCACCTTCATCCTGTTCCTGGTCGCCGCCTTCGCGGAAACCAACCGGGCCCCGTTCGATCTTCCGGAAGCGGAACAGGAACTCGTGGGCGGCTACCATACCGAATACACCGGCATGCGCTATGCTTGGTTCATGAACGGCGAATACGCCGCCATGTTCACCATGTGCGCCTTGCTCACCACCCTGTTCCTGGGCGGTTGGTCCTTCCCCGGCCTCAACTGGCTGTCGGATCATCTGCATCTCACCGTGGCCGGGCACGACATCCAATGGATGCTGGTCGGCCTGATCACCTTCGGCGCCTTCTTCACCAAGGTCGCCCTGCTCGTCTTCTTCTTCATGTGGGTCCGTTGGACCTTGCCGCGTTTCCGCTGGGATCAGCTCATGAAGCTGGGATGGAACGTCCTCATCCCCCTGGCGCTCGCAAACATCATCGGCACCGCGTTGTTCCTGGAATACGTGGCGTCCCGTTTCGGATTCGGAGGTTGATATGAGCGCAGTCAAGACCGCTCCCGCCCGCGATAGCAATAGCCGTGAAGACCTGCCCGGCAGCCGCCTGGCCTGGTTCACGCGCCTGTACCTGCCGACCATCGCCAAGGGCATGATGGTCTCCATGCGGCATTTCTTCAAGAAGCCCGTGACCATCCAGTACCCGGAGCAGAAGGCGAAGATCAGCGAACGGTTCCGCGGGGAACATCGCCTGACCAAGGACGCGGAAGGGAACATGAAGTGCGTTGCATGCTACATGTGCGCCACCGCATGCCCGGCGCAATGCATCCATATCGAGGCCCAGGCCGCGCCGCCGGAATGGGAGAACCGGGACAAGATCCCCAAGGTGTTCGAGATCGATATGCTGAAGTGCATCTACTGCGGCTATTGCGTGGAGGCCTGCCCCAAGGAGGCCATCGAAATGACGAACAAGATCCCGCAGGTGTATGACAACCGGCAGGCTTTCATTTACGGGATTGATAAGCTGCTTAATAATTGAGTTACCCGACTCCTCGTCATCCCCTGATTTTGGGTTTTTGGGTCCGTAAGTGTAACCGGCGGTTTGTCGGGATATCTTACAAGGCCATCGGGGTGATAGGGTTTGATAGGCTCTTTTCCTCAGTAAGTGGCGGGTCGGAAGTGGCATGTCAATTGCGTTATAGGATTGTATGACCAATAATAAACTCGTGAAAAACGCTCTGATACTAGCCGCCCTTGTGACCGGCGCGGCCCAAGCCACTCCCCTTTCAAATGAAGGTTGCGGCAACGCGCCCGGGGGCAAAGGCGCTTCCGGCCCGGCCAATCCCTGCACCTTGTATCTTTGGGCGAATTCCGGACCCGTGGTCTCCACCGTGCATTCCATGAACACCTTGCTGGATGGCGGCCCCGGGGTGAACGGTCAGCAGTTCCAATTCGGCTTTTTCAACCCCGGACCCTTTACCGGCGACACCTGGTTCGACACGCAAAGCGGTGCGGCCGGTCACTTCGATAATGGCCGTAATAACGATCACCAGCCGCTTCCGGAAGCCGTGCCCGAACCGGGCTCATTCGTATTGATGGGACTCGGCCTGATGGGTCTCGCCGCGGGCCTCCGCCGCCGCAAGGCATAGTCGGGAAAGGTTCCGGTCTTTTACGGGGAGGGTTTCCCCGGTTTCATCCGCATAGGGGGCGCACCGGGCATTTCGCCAGGACCGCCTTCCCGGTGCGGATTTTTTTTGCTCCCCGCCGACGGACCATTCGATGGTGGATGCGGACCGTGCGCTCGCAGAACCCACGCTCAAACTTCCAATCAAGGACGACCCGCAGGCAGGCCCTACAGGTTCGGGAGGCTGTCGTTGATAAGGACGTATTTCTCTTCGACCATGCGGCTATGGTTCATCCCGGGCACGGTGGCCACGGCCTTCAGGGTGGCCGAAGCGCGCAGGACGAAAGGGTGCGTATAGAGCGCGCTCGAGTCCGCCGGGGCGGTTCCGTCCAGGGTATAACGGATGAGGGAGCCCTGGGATCGGGCGGTCAGGGAGATGACGAGGGAGTCCCGGAAGGATTGGCCCGGAGGCGAGGCGACGGGTTGGGCCGGGACCAGCTCGTAATTGTTCGCGGTGATGTCGCTGTGGTCCCGTCCTTTCATGTAGGCGACGGCCTTGACGGTATAGCTGGCGCCGCGCAATCGCACAGGTCCCGTATAGAGCGTGGAGTTGTTGTCCGGGGTCGATCCGTCCAGGCTGTAATAGATGACGGCGCCGGGCTCGCCGGTGAGGGTCACGGCCACGGAGTCGGTGAAGGCGTATACGCCGGGCGGATTCGCGCCAGGGGCCTTCACGCGCTGGATGGGATCGGGCAGGGGGATGGAATCGATGCGGGCGCCCGGTTTCAGGGGTCCGGTCCAGAGGCCTCCCAGGGAGTCCGCCATCTCGTGGACGATGCCGTTCGCCGAGACGCAGCGCAGGGGGAATCTGCCTTCGGGCAGATGGTTGAACTCGAAACTGTTGTCCCTTTTCACCTGGGCATAGAACAGGGTGCCGGGAACGAAAAGCGCCAGGGGCCTGCCCGCTGGAGTGGTCGTGTCCACCGTTCCGGTATACCCCCGCTCCCGGCTTATCCGCAAGGTCAGGGATCCGCCGCCGGGGCCCGCGTCCGGCATGCTGAATCCACCCGTGGCCGAGTCCGCATGGATGCCGGTCAGGACCGCCACCTTGTCGGAATCCACGAACAGGATGACATTGAAATCGGGGATGGGAGCGGCCAAGGAGGCTGAGGCCGAGGCGGTCTTGCGCAATTCCAGGTAGGCGTTCTTATGCAAGGCCAATTCCAGATCGGCCCTGGATATGGTATAGGTCTTTTCGCCGTCCAGATAGAAGGCGTCGATGCGGGGCCGCAGGCTCAGCTCCAAAGTGGTCCGCGCGAAGGTGCCGTCATCGGGATCGCGATTGTAGAATTCCGGATTGGAGTTCTGGACGAAGAGTTGCAGGGATCCCGTGACGGCCACGCTTTGCCCGCCATCGCGGAAATCAAGGGTGAGCCCGGGATTGCCCGCTTCGGTGGTGGTGCCGCCCAGGCAACCGGAAAGGCTCGAAAGAAAGGCGGCCGAGACAGCGAAGAGGACCGCCAGCAAAGGCTTGGCCCGGCGTACTCCGTCGGTTCTCATGGAATGCGGGCCCCCGGGAACAGCTGGATATTGAGGACGTTCACCTGGTTCATGTCCTCGTCGCGGTCCACGATCTCGCGCACTTCCTGCAGGAAGGCGTCAATCCTCTGTTTGACGGACGCGAAGCCCTTATCGGAAACCGAAAAGGCCAGCACGTTGAATTGCCGCCTCTCTGGCCCGAACCGATCGAGGGCGATGGAGGCCAGGCGCAGGAATTCCCGGTGGTATTCCTTGGCCACCTGGCCCTGGAAGACCTTTCCCGTGACCAGGTGCCGCTCGGTGACGCCGTAACCGTTCGCGGTCTTCTTGATCAGGCCCATATCCAAAAGCAATTCCAGGGACTCCTGCACTTCAGGGGCGGATAGGTTTTCGGCCAGATGCTTGGCGATCCGCGCCGGCGAGGCATCCGCCTTATCCAACCCCAGGTAGTTATAAATAACACTATGATGCCATTTCGCGAAAAAGGCGTACTGTTTTTCCAGGAGGATCTTGGCCTGGGAGCCCCGGTATTTGGACAGATGGGAGAAGAAGTAATTCTTCTCATCGATGGTCTTGGCCTGATTGAATTGGACCAGGAAGTCGAAATATTCCGCCCCGGCCCCTTCCAGGCGCAAGGCCTTGATGAATTGGAGGCGCTGGCGCTGGGTCAGGTTACGGGTGCCCTTGAGCAGATTGGTCATGTAGCTGGTGCTGGAAATCCCCAAGGCGGGATTGCTGGCGAAGGTGCGCATGGAATAGCCGGGCTGGATTTCCTTGCGATACCGGAACCAATCCTTCAGGAAACTGCGGAAATCCAGGTAATCGGGCACGGAGGGGGGGGCAGGCTTCATCGCTCTCTTAAGATAGCATGCGGCCCTCGCCAGGATCCGGGAATTCCAGGGAGGGCGCTCTCAAATAGAGAGCAGAATCGCAGAGCAGGCCATGCCCGCCCGTTGCGGGGCGGATTACCTTATGCACATACCCGCGTGACGGAACATGTCCCGCGCATCGGAGTTGTCCACCGATGCGCCATAGCCCCGGCCGAGCCCTTCGGTCGGGGCTCCTCTTTTTATCCGGAAATGGATTGGGTGCGTCCGCGTCCGCCGGTCAGGAAGCGGAGTATTCCAGGTAGTCCGGATCCCGGGGCGGGGCCAGAAGATCGTCCAGGTCCTGGAAAAGGGACCAGATGCCGGGCTCGTCCGTATAGCATTTGCCCGCGCGCAGCGGCAGGCTGCGGTAGAACCTGCCCTCAGCGGTTTCCACCATGTAGAAACGCATGTCCTTGCCGAAGCAGGTTCCGAAGGCGGGATGCCGCGGAAGATCCCCAAGCACTCCATGCAAGGCCCTGCGGCGCTGGCCGTTGAGGAGGATGGACTTCCTGCTTTCGATCGGCGCGGAGTCGGGATGGTAGCTGGTTTCGGTGTAGTGGAGGGAATCGCCCACGATGCGGAGGTGGACCTTGGATCCGTTCCGGGTATCGCCCTTCATGAAGGACATTTCAACCGGGCCCTGGGCGACCGCGGCGGAATCGGCGGGGACCGGAACGACCGCGAAAGCGGGAGCCAAGGCCAGTAGGCAAAAGGAAATGAAAGTGCGATTGGCGTAGCGCGAGTTCCACCGCATGGGAAAAGGATAGTTTTCAATTTCAGTCAGGTAAAGGAATTTAAAGTCCGTTTGCGTTCCGCTATTCGTCCGGATACGCTCCGCTCTCCGCCCGGAATCACTTTGATTCCGTCCGGATGCGCTTCGCTCTCCGCCCGGAAGCGCTTCGCTCTCCGGCCGGGAGCGTGTTTTTCCCCCGCCTACCCCCTCAGCCCGCCGGCTTAGGGTATACTTTAAGGGACCCCACCGGTTGCGGGCCAACCTTATATGCCAGATTTATTCGCCTACATAGACTACCGCAAATTCCTCAAGGATTATTACGAGGAACAGAAGGCGAAGGACGCCAAGTTCTCCCACCGTTATTTCACCATGAAGGTGGGGTTCAGCTCTTCCGGCTACTTCTCCGACGTGCTCTCGGGGAAGAAGAACCTGTCGGGCGCGTTCATGCTGAAGTTCGCCAAAGCGCTGAAGCTGTCGAAGGAGGAAGAGGAGTACTTCCTGAACCTGGTCAGTTTCAATCAGGCGAAGACCCTGGAGGAAAAGAACCGGTACTACGAAAAGATGATGACGAGCGGCAAGGTCAAGGTGGACGTGCTGGAGGCGGACAAGTACGAGTACTTCAGCAAATGGCATTATGCCGCGGTCCGCGAGATCCTGCACTATGCCGCCTGCAAGGACGACTACAAGGCCCTTGCCAAGAGCCTGGATCCTCCCATCACTCCCAAGGATGCGCGCAAGGCGATCGACCTGCTGGCGGCGATGGGATTGATCGCGCGCGATGACCAAGGCTTCTGGCGTCCCGCCTCGGCGAACCTGACCACGGGCGGGAATTTCAACGGCCTCAACGTCGCGAATTTCCACCGCAACACCCTCGAGCTGGCCATCCGCGCCCTGGATGCTTTTCCCGGGGATCAAAAAGGTTTTTCGACTTTGACGCTCCCCCTTACGGGGGACAAAATCCGCAAGGCCAAGCTGGCGATCAAGAATCTCCGGATGTACCTTTTGGCCCTCGCGGAAAACGGCACCAAGGCGGACCGCGTCTATCAATTCAACTTCCAGTTGTTTCCCGTAACCCGGATCGAAAAGGCGGAGGGGGATGGAGCTTAGGGGATCGGACCCCATGAAAACGGTATTGCGCGGCGGGCTGGTCCTGGCCGCGTTTTCCGCGTTCCTGGTTTCGGCCATCGGATGCATGGGATCCGTAGCGGGCACGTTCTGCGGTACCGAGGTCCAGGATCCGTATGAAGTGGCCGGGTGCGTGGAACAGGAGAACGGCGAGCCCGCAATCGGGGTCAGGGTGGTCGCGATCGCTTCCGGGCCTTTGACCAAGGTTTCCGGATCAGGGGGCCTGGAGGCGTCCGGTTCGGACACGGCCATCACGGATCGGGAAGGGTTCTTCCTGTTCAAATCCCTGCCCCATGGGAACTACAATCTCATCTATGAGGACGTATCCAGGGACAGTTCGGGAAAGCTGAGGGCGGCCCTCAGGTCCAATGTGAACACTTTGATTGAACCGCAATTCGTTCAGAAGGTAAAGCTGCAGCGCTCCAATTTCCTGTTCGTGGTCGTCAAGGATAAGACGGCGGACCAGCTTCTGGGCGATGTCGAATGCCATTTGGAAGGTACCCCCTACTACGCGACGACGAGTCCTAATGGGGTGGCCGTTTTCGAGGTGCCCCAGGGTTCCTATAATATCCTTTGCTACAAGGTCAATTACACGCCGGTGCAATTCCAAACCGAGTTCTACAAGGATGTAACCAAGAAAGATGGAAACAAGACGGTCGACATCCAGCTTTCGCAGGGGGAAGACGTCAAAATCCCCAGCCCCATCAATCTGATCGTGACCCAGGATCCGGCGACGTCCAACGTCAATCTCTCGTGGGGCAAGCCGGTTTCCACCCAGGCCCTGAAATACAGGGTGAAGCGGAACGTGACGGAAATGCCGGCCCAATCCAAGTCCTTCGACGTCGGATACGATCTCTTCTATTTCGACGCGGTCTTCGGCGGCGAACCGGATACGGTTACGGCAAAGACCCTGGTCTATTCGGTGGCATGCGTGCGCGGGGACGGGATTACCGGGCTTTATGCCACTAAGCAATTTACCGCCGTGCGGGGTCCCTCGGTGACCTTGGCAATCCTGGATTCCGCCGGTACCGGCTTCCGGACGGGCGATACGGCCAGGATCGTGGCGACGTATTCGAGCCGGTTTTTCCGGAACGATACCCTGACCTGGAAGGTCCGGAACGCGCCGGACAGCGTACGCATCCTCCGGACGATTCCGTTACCCGAACGGGCCGGTTCGGATACCCTCTTATACCCGTGCGCCGCCAGGGGTGAACCGGAACTCGAATTGAGGGTGAAGGACGAAACCGGAATCACTTCGGTTTCCCGTCTGGTTCTGCATATCCAGGATGCGCCTCCCTGACCTCCGGCGACCCGTAATCCTCCGATTGCCCAGGCCGCCCCTCCAAAATCTGACCGCGAGCGGGACTCCAGTCCCACATTCGGGAGGCCTTGCTTCGACCGGGCCTCTATTCCGGTTCAAAAAAGGCATTTGCCCCTTACCTCCTGGCTTCCTACAACCTGGTCTTTTTTTTGCTCAATAAATAGTCGGCGATTTCCGCCTCTAAGACGTCTTACCAGGCGAGGGCGTATGGCGGCGACCGGCCCGGGTCCCGATCGCTCTGGAAAGAAGAGCGGGAACCCGTGACCTGGGACAGTAATGGACCGAGCGAAGGAATAGATTTCCAATGATGACTATGGAAAAGACGATGACCGGCCTGACCTACATCGCCCTCGGCGCCTTCGCGGCCTATCTCGGATTCTGGTGGACCGAGGCGGGTCGCCAGACCCATGTTCTCCCGGTCCTGTTCTCCCTGGGAATGGCCGCGACCGGCCTGGCCATGGTTTCGCGATCCGGTCGGCGCCAAGCGCGTCCGGAATCCGATGGCGGGCGCGGCCGTTCGACCGGAGGCCGCTTGGAGGCGGGTTCCCCCATGGAGGCCGTCAACAGGCGTCTGGAGCCTGCCCCCTTGGCGGACCGCGGCGGAGACGCGGCCCTGCTGGGCCACGAAATGAAGAATTACCTGTGCACGCTGAAGGGCAATGCCCGGCTTCTCCGCCAACGGGTGAAAGGCGGCGATAGCGACATCATCGATCGCATCGATCGGGTGGTGGAAAAGCTGGAGTCATTTACGCAAACCATGGCCTCGCCGGCCAACGCCGTCGCTACGGGCCGGCTTTGGCACCTGCGCCTCGCCGATGCCGCCAAAGCCTGCGTCAAGACCCACTTCCATACGGGGGCCCGCGGCTTCCGGTGGGATTGCCTCCCGGATGCCCCGGCGGTTCTGGGGGATCCCGATCGGATGGAACAGGTCTTTCTCAACCTGTATGCCAACGCCCTGGAGGCCGGCGCGACGAAGGTCACTACCTCGGTGCGCTCGGAGGGCGGTCGCATCCAAGTGCGCATCGAAGACGATGGCCGCGGGTGCGCCAGGGAGGATCTGGAACGGATATTCGAACCCTTCTTCACCACCAAGCAAGGGCCGGCCCGCCGCGGCCTTGGGATGTTCATCGTCCAGTCCATCGTCGAAAACCACGGCGGCCGCATCCAGGTGAAGACCAAGAACGGATCCGGCGCGGGACAGCACGGCCTCGTTTTCGCCCTAGATTTTCCTTCCGCTTTACCGGCGACCGGCGAAATCAGGGGTTTGCGGCCGGTTCCCCTCACGGAGGGGAAATCCTCCCCCAGGTGGCTCTTGGCGCTTCCGGAACCCATCTGAAGTCCGACCTCGCGGCGGCCCCGGCTCCCATGGGAATTACCCGATTCCGTCCAGCCTGAAGGTCGCCGCGAACCGGGCTCCCTCTATCCGCCCGTAGGCCCTCCGCCTTTATTTTCCCGGGGATTCTTTCTAAATTCCAGCCGGAATTGAGGGAACTTCGAGGTTCCCTTCCTGTTTTCCAGCCCCAACCCCATAATCCTTCAAGGTCAGGGACAAGTGCCAGTTTCACCCGTCGTCGAGATCACCTTCGCCCTTTCCGCCGCGCTTATCCTGCTCAGCTCCATCGCCGTGGTCCTGATCAAGAATCCGGTGCGGGCGACCTTGATGCTCATCCTTTCCTTCCTGCCCACCTCCCTGGTGTACATCCTGCTTCAGGCGTCCTTCGTCGGGATCCTGCAGATCCTGGTGTATGCCGGAGCCATCATGATGCTCTTCACCTTCGTGATCATGATGATCAACCCGTCCCCGAAAGAAGGCGAGTCCCCCGCGGGCGGTTCCGAAAACGCCTTTTCCGGCCTGCGCGGCGGCCTCATCGGCCTGGCCGTGGTGGGCCTTGCGGGCGCCTTGGTCCTCCCTCAGGTCTATCACGCGGCCTCCCAGGTGTCCGTCCAGCCGGTCAGCAAGCCCGGCTTCGGGGAACTCTCCTCCATTGCCGCCCTGCTCTTCGAAGATCCATCCAACAATCCCCTTACCGTGTCCTTCGAGCTGATCTCCTTCCTCATCCTGGTGGGCGTCATCGCGGCCCTGAACTTCTCGCGGCGCAAGGGCAGCGCGCCGGCCAAGGAAGATTCCATCACCACCCGTCCCACCGAGGCCCTGCCTTTGCTCAAGCGCGAGCCCGCCCTGGACAGGAAATAAGCATGTCCCTTTTCAACCTGCCCTTATTCAGCCTTCCCAACTGCCTGGCCCTTTCCCTGCTTCTCGTCCTCATCGGCAGCTATGGCGTGTTCCGCCGGCATAGCCTCATCATGATCCTCCTTTCCGTGGAAGTGATGCTGAACGGCGTGAACCTGTCCCTCGTCTCCTTCAATTTCTTCCGTTGGGGCACGACCGAGGCCAGCCATTATCTCTATATGCTTTCCATCGGCGTGGCCGCGGTGGAAGCGGCCGTGGGGCTCTCCATGATCATCGTGCTGTTCAAGAACTACAACGACATTTCGCGCGAGCGGGTGGCCCACCTGGGGGAGCGCCCCTGATGTCGCCCTGGATGGTCCTGCTCATCCCGCTGATTCCCGGAGTTTCCGCCGCCTTGCTCGGCCTGTTCGGCACCCGGCTTCCCTACAACCTCATCGGCGGCGTCGCCAGCCTGGCCGTGGCCGCCTCCCTGGGAATCACCCTTTCCTTCACGGGAGCCGGCGTGTTCGGCAACGGTCAACCGGTCGATTTCGACACCGGGCCCTGGATCGCCACCCAGGCCTTCCAGGCCGGCTTGCACCTGCATCTTGATTCCATTTCGCTCTGCATGTGCCTGCTGGTCACCTTCTTCGGCTTCCTCATCACGGTGTATTCGGTCGGCTACATGCGCCATGATTCGGAGCAGGGGCGCTTCTTCGCCAGCCTGAACCTCTTCGTCGCCTCCATGCTGACCCTGGTCCTCGCGGACAACCTGGTGCTCATCTTCCTGGGCTGGGAAGGGGTGGGCCTCTGCTCCTACCTGCTCATCGGCCATTATTGGAAGCAGGAGGACGTCCCCTTGGCCGCCTTCCGCGCCTTCTTCGTGAACCGCATCGGGGACGTGTTCTTCGTCCTGGGCGTCTTCTCGATGTTCTCCCTGTTCGGCACGGTTTCCCTTTCCGAATTGGCCCAGCATGGCCCCGCCCTCGCCGGGATCCATTCCGGCAAGGCCGCGATGGCGGCCCTGTTCCTGCTCGGCGGCGCCTTCGCAAAATCCGCCCAGGCTCCGCTGCACGTTTGGCTCGCCGACGCCATGGCCGGCCCCACCCCCGTTTCGGCCCTCATCCACGCCGCCACCATGGTCACGGCCGGCATCTACCTCCTGGCCCGCCTGGATTGGCTTTACGCCGTTTCCCCGGAGGCCCGTCTCATCGTTTGCGTCTGCGCCCTGGTGACCCTGGTCCTGGGCGCGGTGATGGCCCTGGTCCAGACGGACATCAAGAAAATCCTCGCGTACTCCACCCTGTCCAATCTCGCCCTGATGTTCCTGGCCTTGGCCGCCGGGGCCACGGGCGCGGGCATGCTGCATCTCTTCGGCCACGCCTTCTTCAAGGCCCTGCTGTTCCTCGCGGCGGGCAGCGTCATCGTGGCGGCCCATCACGAGCAGGACGTGCGCAACCTGCGGGGCGTCCTCAAGAAGCTTCCGGTCACCAACATCGCCTTCCTGGACGGGTGCATCGGCGGCGCGGGCCTCATCCCCTTTCTGGCCGCTGGCTTCTTCAGCAAGGAAGCCGTGCTCGGCGCCTTGGAGCATGCGGAGTTCGAGGGCTTCGGGTACCGGCTTCCCGGCCCTATCGTGCATGCCATCGTGGTCGGCGTGGAAACCCTGTCGGTCCTGTACCTGTTCCGGCTCTACGGCTATCTGCGAAGCGATGCCACCGAGCCCGCCGCGAAAGCGCATGCCAAGGATTCCCATGGCCATGCCGTGCATGACCATCAGGGGCATCACGGGCATGCGGGCGACATCAAGGAAAAGAGCCCGGCCATCCTCGCCGTGCTCGGCATCCTGATCGTGGCCGCTCCCCTCTTCGGCTGGCTCAGCGCCTCGCCTTCCTTCGGAGGCAAGGGCATGATCTGGTCCGCCATCACCAACGGGGCGGCGGAACCGGAAGGCGTCCATCTCGAGCATGCGCTCCCGTTCCTGATCGTCAACCTGATCCTCGCGGTACTCTGCTTCCTGGCCTTCTCGAACACCAAGCGCCGCGAAGCCCTGCTGGGACGCTTGCGCGGGTTGAGCCTGGGCGCCCATGGACCCCTCGCCCGCAAGTTCTATTTCGACGACCTCTACGCCGCCGTCATCGTGGTGCCCCTCAAGGGCGCCGCCTACCTGAGCCGGCTGATCTTCGAGAATATCTTCACCGGCCTCCTGACCATCGCGGGATGGCTGGGCCAGGGCTTCTCCTTGGCCCTGCGCCGCCTCCAGACCGGCAAGGCCCACCAATACGCCATCGGCGTGCTGTTGGCGATCTTCCTGCTCGCCTATTACCTGGGAGGGCATTGAGCCATGCATACGTTCGCCGGTTTCCTCCCGCTCGCCATCCTTCTGCCCCTGGGAGCCTTGATCCTGCACGGGGCGGCTCCCGTCCGCAACGGCGGATCCAAGTCCCGCAACCAGACCCAGGCCCGGGCGGCCCTGATTTTCCAATGGGTCTACGGCGCCTTCCTGGTCTGGATCTCCCTGATGGCCATGTCCGTCCCGGAAGGCCTGGTCCTGCACGGCCGGGGCGTTCCCCTCGGAGTCACCAGCCTGATCATCGAACCCACCCTGTACCTGGACGGCCGAAACGCCCCCTTCCTCCTGCTGATGGGGATTTGCCTTCCGCTCATCTTCACGTGGCTGCGCGATAGGGACGGCCGCTATGGGCCCTCCTACTATGTCTCCGCCAACCTCCTGACCCTGAGCCTCGCGGGCGTGTTCATTTCCGACAGCCTGCTCCTCTTCTACCTGTTCTGGGAAACCGCCCTTTTGGGCGCGTACTTCTGGATCGGCATGCACGGGCGCGCCAATATCCACTCCGGTTCGGTTTACGGCGCCCTGGTCCGCTTCTTCCTGTTCACCCTGGTAGGCAGCCTGCCCATGCTCATCTCCATCGTGGCCCTCTGCGCGGTGGCGGGCAAGGACCCCGGCGTCAACGGCATCGCCGCCATCGTTTCGGAAATGGCGCCGACCCAACGCTGGTGGGTGTTCTCGGGATTCGCCCTGGCTTTCGCCGTCAAGCTCCCGCTGCTCGGGTTCCACGGCTGGCTGCGCGATACCTATAACGTTTCGGCGCCCGCCTGCCGGGCCGTGCTTTCCGCCCTGATGTCCAAGATGGGCGCCTACGGCCTGATCCTCGTATTGGCCCCGGGCTTCTCCCGCGAACTGGTCCACCTGGCCCCGTACCTCCAGACCCTCTGCGTGATGGGAGCCATCTACGGCGCCCTTCTCTGCCTGGCTCAGGATCGACTCATCGACATCCTCGTCTATTCCTCCCTCTCGCATCTGAGCCTGGTGGCCCTGGGCGTGTTCGCCGCCGCCGGGGACGTGACCACCACCGGTCTCACCGGCGCCATCTTCCAGGTCTTCAACCACGGCCTCATCATGGCGGCCCTCTTCGCCTTCGACGCGCGCATCTCCATTTCCGGCGAAAGCCCTCTGCTCTCGTCCACCGGGGGCCTGCGCACGGGCCAGCGCCGCCTCGCCGCCGTGCTCCTTACCGCCATCTTCGCTTCCGCCAGCCTGCCGGGCTTCAGCAACTTCGCCGGGGAGATCCTGGTGCTGTTCACGGCCTTCCGCTCCTCGCCCTGGATGACCTTCCTGGCTTCGGTGGGCGCCTTGCTTGGCGCGGCCGCCCTGGTGCGGGCCTTCCACCGGATCTTCCTCGGGACCCCCAAGGGATCGGACGCACCGGGCTTCACCCAGGCGGCGGATCTTTCCCGGGGTGAAACGGGATTGGCCGTTTGCCTCATCGGCCTCTGGCTGGTCCTAGGGCTCTATCCCATGCTCTTCATCGGGCCCGTGGAAAAGACCATCCTCAACCTCGGGGCCGTCCGCGCCCTGGCGGGCCTGCCATGAACCCCTATCTCCTGTCGCAATCGCCCCTCATCCTGGGCTTCGTATTCCTGCTGATCCTGGCTTCCGTGCGGCCGAACCAGAAGGAAAGCCTCTCCTCCATCATCAGCATCCTGGCCCTGGTCAGCTCGGCCGTGGCCATCTGGCTGTTCCTGCCGGACGGGGCCCAGTATTTCGGCGGCGCGATCCGGGTCACCTCGGTCGGCAAGGTGGTAGCCTACCTCTGCCTGGGCCTCACCGCCATCGGCATGATGCTTTCCGAGGACTACCTGGACAAGGTCCACGTCACCGCAGTCGATTGGCGCATGATCGTACTGGCCCTGGCCCTGGGCATGGTCAACCTGTGCCTGGCCGGCGACATCGCCACCCTCTTCATCGCCTACGAACTGGTTTCCATCCCATCCTACGTGCTGGCCGGGTTCAGCCATAAGGATCCGCGCTCCAACGAGGCGGGCATGAAGTACCTGCTCCTGGGCGTGTTCACCAGCGTGCTGTTCCTGCTCGGACTTTCCTTCATCTACGGGGCCACCGGGGAAATCCACCTGCTGGCCATCCATGACAAGCTCGCGCGCGCCGTGGAAGCGGGCGCCACCGCGGACCTGACCCTCGCCAAGATCGGCCTGGCCTTCCTGATGGGCGCCGTGCTCTTCAAGGTGGCCGTCGCGCCCTTCCACAGCTGGCTGCCGGACGTCTACCAGGGCACCAACCTGGCCTCCCTCGCCATCATCTCCTCGCCCGTCAAGGTCGCCGTCTTCGGCATGCTGGGCATGCTCCTGTGGGGTTGCTTCGAGCCCTTGGCCGACGTTTGGAAACCGGTGCTCCTGATCGGCGCGGGCCTGTCCGCCATCATGGGGAACCTGCAGGCCATCGTGCAGACCAATCTCAAGCGGCTGGTGGCCTACTCCGCCGTCGTCAACGGCGGATTCATCCTGCTCGGCATCCTGGTCAACTCCGTGCCCATCGTGGTCTTCTACCTGGGTTCCTACGGCATCATGACCTTGGGTTCCTGGGCCGCCTTCATGGCCATGGGCAGCAAGAAGGCGGACGTGGACACCCTTTCGGACCTGGCCGGCATGGGCAAGAGCAACCGTTGGCTGGCCTTGGCCCTGACCATCATCCTCCTGAGCTATGCCGGGATCCCGCTTACGGCCGGTTTCGCGGCCAAGTTCGGCGTTGTGCTCGAGGCCTTGCGTCCCGGGACGGACCTGCCGCGCATGACCTTGCCGGTCATCATCCTGTCGGTGTGCGGCGGATTGGTGTCCTTCTACTTCTATTTCCAGATCATCCGCGCCATGTGGCTGCAATCGGCCTCGGCCGAAGCCGCCGAGCGCCGGGCGGGCGGAACGGACCTGCGCTGGAACTACGCCTTCGTGCTCATCCTGAGCGTCGTGGTCATCCTCTCCCTGGGGATGTTCGTCCGCTTGCCGGGCATGTAGGAGCCCGTTCAAGCCCGGTCAATCCGGGCTTCGGGCCCTCCGCCGCTAGCCGGGTCCCCGGCTCTCCTTTTTGCCGTTCCCCTTCTTCTTCTTCTTCTCCTTGGTCTCCTGAACGAAAACGATCCGTTCGTGCAGGCTGCGGAATTCCTTTTCCAGCTTTTCGATTTCGAAATCGGACAGTTCCTCCAGGTCGACCAGGCTGTTGCGGGCCGCATGGGTCGCGCGGATGAGTTCGTCGAGCTTGAGGTGGATGACCCGCGCATCGCGGTTCTGGGTATTCTGGATGAGGAAGACCATGAGGAAGGTGATTATGGTCGTGCCCGTATTGATGACCAGCTGCCAGGTGTCCGAGAAGTGGAACAACGGGCCGCTCACGCCCCAGGCGGCGATGATGAGGATGGCCAGGAAAAAGGAGATCGGCGAGCCGACCCCGTTGGAAACCTTGACCGAGAGTTTGTGGAAGAAGTCTTTCATCGGATGCGTCCTTTTGAATCGGCCATTCACCGGCCGAATGATGGCGAGTGCAACGAAACGCCAGACCTAAACCAATTAATGAACCGAGCCTCCGGACTTCAATTGATTCCTGCAGCCCTCCGCGTTCCGGAGGGCGTCGTACGGGGTCGCCAAGCGGTCAATCCGCCCGGGTCTTACCACGGACCGGCTTCCCGCTCACGCTCCACAGCACAAGCCCGATCAGGACGAACTGCAGGGGCAGACGCAGCCAAAGGACGAGGGGCTTGAACGCCGGGAACGCTTCCGGCCGCGCGGCCATGTAGGCATTGGCCGGGAAGACCGCGAGCAAAAGGGCGGCGAGGCCCCAACCCGCTTTGCGTTCCAGGCGGGAGGACAGCAAGGCCAGGCCCAGGGCCGTTTCCAGGGCCCCGCTGAGGTAGACCAGGATCAGGGGATAGGGCAGGATCGGGGGCATGATCTTGAGGTACCAGGCGGGCCGGTAGAAATGGTTCGCGCCCGCCAGAGCGAAAAAGGCGGCGAAGGCGTATTTGAGGATGGTTCTCAAGGCCGTTCCGGGAGGTTTCCCGACCATGGGGCGCGGCGCGCCCAGGCTAGGTCTTGTCTTTTTCGAACTGGTTCTTCAGCTCGGCGATCTTGGTATGGCCGGTGCCCATCTTGATCAGTTCCCGGGAGAAGTGCTCGATGGCCGCCGGCTCCAGGTAGTCGATGGGGAAGAACGCCTCGGCGCTCTGGCCCGCCTCCTCGTGGAGGCCCTTGATGCGGACCCAACATTCGCATAGCCCGGTACTGGCGACGGTCTGGAAGGAGAATTCGGCCCGGCCCATGCCGGCGCCGATTGAGAACTCCTCTTTTTCGCCCAGAGTGCCGGGAAAGCCTTTGATGGCCTTGCCGAATTCCACCAGGTTCTTGCTCAGGCAATTGAAGCTGGTCACGGCGGAGTAGGAGGGACTTTTGGCCAAGGCCTGGAGATAGCATTGGTCCTTGTCCTGCGAGACGATGTTCAAGACGACTTTACCCATTGTTTAGCGGATTACCTGACCTGAAGGCCCGTGAGGGCCTTGCGCGTTTCCGCCAATTCGGCGGAACCGGAAATGGGTTTTTCGACGAATCCCTTCTTCCACAGGGCGGAAGGGGCCTTTCCGTTCGCTCCGCCGGCGAGGGCGCCGGAAGGGGTAACCGAAGGGCTACGTGCGATTTCCGCGGTCTTGCCCAATTGGGCAAGGCGCAGGGAGGAAAGGACTTTGAAAAGCTTGATGGCGTCCGACAGGGTCACCGAATCGGGCCCTTTCGGCTTGAAGAGCAGCAGGCCATGGAGACGGCGGGGTCCGATGACCAGGGCGTCCGGTTCCAGGCTGGGGCGCAAGGAGGCGAGCTCGCGCCAGCTGGCGGCAAGGGCCTTACCGCGGGCATTGAGCACGGTTTCGCCGCCGCGCAGGGATCCGAAGGGCTTGGCCTCGTCCTTGGCGGAGAGGGTGATCAGGTACACTTCGCGCCGGAGGGAATCGGATTTGCTCCGGATCCCCGTTCGCTTTCCCTTGGGCTGGGAAGGATTGGAAGTGTCCATGGTGCTCCTTGGGATGCCGCCGGTACCTTTAAGGCCATTCAGGCCGGGGCCGTACGTCACCGTATTCACAAAATAGCACAATCGGGCCGGAAATCCCCGGTGAATTTCCGGGTCAGAGGGCGTAGGCCTGCTTAAGGAAGGTATGCAGCTCTTCCACCACCTCATGGCGCAGGGCCGAGCGGCCCCGATACAAGGTTTTCATCTCGGAGAAGGGGATGATGGAAGGATGGATCAGGCAGCGCAGCAGGGAATTGGAGATGGAGACCTGGCTGCGCAGGAGGGCCACGGGCACCCGGCCGTTGACCGATCCGGCGTGCAGTTCGCGCCGCGTGGCGATCTTGTTGTGGACCAGGGCCGAGCGGCTGCCTTCCACGATGGCTTCGATGAGCCCGGGGGTCCCGTAGACTTTCGGGTTGTCGAGCATCTTCATGATGATGTTGTCGCGATGGAGGTTGCCCAGGACGAGGCTTTTCAGGTCCGGGGCGATCCGGTCAGGATTGGAGCTGCGGTACGGCCGGGTGAGGCCGTCCCGGGCGATCCAGGATGAATACGGATTCTCGCCGAAATTACCGAGCACGAGGGTGCCTTCCCGTTCGACCCGGGCCTCCGTCAGGAGGGCTTCCACGGCGGGCAGGCCTCCCGCCACGTCCAGGCGGAAATGGCCGCGGTCGTAGGACTCCAGGGCCATGCGCACCCATTCCAGAGGGCCCGCCGGGGCGCCGCGGGCCTCCATGAGCCAGCGCGAGAGCGTGGACAGGGCGATAAGGTCACGGGTGGGCACGCGCTTGGACTGCTGCAATTCCAGGGCCTGCTTGAGGCCGGCCAGGGAGGGCAGTTTGCCGAGGCACTCCTTGAGATGGTTGAAGAAGAACGGCCCCATCGCGTCTTCCAGGCCCATGGGCCCGTCCTGGATGGGACCATAGGAGCCGAGGCGCTGGGCCAGTTCCTGGGCCTTGTGCATGCGGTCTTCCAAAAGCTTCAGGTGGGGCGACAGCCGCGCCACCGTATCCGGTTCGCCGGTGGCGAGATCATTCTCGAGCCAGTTCTTGCGTTCGCCCATGGCCGCGCACTCGGAGCGGATCAGGTAGACGAGCAGCCCCAGGTCGCCCGAGACCGGGATGCGCCCGGCCTGCATGGCCTTGAAGGTTTCCGCGGCATGGCGGCAGAAGGGCTCGAAGTCCTGGAAGCGCGAGAGCGAAAGCGCATTGATGAGTTCGCGGGCCAGGCCGGACTCTACGGCGTTCAGGGGCTTCTTGCGCTCCACCCGCAGCAGCAGGCGCTTGAGATGGCGGAACTGCAGGGCATAGGCGGCGGTCTGCCAATCCGTGGCCTGGACCTCGAGCAGGATGAAGAGGAATCGTTCCATCCAGACCCGCGGGAAACGCGTCTGCAGGGTCTGCAGCAGAACGTTCTCGAGAGGGTGTTGCCCGCACAGTTTCTTCAGGAACTCGCCGAGCGCCTTGCAACTGCCGGGATATTCCTCATGCGAATCCACTAGTGTGAAGAGCGCGCTCAGGGGATAGGGAAGGCTGGGCTTGACGAAGGGATCCGCCACCGGAGCGGCCAGGGAGGCGGGTGCCGTCCAGGAAGCGGGCTCAACGGCCTTATTGCCGGCGGCGTCCCCGGAGGTCGGGCGCTTTCGCGATTGGAGGTAGCTTAAAAGGACGTCTTCCATGGGGTTATCTATCCATTATCTTACCATTCCCGAAAAACCGGATCACCACAAGAAAATCGGATTTGCCTCAGGAAAATTCAGTGAATCCCTATCAACAGGGTATTGAAAAGGTCTATCAACGTGTGGATAACCGGGGGTCCGCGCTCTTAAATTTGAAAGAATTCGAGAAAAATCAAATCGGTCAATTGTGGATAACCTATTGAGACCGAAGAATCTGTCCCCGCTCGATTAGGGATAACTTTTAAGGGTTTTGCCTAAGCCGGGATCGCCCCATAGGGAAAAAACCTCCCGGAAAAGGGAAGACCGGGACCCCGTTTTACGGATTTGCCGGGAAGTGTCCCTCGAAAGCCACTTCGGCGACGGGCTTGCGGCCGTTCGGTTTTTCCTTTTCACGGAGGTCTTCCGGAAGGACCTCGGGAGAACCGGGGTGGCCGACCGCGCACATGGCTTCCACGGAGTAACCGTCAGGTAACCCCACCAGTTCCCCTGCCATGCCGTAATCGAAGCCCTGCATGCCGTGGGCGACCAGTCCCAGCAGGCTTGCCTGCAGGGCCAGGCTCATCCAGGCCGATCCGGCGTCGAAGGAATGGGTAAGGGAAGGCTTACCATTGTGGTCGAAGGTATTCTTGGAAACGATCAGGATCAAGGCGCCCGCGTGCGCGCACCAAAGCTGGTTCCTTGGCGTGAGCAAGGCGAGGAAGCGCGGCCAGGCTTCCCCGCCGCGCAGGGCGTAGACGAAGCGCCAAGGCTGGTTGTTGAATGCGGAAGGCGCCCAACGGGCCGCTTCGAACAAGGTCGCCAGGGTTTCGCGGGAAAGGTGGGCGCCGCTCATGGCGCGCGGGGACCAGCGGTTCGGGAAGATCGGATCGACAGGATGTCCGGGGTTGCGGAAAGGCGCGGTCTTCAGTTTCTCGTCCATCGGATCCTCCCAGCGGGCGGCCGCTTCGGCGGTCTATTCGTATACGGCGCGGCAAAAGGAATAAAGGTACTTCATCGCGGCAATGGGCAAGGAGGCAAGGCGCGCGTCAGCGCGAGCGCTGGGGCGCGGCGCTCAGGACTTCCCGCAGGATCTTGGTCAGTTTGTCCGGCATGAAGGGCTTCTGGATGAAACTGGTATTGGCGTCGAAGAAGCCGTGGCGGACGATGGCGTCGTCGGTATAGCCGGACATGAAGATGACCCGCAACCCCGGGCGGGCGGCCATCAGCCGCTGCACCATGTGGGGGCCGTCGAGGCGAGGCATCACCACGTCGGTCAGGACCAGATGGATGGGCCCCATGCAGGCTTCGCTGATTTCCAATCCTTCCTTGCCGTCGCAAGCCTCCAGAACCCGATAGCCGGACCGTTCCAGGACCAGGCGGGCGAACCTGCGCACCGTGGCCTCGTCCTCCACCAGAAGGATGGTTTCGTCCCCTTGCGAAGCCGGGGCCGGAACGGAGGGCGGGGGCGGCTGCCGTTCGCTCTCGGCCTGGGGCAGGTAGACCTTGAAGGTGGATCCTATCCCGGGCTCGCTCTGGACGATGATATGGCCTCCGGTCTGGGCCACGATTCCGTACGCGGTGGAGAGGCCGAGCCCGGCGTTCTTTCCGAATTCCTTGGTGGTGAAGAAGGGTTCGAAGAGCCGCGCCTTGACGTGCCCGTCCATGCCGCACCCGTTGTCGTTCACCGTGAGCAGGGCATAGGCGCCGGGGAGCACCGAGGGGTGGAGCGCCGCGAAATCCTCCTCCACGACCACGTTGCGCGTTTCGATGGAGATCCGCCCCGAATGCGGGACCGCTTCCCGCGCGTTGATGACCAGGTTCATGACCACCTGCTCGATCTGCGCCGGGTCCGCCAGGATCGGCCGCAGGTCCGGGTCCGGCCGGGTGGCGAGCGTGATCTGCTCCCCGATGATGCGCCGCAGCATCTTCCCCAATTCCGCGACCAGGGCATTGAGATCGACCACCTTGGGGGCGAGCACCTGCTTGCGGCTGTAAGCGAGCAGTTGGCGGGTGAGATCGGCCGCGCGATCCCCCGCGTTCCGGATCTCCGCGATATGGGCCCGCGCGGGATGGCCTTCCTCGAGGCTTCCCAGGGAAAGGGCGCTATAACCGTTGATGGCCGTGAGGAGATTGTTGAAATCATGGGCGATGCCGCCGGCCAGGTTGCCGATGGATTCCATCTTCTGCGACTTGCGCAATTGCTCTTCGATGCGTTGGAGGGAGGATTCCGCGTGGGTCCGGTCTTCCGCGTCCGTCAGGGTGCCGGTCCATTCGCGCACCTTGCCGTCCGAGTTGAAGACGGGCACGGCGCGCATCACGCACCGGCGATAACGTCCGCTGGGCCCATGGCGCACCCGGCATCCGGATTCGCAAGGCAGGCTTTCCTCCAGGGCGCGCTCCCATGCCGCATGGAAATCCGTTTCGCCGGGGCCGAAGGCGGCCTTCCATCCCTGCCCCCGATACGCTTCCGGGGACTGGCCGGTATAGGCCTCCCAGGAAGGTTGATCCGCGAGGACATCCCCCGCGGGTCCCATGGTCCAAACCACCGAGGCGGTCGCGATCACGAGGGAACGGTACCGCTCCTCGGCCTTGCGCAAGGCCTCGGTCCTTTCCCGCAGCGTTTCCGCCAGGATCAGGTTCATCCGGACCGTGGCCTTCGGATCGGCGCCCGCTCCCGAGGGCAACGGTTCGGGCCCATATGGGAAATCCGGTTCCGGCGGCGCCGATTCCAGGTCCTTCACGCGTCCCGCCGCCGGGGATCCGGTTCCTCCCGATGCATCCATGGGATGCCGCGCCCAGCAGCCGTATCAGGCTTCGGGCGGCTCCTCGAGGAATTCTTCCGGGGAAACGAAGAAGGGGTTCTCCTGCAGGATGCCTCCGATGATCGCCATGGGGTGGGTGCGGAGGATGTCCATGACCGTGGTCGCGTTGAAACGCGCCAGATCGTAGGTGCAGACGACCGTGTCCCGGTATTTAGGGATCAGGTAATTGAGGCGGGCCTCGAACTCGATCAGGCCGCGCGCGCCCGGAACCGCCGCCTGGGACCATTCCATGTCGGCGATATAGCGGGTCATGCCGAAGCCGAGGGCCGCATTGCGGCGGAACATGTCCTCCATCCGCGCCAGCATCTCCTTTTGATCGAATCGTCCGTGGCGCACGTGCGCGTCGTCCCATCCCATCAGGTCGAGCTTGCCGGAATGCAGCGCTTCGGACAGTTCGATGCCGAGGTTCTCAAGGCATCGGCAATGTTCGATCTTGCGCGCCGGGTCGATGACGTGCACGGCCTTGTCGTCCTGGGCGAAGCCTTCCATGATGAAGGATCCCAGCACGTCGTACTTCTCCGCGGTGGATCGGAAGAAGGCGCAGATATGCCGAGCGCTTCCGAGGGGGCGGCCGGCCAATCGGGCCTGTTTGCCTTTTTCCTTTATCATGACGCCTCCGGCCGCGCTCTCGAGCGGGCCATGGTTTCCACGGTCCAGGGAGAAGTACCAACAAAATTTTTTAAGGGACGGCGCGCAAGGAAATAATCGGGGAATCCGGATTGGCGAAAGCGCGTATCCGGCCGGAAAAAGGGTAATACCGGATTCAGGGGGCCATTCAGGCCAGGTCGAACAGGAGGACTTCCGCTTTCCCGGAAGCGCGCAGGGTAATGCGCTCCTCTCCGGAAAGGGCCGCGCCGTCGCTTTGCGCCAAGGCGGTCCAGGTCCCCGCGCCGGCTTCCGCGAATCCGTGGCCCACCTCGACCGATCCCCTGGCGACCTGGATCCAGGCGCCGCGGCCCGGGGACAATGCGAAGGTTACCTCGGCGCTTCCCCCCGCGGTCCCCGGATCGAGCACGGTGGAATGGATGACGGCGTCCTGGCGGAGGCGCACGGATCCCTCGCGGCCGTCCGGAGAAGCGATCACGCGCGGTTTGTTCAGCCTGTCCCCGGCGGGGAAATGCTTCTGTTCGTAGCCCGGGGCTATGCCGCGCTCGGAGGGCATGATCCAGATCTGCAGGAAATGCACCGGCTCCTCGTCGCTGGCGTTCTTCTCGCTATGCATGATTCCGGATCCGGCGCTCATGCGCTGGGCATCCCCGGGTTTGATGATGCCTTGGGTTCCCGTGCTGTCCTTGTGCTCCAGCGCCCCTTCCAGGACGTAGGTCAGGATTTCCATGTCCCGGTGGCCATGGGTGCCGAAGCCCTTGCCCGCCGCCACGCGATCCTCGTTGATGACGCGCAAGGAGCGGAAGCCCATATGGGAAGGGTCGTGGTATTCGCCGAAGGAAAAGGTATGGTTGGTGTCGAGCCAGCCGAAATCGAAATGGCCGCGTTGCCCGGCCTTGCGCAGAGTGATCATCCCAGTTTCTCCCTTGCGGTTTCCAGGAGGCGGATCAGGGTTTCCTGTTGCTTCGCCTCCAGGTGGCCCAACTGGGCCTTGTGCATCTGGGTCACGGGATCGTCCAGCTTCTTGAGCAGGTCCAGGCCCGTGGAGGTGATGCGGGCGGTCACCACGCGGCGATCGTCCTTCTCGCGGCTGCGCGTCACCAGGCCGCGCTTTTCCAATCGATCCAGGAGGCGGGTGATGTCCGGATCCCGGGTAACCATGCGGCCGCCGATTTCGCCGCAGGCCATGCCTTCGCTTCCGGCGCCGCGCAGGATGCGCAGCACGTTATACTGCGTGGCCGAAAGCTCCGAGGATTTCAGCACCTCGCCGATCCGGCGGCCCAGCAGGTCGGAAGAACGGAGGATGTTGAGGAAAAGCTCCTCTTCCCTGCAGGTGAAGGGTTTGCGCTGCTTGATTTCGGTCTGTATATCCTTGGCCATATTCTTAATATATCTGTTGCAACGATAGTTGTCCATGGGGTTGTCGGAGACAGGATAGCTGGAAATCCGGATTTAGGCTCTGAAACAAGCCCGGTTTCGCGGGTGCGGGCGGGTTCGCGTACACTTTGTGCGTATAGGATAAGCCCTGGAAAAGGCACGGGTTAACCCGCCCGCGGTATGATGGGAAGGCTATGAACCAAGGACCCCTTTCCGAACGACCCGCTCCTTCCCAGCGCAAATCCGGCACCCTCCGCCTCTTCCCTCCCGGGGAGCCCGTACAGGAGGCCCTTCCGGCCGATCCCGCGGCATACGCCCTCTTCCGCATGTGCAGGGGATTCATCGACGATCTCAACCGGATGCTTCCCATCCGCACGCGCATCCATCTGGAAGGCGAGATCGCCCATGGCCGGTCGCAAGGGAAGGTGGATGGGCCCAAGGCAAGCTTCCGCTGGGAATTCATGGAACACGGGGCAAGTCCCACTGTTCCGCGCGCCGCGCAGATCCTATGATTCCCCTGGGCTCCTCCCCGCTTGCCGGGGCCGGGGCCCATGATGCATGCAAGCCGATGCGGAACGACCCTCCGGGGACTTGGCCAAGGCCCGCGGGCTGGTGCTCCGTTACGGCTGGATCGCCACGGCCTATCAAATCCTGAATCCCGGCATCAAGCTCTGGTTCGCCGACGGGCCGGAAGCCGTTGCCGGTTACGCCGATTGGGGCCGCGTGCGCGTGGCCGCGGGCGCGCCCATCTGCGCACCCGGAGATCTTCCGGCGGCGGCGGCCGCCTTCGAGGCGGATGCCCGATCCGAGGGACTGGGCGTTTGCTACTTCGCCGCCGGCTCGCGCCTAGAGGGGATCCTGGGCGGATCCCGGGGATATGCCCGCGTCCTTCTGGGAGGCCAGCCGGTATGGGATCCCGCCTCCTGGCCGGGCATCCTGGCGGGGCGGCCCTCCCTGCGGGCGCAACTGGCGCGCGCCCGTAACAAGGGTGTTACCGTATCGGAATGGCCGCGCGAACGGGCCCGGGAAAGCCCCGCCTTGGAGCGTTGCCTCAAGGAGTGGCTGTCCCGGAGGCGCATGCCCGCCATGCATTTCCTGGTGGAACCCCGGACCCTGGGACGCCTTTGGGACAGGCGGGTATTCGTGGCGGAACAAGGCGGCGAGGCCATCGGATTCGTGATGGCGAGTCCGGTCCCCATGCGCAATGGTTGGCTCATCGAGCAGATCGTACGCTCTCGCTCCGCCCCCAACGGAACGGCCGAGCTGATGGTGGACGCGGCCTTCCGCGCCGCCGCGGCGGACGGGCTTTCCTATTTCACCTTGGGGCTTTCCCCGTTGTCCTGGTTCGCCCGGGATGCGCGGGCCGAAGGGCCATGGTGGATGGCCCTCCTGTTCCGTTGGCTGCGCCTGCACGGGAGCCGCTTCTATAATTTCCGCGGTCTCGACGCCTTCAAATCGAAGTTCTCGCCGGAGGAATGGGAACCCATCTACGCCATCTGCAACCGGCCGGATTTCACGCCCCGGATCCTGCTGGCCATCGCCGCCGCGTTCGGAGGAGTCTCGCCCTTCCTGTTCACGGCCATGGCCCTGGCCAAGGCGGCGAAGTTGGAGGGTTATTGGATGGGGCTGCGGTTTTGGCGGTGGTTAAAGGGGGCTGAAGGAAAAGGGAAGGGAAGAGGAAAGGGATCAGGGAGCGGAGGAAGGGAAAGAAGGCCCGCGGGGTGACCCGCGGGAACGCTCAGCGGAAACCGACCAGGACCAGGCCCTTGCCGGAAAGGGCGGAAGCCGGGGCTTGGACGGTAAGCGCGGTACCCGCGGACCGGGCCCTTGGCCCCGAGGCGCCCGGGCGCGATCGCCAAAGCTCACGCCCTGCCAAATCGAATACCACCGCGATCTCCGAACCCCGCGGGATTTCCAGGGCGAGGCCCTCGACCGGGTCCGCATAGGCAACCCGCGAATACCCCGGAGCGCGGCCACCGTTCCGCGCGCCGGCCACGGAGACGGAGCCGCAAGGCGCTCCGATATAATCGATGCGGGAGATCTTGGCGGTGGGATTGGGGGTGTAATAGCCATGGCCGTATTCCGCCACGAAAAGCGATCCGCCCGGGCCCTGCTGGATGTCCACGATGCCGCTCCATTTCACGTTGGTCATGAAGGAGTCGATGCGCGCCACCTTCCGATCCGCGGTCAAGGTGAGGAGGCGGATGGTTTCCCGTTCGTGATCCCAGAAGACCACCTTGCCGTCCAGCCAGGCGGGCAGTTTGGTGGAGTTGGAGAGGGCGGGATCGAACCGGTAGGTGGGGCCTACCATGCCCGCGGTCTTGCCGTCCCCCAAGGGGAAGGCGGTGGAGTATTGCTTGCGCACGGTCCAATAGACCAGGGCGGGAAGGGGCTTGCCGGCCGGGGCGAGATCGACGAGGCCGGTATTGAACCTGGAATTGTTGACCAGATGGTCCGGGTCGAAAAGCTCCAAGGGCTTGTTGGCGACGTAGTCGTAATTGCGGAAGGCCTCGTTGGGGCCGTTCAGGAAGGGATAGCCCAGGTGCGCGGCCTTGGTGATCAGGTTGATTTCATCGTACCCGACCGCGCCCTTCTCCGCCGAGGGCAAGGTCACGTCCGTCCCGACTTCGCCTTCCCATAGCCAGCCCGTCTTGGGGTCCACCGCGATGGTAAAGGGGTTGCGCACGCCCATGGCGTAGATTTCCGGGCGGGTCTTCTCCAGGGTCTTGGGGAACAGGTTCCCTTCCGGAACGGTATAGCTGCCGTCCGCCTCCGGATGGATGCGGATGATCTTGCCGCGCAGATCGTTGGTGTTGCCGGCGCTGCGCAGGCTGTTCTGGTGCTCGACGGCCTCGTTGGTCAGGGAGGAGGGCACGGTATAGTCCGACTGCTCGCCGATGGACCAATAGAGGTTCCCTTGCGGATCCATGGCCAATGCCCCGCCCTGGTGGCAGCAGCCGCCCATCATGGTCCTCTGGATCTCCACGTGCAGGAGCTTCTTTTCCGACGCCATATCCAGGACGTTCCCGTTCAGGGTGAAGCGCGAGACCCAGCGTCCGGGGCCCTTGGGATGCGGGTCCGTCTTGGGATCATAGGCGAGGTAGATCCAGTTGTTCGTGGCGAAGGCGGGATCGACGGCGATGCCGTGGAGGCCCTGATCCTCGGTGGCCTGGACGGTCAGGGTCCCGGCCGTGGAAACGGTCTTCCCGTCGGCGAGAAGGAGCTTGACCGTGCCGCGCTTTTCCGTCCACAGCAGCCGGCCGTCGGGCAGGGCGGCCATCTTCATGGGCTCCTGGGGCTGGTCGACCAGGATGGTGCGCTTGAAGTCGGCATCGTTCAAGACGCAGGCCTGGGCCTGGGCCGGGCGCATGGAGGCGAGGTGCAGGGCCGCGAGGGCCAATAAAGGGAGGCGGCGGCCGCGACCGGAGGGCAAGCGGGCCCCTTGGGAAAGGTCGGACCGGGCGGGCGTGCTGAGGGAAATCATGGGGCTCCGGGTAGAGTGGGAGTCCGGAAGGTTCCCGTCCTGGGGATGGCTTCCTGGGGACCGATTGTTTAGTCGTGCTATCGGCCGGAAGGGTTTGCCCGGGGCCGATGAATCGTTCGCTTTAGGGTAATGCCCGGAGCCCGGGAATCCGGGGTACTTATCCGCATAAACCTTCATTTTCCGTCCAATCCATGCCGATTCCGCCAAAACCCGGATTTTCCCCGGATCCACCAGGGCCGCCAATTCCACAAATCCCGGGCATGAAAACGGGGGTCCCGGTACCTTATACTGATCGTACCGATAGCATCAAGGGGAATACATGCCATTCAAGGTTCTTTCAGGTCCGGGCCTGTCCATCGCGGCCACCGTCCTGGGCATTTGCGGCGGGGCCTTCGGCCAAGCCATCCAGGTCAAATACACCAACGCATTTCCCGGCCTGCAGAAATTCAACCAGCCGGTCTATTTCGGGGCCTTCCCGGGAAAGCCTAAGACCAATGTGGTGCTGGAGCAGCATACGGGCCTCGCCTTGCTGGTCTACCAGAAAGGCACGGCCTGGGTCACGGATACCCTGGTCAAGATCGACGTGAACCTGGCCGGGGAGATGGGCCTTCTGGGCATCGCCTTCCATCCGGATTACAATGCCAATCACAAGTACTACGTCAGTTACGATCCCCCCGGCGGCACCCTCTACAACATGGTGGACGAGCGCATCGCCGATGCCACGGGGATGAAGGACTCGGGGGCCAAGCCGCGCAACCTGATCAAGATAGCGGACAAATACGACAACCATAACGGCGGCACCATCGCGTTCGGCACCAAGGACGGATTGCTTTACCTGGGCACCGGGGACGGCGGTTCCGGCGGCGACCCGGACGGCAACGCGCAGAATACGAACGTGCTGTTGGGCAAGTTCCTGCGCATCGACGTGAACGGCAAGGATGCCGGCCTGGAATACGCCATTCCCGCGGGCAACCCCTTCGCCAAGGGCGGCGGGCGCGGCGAGATCTTCGCCCTCGGCGTGCGCAATCCCTGGAAGTGGAGCTTCGATCCCCTGAACGGGGACCTGTGGCTCGGGGACGTGGGCCAGGACAATATCGAGGAAACCGATATCGTGACGGTGGGGGGCAATTACGGTTGGAAGGTCATGGAAGGGCCGAGCGGAAGCAATACAGGCAAGATGATCCTGCCCATCCATTCCTATACGCATTCGGTGGGCACCTGCATCATCGGGGGCGTGGTCTTCCGGGGCGATCCCGCCTCCAAGCTGTACGGCACCTATTTCACCACGGACATCAATACGCGCAAGCTCTGGGCCCTGAAGAAGAACGGGACGGGCCTGGCCGGGGTCGAGGAGGTCACCTCGCCTCCCACCGGGATCTCCTCCTTCGGTACGGATGCGGAAGGCCGCGTATACGTCGTCGGCATCAACACCGGCCTCATCTACACCATGGACAGCCCCGATCTGACGCCGGCCGTTTCCGTCCTGGGGCGCGGCGCCTTCCGGTCCGGGAGCCATGGCCGGTCCTTCACCGCGGCTCCGGGCGCGCGTCTTGATGCCGGCCTGTTCGCGAAGTCCGACGTCCTGGAAGCGTTCAGCACTTCCGGCATCCGCGTGGGACTGCTGTCCAAATCCCGGCCCCGCCTTCCCGACGGCTTCCGGGCGGGAATCTACCTGCTCCGCCCGGCCGGGGGTTCCGCCCTTCCGGACCTGCTCATGGTCCGGTAACGGGCGGGTTTCCCCATGTCGCCCGCCCGCCTCCTTTCCCTTCTCTTATCCTGCGCGCCGCTTGCGGCGCAAATCCCGGACGGGGTCACCCTGACGCCCGTCTTCGGGACCGACGGGGCGAACCTGTTCACCCATCCCGCCATGATGGCGGAAATTCCCGGGCAACCGGGCCGGTTCGCGGTACCGGAAATGGGGACGGGCAAGATCTGGATCCTGGCTCCCGCCGCACCGGGCTCATCGGCCTATGCCAAGACCCTGTTCGGCCAGGTATCCGGGCTCGCGGGCCAGGATGACATGGGCCTCCAGGGCATCGCCTTCCACCCCGGCTACGCGGAAAACCGCAAGTACTACGTGAAATACGGCAGCCCGCAACGTCCCCCGCGCCAGCTCCGCATCGATGAGCGCACGGCGTCGGCGGATCTGCTGCACGACTCCGGCCAGCCGGCGCGCAGGCTGCTCACGGTGGACGAACCGGAGGAGTTCGGCGATCACAACGGAGGCGCGCCCGCTTTCGGTCCGGACGGGTTCCTCTACCTGAATTTCGGCGACGGGGGCTGGGACCAGGTCAATCCGGATCCGCACGGGAACGGGCAGAACCGCGAGACCCTGCTCGCCAAGATCCTGCGCATCGACGTGGACCATAAGGACCCGGGGCTCGAATACGCCATCCCCAAGGACAACCCGTTCGTGGCCGACGCGAATCCCAAGGTCAGGCGGGAAATCTACGCATACGGCGTCCGCAATCCCTATCGGCTTTCCTTCGATCGCATTACCGGCGAGCTCTACGTGGCCGACATCGGCTATACCCGGTTCGACGAGATCGACATCGTGAAAAAGGGCGGCAATTACGGCTGGAGCCTCAAGGAAGGGACCTTCTGCCTTCCGGACGGGCCTTGCGCCGGCCTTCCTCCCATCGAGGAGCCGGCGGCCATCCTCGCGAACGGCGGCGGGCCCGGCATGGCGAAGTGCATCATCGGGGGGCAGGTATACCGGGGGGATCCGGCCTCGGCCTTCTACGGGGTGTACCTCTTCGGGGACCATACCATGAAGAAACTGTTCGCGTGGAAGAAGCCGGAGAGCGGGACGGCCGCGGTGAAGGAATATCCCTTGGTGACGCCGCAGGAGCCCATCGCCTTCGCCATCGACGCCATGAACAACATCTATATGGTGGGCTTCCTCGGCACCATCTACAAACTGACCCATGAGCAATTGAAACCGGGGATCACGCCCGTGGGGATCGCGGCGCGGGGTGTCCGTCGGCGTGGACGGCGGTCCCTGATCCTTTCGTCCGCGGGGGGCGGACTGTCCCTGCCTCCTGGCTTCGAGGGACCATGGGAAGCGTTCGCCCTGGACGGGACCCGCTTGGGGATCCTCGGGCCCGGGAAGGGTAGCGTCCAAGGTACCCAGGGCGGATCGGCCCGCTCCGTAGCGCCGGCGTCCGGTCGAGGGGACGGCATCGTCGTTTTGAGGCCTTGGATCGGGCGCTAAAAACCCGATGCGGGGCCCCCGCCCAAATCACCATCCGCAACGCCTTCCATCCGGACTTCCGGAACAACCGCGAGTATTACGTTTCGTACAATACCCCGGGGGGCCATGGCGGACATCATCGCGGAGCGTGAGGCGGATGCTACGGCACCTATTTCTCCAAGGACGAGACCAGGCACAATATCCGGAACCTGAAGCAGGGCGGGGACGGGAAGTACGCCTTCGCGGAAGTCGCGACCGGGCCGACCCGGTTCACATCGATGGGGACGGATGCGGAAGGGGGGCGGTGCCGGCCGGCAGGGGAAACCTGCCGGTTACGAGGCGCGGAAGGTTACGGCGCCAGGATGTACAGGCCGCGGGAACCGTTCGACGGCGTAAGCACCCGTCCATGCCCGTAGGGGTTCTTGCCGGAAAGGGTTTCCAGGGAGCGGCCCAGGGCGTCGGCGGGAACGGCCTGGATGGCCGAGGCCTTGACCGGGCTCAAGAGAGGCTTGCGAAGGCCCGTGGTCTTGTCCGGGTTTTCCGACCACATGTACTTGGGGTACAGGGTGTTGATGGCATTGATGATCGCGAGGGGCTGGCGTCCGGTGTTCCAGAAGCCCCAATGCCCTCCTACGGTGCCTTCCGCGTCCTTCCACTTCTCGTCGAAGGCGGTGAAGGACCAGAATTCCGCATTGTTGTTCCATCCCCATGTGGTCAGCTCCTTGAAGAACCGGGTCTGATTCTCCGGGCTGCCGACCGCGGGGCCGTTGGTGGCCAAGGTGGGCCAACCGGTTTCCCCCAGGACCAACCGCTTGCCTCCGGGGATTTTGGCGACCCGGTCCTGCACGGCCTTGTAGCGCAGAGCGACATAGTTCACCGCGCCCGCGATGGGCTGGTTTTCCCACCAGGGATGCAGATGCCAGGTGACGAAATCCAATTGGGACAGGAGGGCGTCGCCGTCTTCGACGACGTTGCTCCATGTGTCCGCGCTGGTGACGAGCACGCCCGCTGGTACGGCCGCCTTGACCATCTTCACGTAGTTCACGAGCTTGGCTTCGGACTGTACCTTGTCCGGCTTGATGTTCGGGGTGGGGGTGATCTCGGGATGGCGGACGCGCAGCATGTACTCGTTGCCGACCACGACGGACTTGATGGACTTGTGGCCTTCCTTGAGCAGGGCGATGGCGTCGTTCACCGCCGCCAGGTTGACCGCGTCATCGTAGGTGGCGTCCACCCAGACACCGAGGTGGACGGTGAGCCCGAGTTCGTCCGCGATCTTGGGGACGAAATACCCATGTCCGCCCTTGCCGCTGCCGTAGGTGCGGATCTCATGGGTGAACTTCTGGATCAGGGTCAGGTCTTCGCGGACCTGGGTCTCGTTGGGCTCGGATTGGCCCGGCCCCTGGCCGTCACGGTAACCCGAGTAGCAGATGCACTTGAAAACGCGCGGGTCCTTGAGGATGATGTTGGTGTCGCGGGGTGCGGCTTCCGCCGCGGCCGAAGCCGTGGTGAAGGAGGAAAGGGCCAGTCCCAGGATCAGCGAAGCGAACGTCGGAGCAACTTTTTTCATGCAGGAAAAGATATGCCCCCCGCACAGGGTCCGTCACTTTCCTTTCAGACGGGTTGGGGCCGTCTTGCCCCCATCTTCCGGGGGCCGCGGGGAGACCGAAACGGCCCGTTCCTTCATGAGGACCAGGGCATATCCCGATTGGATGAAGAAATCCTGCACTTTGGAGCGCTGCCACAGGGTCGATTGCCCGGATTCGAGGGAGTCGGCGGCCTCCTGGGCCTTGCGGATGCGGTCCCGGGTGGCCTCATCATAGGGAATATTTAGGGAACCCATGATTTCCACCGCCATGAGCATGGCGGGCCTGACCTTCCCCGGGTCCAGGGTCCAGCGGGGATGGGCCTGCAGGCTGTCGACGTAACGGCCCAGGGAAATCTGCATGCGCTCGACCGTGCCCACCCGCAGGTTGAGGTTGGAGACCCCCATGATGGCGCGCGTGAGGTGCCGGAAGCCGTTGTTCACGTAATTGTGGATGAGTCCGCCATGAGGGCTCTCCGCCACGAAGGTGAGGTAGGTCCCCACCTCCGGAAGCCATGCCCCCGAATCCGGGATGGCGTAGCGGTCCACCCATTCGGCGCTGTCCTTGGCCGCCGCGGCGGCGGCCATGGCGGCCAGGGATTCCGGCGGATGCTTGCGCGACCACATTTCCATGGAGAACACCATGGTGAAGAACGAGAGCATGACGGCGGTTAGGCTCATTGAGCGGATCCGGGCGGTGCGGGGTGAATCTGCCCTGGTAAAATATCTTTCCCCGGTCGCGGCCGCATCGGAAAACCTTTGCCTTGGGCAGGGGCTTATCGATCCCCGATGAGCTTGGCCGGATCCAGCAGCACGTTCAGTTCCTCGGCCTTCAGCACGCCCTTTTCCTGGGCCACCTGCCGGATTGTCTTGCCGGTATCGAATGCCTCTTTGGCCAGTTTCGCCGCCGCGTCGTAGCCGATGCGCGGCACCAGGGAGGTCGCCATCGCCAGGCTGCGTTCGATGGAGGAGCGGCTTCGTTCCGCGTCCGCCTCCAGGCCCCGTACGCATTTCTCCTCGAAGGCGGTCACCGAGTTGGTCAGGATCTGGAGGGACTGCAGGATATTGTTGGCCATGAGCGGCATCATCACGTTGAGCTCGAAATTCCCCGAAGCCCCGGCGAAGGTGATGGAGGCGTCGTTCCCGATCACCTGCGCGCAGGCCTGCAGCAAGGCCTCGGCCATCACGGGATTGACCTTGCCCGGCATGATCGAGGAACCCGGCTGCACGGCGGGGATCCTGTGTTCGCCCAGGCCGCCCCGCGGTCCCGAGCCCAGCCAACGGATGTCGTTGGCGATCTTGATCAGGGAGACGGCCACGGTCTTCAGGGCGCTGCTGGCTTCCACCACCGCGTCGCGCGATCCCTGCGCCTCGAAATGGTTCTCGGCCTCGCGGAACTCGAGGCCGCTCAGGTCGTTCAGGCGCTCGATGACCTTGCGGGCGAATTCCTTGGGCGCATTGATTCCGGTGCCGACGGCGGTGCCGCCCAGGGCCAGCTCCCCCAGGTGCCAACGCACGTTGCCGAGCCGGCCGATGCCGTGCGCGACCATGGCCGCGTAGCCGGAGAACTCCTGGCCCAGGGTCATTGGGGTCGCGTCCTGCAGATGGGTGCGGCCCAGCTTGAGCACGTCCTTGAAGACGGTGGCCTTGTCGTCCAGGGCGGCGCGCAGCCGGTTGAGGGCCGGCAGCAGATCCTTCTCGAGCGAGACCAGGGCGGCGATGTGGATGCAACTGGGGATCACGTCGTTGCTGCTCTGGGACATGTTCACGTGATCGTTCGGATGCACCTTGCGGGCGCCCAGCCCGGTGCCGAGGATTTCCGTGGCCCGGTGGGCGATCACCTCGTTCGCGTTCATGTTGGTGCTGGTCCCGGAGCCGGTCTGGAAGATGTCCAGGGGGAACTGCTCGTCCCACTGGCCCTCGGTAACCTCCATGGCCGCCTGGGAGATGGCCGCGGCCATGGCCGAGTCCAAGGTCCCCAGATCCCGGTTCACCTGGCAGGCAAGGTACTTGATCATGCCCAGGGCGCCGATGAAGTCGCGCGGGAAGCGGAGGTCGCTGATGCGGAAATTGTCCAGGGCCCGCTGGGTCTGGGCGCCCCACATGGCGCCTTCGGGGACCTTGACCTCTCCCATCGAATCCGATTCCATCCGGTACCCGTCCGCCATGGCTGCTCCTCGGGCGCCGGGAATCCCCGCCGCCCCTAAGGGATATGTCGCGCTGATGGGGAGTCCGTCCCCTCGCGGCTTAATCTAAATCCGGCGGGGCGGGCAAACACGGGGTTTCACCAATACCATCCCCATTCCCAGCCCAGGGACTGGGTCAAGGCGGTATTGTCCGAGGGAAAGGAGCTGAGGTGCCGCGGGCGTTGCGCCATGGCCTGGTAGCGGATTTCGAAATACCAGGCCGGCCGGCCGCGGGAATCCAATCCATCGCGCCCGATCGAAGCCACGGCCGCGGGGAATACCCCCGCCCGGGATTCGCTCAGGTCCCCCGTCGAGTAGCCGAAGGTATCGCCCCGCCGGTATTGGATGTCCTCCCGGAGCAGGACCGCCCCGGCGCCGGCGCCCAGGTAAAACCCCTTGCTTCCGGGCTGCCACAGGAGTTCGGCGGTCAAGGGGATCCGTTTTTGGGAATAACCGGTCATGACGTCCCGCTGGACCCCGTAGTGATCGGCGTCCACGATCATCCCCCGTTCATAGTCCACATGCATCATCATGGCCGTCGCTTGGGCCGCGGCCCGCACGCGGAGTTCCAGGCTCCTATCCCGCGTCACCGGGCCAACCGCTTCCAGATGCCCTGCGATCCCGGGACCCCCCGAGGTTTCCGGTTGCCACCCCGCTTCAAGGCCGAAGCCCGCCCCGTAGCGCCAGGCGTTATAGGCAACGGTTTCGACATCCTCGTTGCCGAAGAGGAGGTGGGCATGGCTGATAAAAACGCCGTAGCCGGCCGAGCAGATTCCCCAGAAGAACGGCATCACGATCAGGGCGCCCGCCAGCTCGCCGAATGATTTGGCGTGGATATCCACCGAAAAGCAGGCCCCTTCCAGGCCCGGTCCGTTCACGCGGGACGAGGTGAACAGGGGTTCACCCCCGTCCTCCTCATGGTCCTCCCCTTGGAAGGAACCGCCGCCAGAGGGGTCGGAAGCGGGCTCTTCCTTGGGGACCGCGTGGGTTTTGCCATAGGTCGTTTCGCCGTAAGCCGGATGCGCCGCGGGTCCCAGGGCCGATAGGGCCAGGGCCGCGAGCGTCAAAAAACCAAAAGGGATCCGCGATTTGGGCATGCCCTGGATAGGACGCCCGGCCGGGCCGGATGCGCTATCGCCGGGTCATTTTGACCCGCGGTCGCTTCGACCCGCGGTCACTTGACCCTCTTGAACTCCACGCGGCGGTTCAGGAGGCGGCCGCTGGCGGTCCTGTTGCTGCCGACGGGGTTTTCCGGCCCCATGCCTATCGGCTGCAATCGGGTCGCCGAAAGCCCCTGGTTGACCAGGTAATCCACCACGGATTCCGCGCGCCGGGAGGACACCGATCGGTTGGCCGCCTCCGTGCCGGTATTGTCCGTGAACCCGAGCACCTGCAGGTTCACGTCGGGGAAGTTCTTCATGGACTGGGCGATATCGTTCAGGATCTTGAACGAGGAACGGTCCAATTCATCCGAACCGGTCATGAACTGGATGGAGGGGAAGGTGACCTTGCCGAACCCGAAAATGACGTTGGGATCCTGTTGCGCCCGGTAGTTGAGGGTGTCGAGGACGGGAACGCGCACCGTATCGTTGCGCACGACGGTTACGGTGTCGAATTGGGTGATGACCACGGTATCGATCACCTGGACGGGTGCGGAGAGATGGACGGGATCGGGGCAACCGTCCACATCCTCGTATCCGTCATAGTCTTCGGCGTCATGCGGGCATCGATCGGTGGAATTCGGATTGCCGTCGAAATCGGGATCCGCGTTCCTGCCCATGCCTCCGAACCCGACGGTCACGGTGGCGCCCAGGACGGGGGTGGGCTGGATGGAGTAGTTCCTTACCCCGGCGCCCCCATGGTAGACGGACCAGCGGGTCCGGTTCTCCTGGGTGGAAAGCCCGCCTTCCACCACGAAGGAGGCGGATAGGCCTTCATTGAACAGGTGGCTGGCTCCCATCGCCAAGGCGAGTTGATCCTTGGCGAAGATTTCCAGGAAGGGTCCTTCGGTGATATTGATGAGCCGGGACTTGCCGTAGAAGTCCAGGAACAGGCTCCAATCCGATTGCGCGAGCCACTCCACCGCGAGACCGCCCTTCATGGCCGTATTCTCTTGCGGGATGTTCACGTCCTTGGCGGCGTAGAAGAGGGCGTCCATCCCGAAATTGACGTGGACGAGCCATGGCGCGGGCCGCTTGAGGCGGGTCAGGTCGAAGGTCCAGGCGAGCATGGGGTTGAGGTTGTACCCGCGGGACGTGAAGGCCCCTTCGGTGTTGGTTTCCGAAACGTGGGAATATTGCGGGTCGCGGGCGAAATAGCCGCTACCGGGATCACCGGTGGGGAAGCTGGCCCGCATGATATAGGCCAAGCGGACCAAGGCATCCGGTTTCATTCCGGGATGCATGATTTTCAGGGATGCGGACAGGTCTCCCAGGCCCGAAGCCTTCCGGGAGAATCCATCGATATGGTCCCGGTAGAAAGGCAGGTCCACCGCCAGGTCCATCCAGTTGGTGAGGCCCAGGGCCAGAAATACATCCCACCCCGACAGGATTACGTCGCGTCCGTTCCGGGACCCGTCGGCGAGGGTTTCCTCCAAGGCTTCGTCCCCGAATTCCCCTTTGCCCGAGAAGCCGATCTCATGGCTTCCCTGGCCCAGGCTGTAGGCGGAATAGGTGGTATTGATGCCCGAAAGGCCGCCTGTATTCAGGGTATGCGCGTATGCACCGCCGGCGAGGATTCCTGCGAGGAAGAGGATTCGGGAATTCACGGGCGTCCGATCTCCGGCTGAAATGGGCGGAAGAAAAGATATTCACTTTAGTCCGAAAACTCGCGAAAATGCCGATTTCCTGGGACCCGGTTCCCTGGGAAGTGCCTGTCCGGATTGCTATTTTGCTGCATTCAACCCAGTCCAGGATATTCCGGGGATCGAGGCGGCGGGCCGGCAGGCCGGCTTTGCATCCGTTTCCCCCGCGAAAAGCAAGGTTCTTATGATCAGCGTCAACCAAGTCTCATTGGCTTACGGCAAGCGCTTCCTCTTCAAGGAAGTCGACATCAAATTCACGCCCGGCAACTGCTACGGCATCATCGGCGCCAACGGCGCGGGCAAATCCACCTTCCTCAAGATCCTTTCCGGCGAGATCGAACCGGACTCCGGGAGCGTCAGCATCGACCCGGGCGTCCGCATGGGCGTGCTCAAGCAGAACCAGTTCGAGTTCGACGATATCCCGGTGCTGCAGACCGTGATCATGGGCCATAAGCAATTGTACGAAGTGATGCGCGAGAAGGACGCCCTGTACGCCAAGCCGGATTTCTCCGAAAAGGACGGCGTGCGCGCATCCGAACTGGAAGGCGAGTTCGCCGACTTGAATGGCTGGAACGCCGAGTCCGACGCGGCCTCAATGCTGAGCGGCCTGGGCGTCCGCGAGGAAAAGCACAACCTGCTCATGAAGGAGCTGACCGGCGGCGAAAAGGTGCGCGTGCTCCTTTGCCAGGCCCTGTACGGCAATCCCGGCATCCTCCTCCTGGATGAGCCCACCAACAACCTGGATCTGGATTCGGTGGCCTGGCTGGAGGAGTTCCTGTACGGCTTCGAGAATACAGTGATCGTGGTGTCGCATGATCGCCACTTCCTGGACAAGGTGTGCACGCACGTTTGCGACATCGATTACCAGAAGATATCGACCTATACCGGCAACTACACTTTCTGGTACGAGTCCAGCCAGCTGGCGCTCCTCCAGAAGCGCGATCAGAACAAGAAAAAAGAAGACAAGATCAAGGAACTGCAGACCTTCATCCAGCGCTTCTCCGCCAACGCGTCCAAGTCCAAGCAGGCCACATCCCGCCGGAAGCTGATGGACAAGATCACCCTGGACGATATCAGGCCGTCAACGCGCCAGTACCCGTTCATCGTATTCAAGGCCGAGAAGGAAGCGGGCAAGATCATCCTCGAGATCGAGGGCCTGGGCAAGTCCATCGAAGGCAAGCCGGTATTCAGGGGCTTCGAGCTGAACGTGCGCGCCGGCGACAAGATCGCCTTCGTGGGCAAGGACGACATGTCCGCCTCCACCCTCTTCCGGATCCTGATGGACGAGGCCAAGCCGGATCATGGGACCTTCCGTTGGGGCGGCTCCACCACGCGTTCCTTCTTCCCCAAGGACAACTCCTCCTACTTCGACACCGACATGAACCTGGTGGACTGGCTGCGCCAGTACTCCAAGGAAAAGGAGAAGGACGAGCAGTTCATCCGCGGCTGGCTGGGCAAGATGCTTTTCTCGGGCGAGGAGTCCCAGAAGAGCGCCAACGTCCTTTCCGGCGGCGAGAAGGTGCGTTGCATGCTCGCCCGCATGATGCTCCTGCAGGCCAACGTGCTCGTGCTCGACGAGCCCACCGGCCACCTGGATCTGGAAGCCATCACCTCCCTGAACAACAGCCTCAAGGAGTTCACGGGAACGGTCCTCTTCACCTCCCAGGATCACCAGTTCGTGCAGACCATCGCCACGCGCATCATCGAGCTGACTCCCAAGGGTTACATCGACCGCGCCATGACCTACGACGAGTACCTGGCGAACGAGGACGTGAAGAAGCTGCGCGAAAAGCTTTACGCCTGAACCTCCCGCTCTCCGCGGGAGAGCGGAAAGCCGGTGCGTTCTCCGATAGAGAGCGGCGATTCGATACCCGGGCCAATCCGGCGCGCAGGCGCGGAATTATGATAGGGGTATGAAAAACATCCCCCGCATCCTTTTTCCAGCCCTCACGTCAGGCGCCCGCGCCTTTTCCAAGGCTGCAGCCATCGGCTCCGTGATTCTTTCCCAGTCCATCGCGGCGGGATTCAACTATTGGAACGTGGAAGATACCGCCAAGGCCCCCAGGACCCTCTCCGCGACCGGCGTCTATACGGACATCAAGACCGGGAAAATGATTCCCGAAGCCCAGCGCTTCGAGGTCAATTCGCCCTTGTGGAGCGACGGGGCCCACAAGCAACGCTGGGTTCTGCTCAAGCCGGGAAGGACCGTCGCCTTCGACGAGAAGGATGATTATTGGGGCTACCCGGACAGCACCGTCTTCGTCAAGCAATTCGACATCGATACGATTCCCGGGGACACCACCTCCAGGCGCGTATGGGAAACGCGCCTCCTCGTGAACAAGATGGAAATCACGGACCCCCTCACGGGCGCCAAAACGGACAAGTGGTACGGCTTCAGCTACAAGTGGAACGATGCGAGGACGGAAGGCTTCCTGGTCGGCTTCACCGACAAGAACGACGCCATCCGCATCTATCCCCAGGGCAAGGGGAAACCATCCCGGATGAAGAAGTGGACCTTCCCCGCCGAACATTGCGACCGGTGCCACCTGAGCCGCGACTATGGCAGCGGCCATTCCCGTTCGGTCCTCGGGTTCTTCACGGCCCAGTTGAACCGTCCCTCCGCCGCGAATCCCTCCATCAACCAGCTCGATGAATTGTTCGCCAAGGGCGTGCTGAAAGGTTCCAAGCCCGCGAACTGGAACGGATCGGCCAGGTGGCGCGCCATCGACGATGCCTCCGCCAGCCTCAATGTGCGGGCGCGATCCTATTTCGCGGCCAATTGTTCCGGATGCCACGGCCGCAGGGGCAACCTCAACGGCGCCGCCGATCATTGCGACATCAATTTCGACTACCAGAACATGAACGACTCCCTGTTCGAGTTCCGCCATCGCTATTCGGGCCCCCACGGGACGCAGGACAGCCTGCCCTTTTCGTACCCAAAGACCGATCTCGGCAACAATCCCCGGGGTCTCGGCAATCTGGAGATCCAGGCGGAGTTGATCGTGCCGGGGTACCCCCAGAAATCCGCGATCCTGGCGCGCGCCCAGGCCCGGAATACAACGCCCGGCGATTACGATCCCGAGCGCGAGCAGATGCCCCCCTGGGGTTCCTTCGAGGTCAATGACCCGGCCATGGCCGTCATAAGGGAATGGATCAAGGCCATGCCCGCCACGCCGGCGCCTGGCTGGGACAAGGTCGAAGTTTCCCTGATGAGCCGGGCCGAGCGGAACCGAGCGCCTGTCCTGATGGGACGGACCCTGGTGGTACCGGAGGGGGTCGGAACGGGCGGGGGAGACCCGCGCGTAAGGATGAGCGGCATCGATGGAAGGTCCGTGGGCTTGAGGGCGGAGGGGCGCGGCGTCTATTCGATACCCGGGGAAACCTCCCGGGGACTTTACTTCATCCGCGTCGGGGCTTTGACCTATCGCCGCCAACTACTCTGATCCGGCCCTTCCGGAGCGCCGTCGGAAGGGCGGAACCGGATCCTGGAGACCGCAAGGGGTTCCCTGACGGGCTGAACCGGGGCAGGGACGGCGAAAAGCCATGCGAAAACGGCCTCCCCATATTATTGATAGGGGACCATTCGACGCATGCGGGCTTCGGCCGGGCTGCGCCATCGGATTGGTATGGGGGTCCTCATGGGTTTATCCGCGTTCTGCCTGCGGGCATTCCTGCCTGCTTTATTCATGCTCGCCGGCCCGGGAGCGCGGAAGGCCGATGCCTTGATCGTCGTCGACGGCAAGGTCGTGGACGCTTGGCCGCAGGAGATTTCCGCTTCGACGGGTCCGTCCCAGGGAGCCTTGGGCAAATCCTCCGGGGCCGCCGCCCATTATTATCCCCATCCGAGCGGAGCCGTCTGGGGGCTCACCCTGCTCGTCGACTTTTCCGATCAGGCCCCGGCCTTCAACAAGGACGAGATCAACGCATGGCTGAACCAGAAGGGCTTCAACCGGTTCAATTGCAAGGGATCGGTGCGGGATTATTATGCCGACGTCTCCAACGGCAAGGTGGATTTCCAGAACGAGGTCTTCGGGTTCTACCGGGCCAAGAACCCGAAATCCTATTACGAGGGCGGAACGGGATACCAGCGGGCCGGCGAACTCGTAAGCGAGATGATGGCGTACTTCGATCCCCTGGTGGATTTCTCCAAGTTCGACAATGACAAGGACGGCAAGGTCGAGGCCGTCAGCATCGTGTACGCCGGCGCCGGCGTGACCTTCGCCCAAGGCCTGTGGCCGCATGCGGGAGGGCTCAACCAGACCCGCGACGGCGTGCAGCTCACCCGCTACATGATGACGGACCTGGGGAGCTCCTTCGCCCTGTACGTGTTCTGCCACGAATGCGGCCACATGATCTTCGGATGGCCGGACCTCTACGGCGTGGGCGACTACTGCCTGATGGCCAGCCGGCCCAGCGAGACCAATCCCGTCATCATCAACGATTTCTACCGGGCCGATCAGGGCTGGATCGACGTGGTGGACGTGGACAAGAACATGAACGCCTATTTCCGGGCGGCCGCGAATTCGACCGTCGGTTACCGCTTCATCAATCCGGCGCGGCCCCAAGAGTGCTTCTTCTGGTCCAACCTGAAGAACGAAGGCCGGCGCGCCATCCTGAAGGGCAGGGGCATGCTCATGTTCCATTTCGATAAGGATATCGGCGTGAATACGCCTCCCAACGTCCTCAGCCTGTCCGTGGTGCAGGCGGACGGGAAGAAGCAATTGGACGCGACCAATTGGCCCACCCCAGGCAGCGATCCGCTCGACTATTTCTCCCAGGCGACGGGCGCCTCCTTTTCCTCCACCACGGATCCCGCCTCCAAATGGAACAACGGTTCGGCCTCGGGCCTCATCGTGCATGACATAGGCCCCGCGGCGGATACCATGGGTTTCTATGTGGGTTCGGGAGCCGTCATCATCAGGCCCGGGGATGCGGCCGGCGCGGCCCGGAACGCATTCCGTCCCAAGGAGGCCTTCGATGCCAAGGGGGCGAGGCTTTCGAGGGCGAAGGCGGCTTCCGGTCCGGCTTTCCCCCTTCCGGCCTTTCCCCGGCAGTAGCCGCCCGGTTCAATACCGCTTGCGAAGGGTAACCGTCCGGATACCCTGCTCGAAACCCGCCTCCAGCAGATCGTCCATGTACGGGCTGCCCATCACGGGCTCCCCGTTGACGATTTCCACTTCCACGGACTTGGCGGGCAGGAAGGCCCGATCCACAAGGTGGCGCAAGGCGCTCAGGTAACCGCTAAGGAATTTATGGCGGGGCGGAACGCGGATCGCGAGGTCCCGTCCCATGCGGCGCGAGATAAGCGTCAATTCGGCCCCATGGAAGACCAGGTGGGTCGAGGCCAGGCGCGGCGGCAGGGGATAGGGCAGGCCTTCGAGCCCCAGGGCGCAGGGAGAGGCCGGATCCGCCGCGGACATCCAGAACACGGCTTCGTCGGGCAGTCCCGCTTCCAGCATCCTCAACGCCTGCGGGGAGATGAATTGCATGCCGGGGATGCCGGCGAAGAAATGCCCCGAGAGGACTTCGCCCGAGAGTTCCAGGAGACGGAGGGATCGGAACACGGCGGACCATTGCATGGCCGGCAGTTCGTGCCCCAGGAGTTCACGGAAAAGCACGCCGTAGCGCCGGAGCGCTTGCCGCACGCGGTCCTTGGACAGCTCCTCTTGCTCCAGGGCATCGGATGCGGTTCCCGGCTCCTCCAGGGTTTGCCATGCGCCGACGAGGGGACGGGCGGCCTTCCAGCGTTGGAACCGCTGCCGCCGGGAAGGGGCGCCCGACCCGGAAGATGCGGCGGAGCCCGCGGTTCCGCCCGCCCCGCCTGATCCGCCAGATCCGATAAGGTTGGACTTGAATCCGTTCTCGACCCCCTTCCGCAAGGCGGCGAAGGTATCGTTGGTGATACGGCCCAGCCAGGCCAGATCCCAAAGGGCGTCGCCGATGCGGTCGGAGGGCAAAGGGCAACGGGCGGCGATGGCCTGGAAGTCGAGGCGCCCGGCCGCGGAGGAAAGGATGTCCATCACCTGGGCCGCGTCCGGCGGGAGCGGCGCGGCTTCCGCGGATTCCGGGGATGCCTGGCCGGGGTGGGGGAACAATTCCAGGTCTTCGGGAAAGGCGAAGGCGATGCGCTCCTTGCCCCGTCCGGCCCAGAGCAGATCGCTGTCCCGGAAGAGTTCGTCCAGGCGCGAGGGCAGGTATCCGGCGGAACGCGCCGGCAGGAATTCCGCCTCCCAGGCCGCGGCGGGAGCGGGATACCCGAAGAGTTTTTCCAGGGAAGCCTGGAGCCCTTCGACGTCCGGGGAGGGATCGGTCAATCCCTGCCAGGCCGCCAGGAAGAGGGGAAGCCTCTCGGCGGGCAAGGTGCGCACCTCCGGCCGCGAGCGGCGTCGCATGAGGCGGAGCAGGATTTCCAGGTTGGCGGCATCGCAGATTTCCGTTTCCGGCGCGCCTTCGCTCAAGGCGTCCAGCACCACCCGATCGCCTTCGGCCAATTCCGCCCAGGCCTCTTCCACCAGGGGGAAGGCCCTTCCGAACAGCAAGCGGGGGAAGCCGAAGGCCATGGGCCCGTAGGCCCGAAGCCATTGGGAAACCATCGGGGCGAGGCGGGGACCGCGGCCCAGGGCCGGATCCATGTCTCCGTCTCCGGTTACGCCCTCCTCGACACCGTCCTCGCCCGCATCCAGGTCCTCGGCCGGGCCGTTATAGGGGTCATCATCGGAATCCGTCGATCGGCCCGGCTTCGCGGACAATGACGCAGCCAGCCTCGCGAGGTGTGCCAAAGCCTCTTCCGGCGCGGGAGCCGGTGGGGCTTCGATCCGAAGGGCGCTGAACCACTCCGCGTCGCCGATGGCAAGTCTCAGGGCCGCCATCAGGCGCGGGAGGGTTTCCACCGCCGCCACCGCCGCGGTCCCGGCTCCGGGCAGCTTCACCGCCAACAAACGCGAAGCGGCATGCCGCAGGGATTCCGCGTCCAGGCCGCCGGATCCGGGTGCGCCGCACTTGGGCAACAGCTCGCGCCATTCCTCCCAGGGAAGCAGCAGCCTTTCCTTGATCCATTCCACCAGTTCCGCCGCGGTCTCAGGCGCATAACCGGGAGCCAGCCGGCGGGATTTGGCCTCGAAATCCGCGATCACCTCGCGGGGGATGCGGGGGCGGAGCGGCGCGGAAAAGGCGATCTCGCGGAGCAGGTCCTCGCGCCCGTTCCGGGGGCCGCCGGCAGGCTTGTCCTGCTCATACATGTATTTGTTGGTCTGCTTCCAAAGCAGGCTTTCCCCGAAGGGCGAAGGCTCCGTGGTGCGGCATTCGCTTACCTTGATGGCGCCGGAATGCACCTCGTCCAGCATGGCCTTGAGGGCGGGCAGATCGAACTCGTCGCGCAGGCATTCGCGCCAGGTTTCCAGGACGATCGGGAAGTCGGGCAGGCCGGACACCGCCTGCAGCAGGTTCTGGGATCTCAGCCGGTTGAGCCACAAGGGGATGCGCGCGCGGGTGGTGGAGCGCGGGAGCAACAAGGCCCGGGCCGCGTTCTCGCGGAAATGGGCCGCGAACCAACCGGTCCGCTCCAGGCTTTTGCGGAGCAGGGCCTCCAGCTCGTCGGAATGCACCAGATCGATCAGGCTCCCCGGGGGCTCCCCGTCCGGCAGGCGCACCAGCAGGCAATCGTCCCCGGTGATGATTTCCAGATGCAGGCCGTGCCTGGCTTCGTAGGCCGCCGCCATCGCATAGGCCCAGGGGCGGTTGAGGCGCCCGCCCCAGATCGCATGCAGGATGATCTGGCGTCCGCCGATGGAGGCCGGGTCCGCGGAGGATCCGCCTCCCGGGGCGTCCCCCGCGTCTTCGATGAGCAGATGATGGCGGTGCGGGAGCGCTGACCTGGTGGCCGCCCGCTGGCGGCGCAGGTAGCCGATGAGCATGGCCGCGCTGGGCTCCTCCAGGCCCCGCTCCTCCATCAGCTCGCGCTTGAGATCCGGATCCTCCATGCGCCCTTCGGCCGATTCCAGGAATTGCGCCAACCGGTTGGAAAGATGGAAGCCCCGGTCCCGCTCCTCCGCGCGCCAGAAGGGGGCCATCTGGGCGGCTTGATCCGCCCGGACCGCTTCCACCTCGTTGGCGGTGATGCGCACGATGCGCCAGCTCTGGCTGCCCAAGGCGAAAACGTCGCCCTCGCGCCGTTCCCATACGAACTCCTCGTCCAATTCCCCGATCTTGGAACGGGACTCCGCATGGCGCAGGGTATACAGGCCGCGGTCCGGAATGGTCCCGCCGGAAAGCCCCACCAGCAGGGCCGCCCCCTTGGCCGCGCGGATGCGGCCGTCCACGGCGTCCACGTAGAGGCGGGGCCGCAGCTCGCGGATGCGCGTGGCCTCGAAGCGGCCCGCGAGCATCTCCGCCACCAGATCGAAATGCGCGCGCGGCAGGTTGCGGTACGGATGGCTGGTGCGCAGGAAGGCGTAAAGGCGGTCCAGGGTCCAATCCTCGGATACGGCCATGGACACCATGATCTGGGCCAGCAGATCCAGGGGCCCTTCCACGATGCGCGTGTCTTCCAGATCGCCGGTGAGCACGCATTTGACGGCGGCGGCGGCGTCGAGCAGATCCCGCCCATGGGACGCATACAGGTAGCCGCGGCTGGTCTGGCCCACGCCATGCCCGGCCCGCCCGATCCTCTGCAGCGCGGATGCGATGGAAAAGGGCGTCTGCACGAGGATCACCTGGTCGAGAGCCCCAACGTCGATGCCGAGCTCCAGGGAGTTGGTGGCCACGATGGCGGGCAGGGACCCTTCTTTCATGCGCGCCTCCACCACGTTGCGGATTTCCCGGGACAGGGATCCATGGTGGGCGTAGGCGATGGGCGTGGCTTCGCCTTCGTTGAGCAGGCGGGCCAGGCGCTCGGAAAGCCTGCGGTTGTTGGCGAAGATGAGGGTGGAACGGGCCTGGGCGATTCTCCCTTTCAGCTCCAGCGCGATGGCGGCCCAGATGTCGTTTTCCCCGTCCCCTTGGCCCGGCGCCTTCATCTCCGCCGATTCCACGGGATAGCGCACATGCAGTTCATAGGCCTTGGGCGCGCGCGATCGGATCGATTCCATCGGCCTGGGGACATAACCCGTTTCGCCCAAGGTGAATCCCGCCGCCCAGGCCGCGACGGTCTCCATGGGCTTGACCGTGGCCGAAATCGCGATCCGCTGGAACTCCCCGGCCAGGGGGACCAAGCGGTCCACGGCCGTGATCAGGTGGGTGCCGCGCTTGGTCCCGGCCACGGCGTGGATCTCGTCCAGGATCACGACGGAGAGATCGCTCAGGGAATCCCGTCCCGCCCGGGAAAGGAGCAGGAGATTGAGGCTCTCGGGAGTCGTGATGAGGATCTCGGGGGGATGCTTGAGCATGCGGCGTCGCTCGTTGGCGGGGGTGTCCCCGCTGCGCACCAGCACCCGCACCTCCGGAAAGGCGGCGCCCGCGGCCGTGAACCGGGCCCGGATCGCCTCCAAGGGCGAAATCAGGTTCCGCTGGATGTCGTTGTTCAGGGCCTTCAGCGGCGAGACGTAGAGGATGCGCGTCGCCCCGGAGGCCCAGGCCCCGGTGGCGAACCGGTCCAGGGCCCACAGGAAGGCGGTCAGGGTCTTGCCGCTGCCCGTGGGCGCGGTCAACAATACGTGCCGGCCTTCGGCGATGCGCGGCCAGGATCGCATCTGGATGTCCGTCGGCGTTCCGACCTTTTCGCGGAACCAGGCCTGGATGAGCGGATGGAAAAGGGTGATCGGATCGGCATCGCGCATATCGGTGGGTCTAAAGTAGAATTCCCGGGTTCCCCGATCGCCGGCCCGATTTAAACCGTATCAGCGCGGTCCTCCAAAAGGTATTTTATGGGCATGCAGGAATTCTTCCAGCAAGGACCGGTCCTGGGGAACCCTTTCGCGGCGGATCCGCTATTGCAGGCCTTCCTTCGCTGGCGCCTTCCCGCCGACCTCCAGGAAACCCTCGCCCCCGGTCTGCTCGCCTTCGGCCAACGCGTCATCGATGAGGTCCAGGGCCTGGGCCGGCAGGCGGAAGCCCATCCTCCCAGGCATATCCCCTTCGATCCGTGGGGGGCCCGCATCGACCAGATCGAGGTCAGCGGCGCGTGGAAACGCTTGCAGGACATTTCGGCCCAGGAAGGCCTGGTCGCCATCGCCTACAAACGCGCGGACGGATCGTTCTCCCGGCTCCACCAGTTCTCGCGGCTGTACATGTTCCATCCGGACGCGGCGTGGTTCACATGCCCGCTGGCCATGACCGACGGGGCGGCCCGGGCGCTGGAATTGCACGGGGACGAGTACCTCAAGGACCGCGCCCTGTCCCACCTGCTTTCCCGGGACCCGGACCGATTCTGGACCGCGGGACAATGGATGACGGAGCGCGCCGGCGGCTCGGACGTTTCCCGCACGGAAACCGCGGCCCGGAAGCACGGGACCGGCTACGCTTTGCACGGGACCAAATGGTTCACCTCCGCCACGACATCGCCAATGGCCCTCACCCTGGCGCGCATGGAAGGGGCGGGCGCCGGGAGCGCGGGCCTGAGCCTGTTCTACGTGGAGCTTTTCGACGATGCCGGTCGCTTGCGCAATATCCGCATCAACCGCCTCAAGGAAAAGCTTGGGACCCATGCCCTGCCCACCGCCGAGCTCGTGCTCGAGGGCACGCCGGCCCATCTGGTGGGCGAAAGGGGGCATGGCGTCCGCAAGATGTCCTCCCTGTTCAATCTCACGCGCATCCATAACTCCGTGTATGCCGTTTCCTTCATGCGGCGCGCCCTGGCCCTGGCCAAGGAGTATGCGTCCAAGCGGCAGGCTTCCGGGCGGAACCTGATGGATCTGCCGGCGCACGTGGAGACGCTGTCCGAAATGCAGGTGGAATGGGAAGGATGCTTCCACCTCACCTTCCACCTGACCCTGCTCTTGGGCCGGGAAGAGGCCGGCGAATCCGCCGAGGGTGAGTCCGCCCTTCTGCGCCTGCTCACGCCCGTGGCCAAGCTCTATACGGCCAAACGGGCGGTATGGCTGGTCGCCGAAGCCATGGAGTCCTTCGGCGGCGCGGGTTACGTGGAAGATACGGGCATCCCGGCCCTGATGCGGGACACCCTGGTGCTGCCCATCTGGGAAGGCACCACCAACGTCCTCGCCATGGACGTGCTGCGGGCCATGGAGAAGGACGGGACCTTCGAGCCTTTCGCCGAGGACATATCGCAACGCCTGCGCAAGGTCAAGGGGGAGGCCCTGGCTGAGAGCGTGCGCCGGGTGCGCAAGGCCCTGGAGGGCCTGCAGGACGTCCGCAAGCGCATGGACGGGACGGACTCGGACTATTCGGAAGCCATGGCGCGGGGCTTCGCCTTCGGCGTGGCGCGCATTTATATCGGGGCGCTGCTCCTGGAGTTCGCTTCCTGGATGGCCACGGACGGGCTGCCCGGAGGCGGCCATTCCGCGGCACCCTTGCGTTCGTCCGCCGTGGCCATGCGTTGGTGCCGGGAGCCCCTGGCTCCCCTGCCGGAAACGGACCTGGCCCATCGCCGCGTCTCCGGGGATATCCTGCGCGAAAAGGCCTGAGGGCCCCTATCCCGGCTCCGGCATCCTGGCGATCCCTTCCACCGGGCCGCGGGCGCGCGCAGTTGCTAAATTCACCCCATGTCCGATGATTGGGTAGCCTGTCCCCACTGCGGGGAGCGTATCAAGCGCGATGCGAAATCCTGCAAGCATTGCGGTTCCGACGATCGCACCGGTTGGTCCGAGGATACCTATATGGACGGCATCGATCTTCCCGAGGCGGGCGATTACGTAGAAGGGTTGGAGCGGGAAGGTTTCCGCAAGCCGCCGGCGAAGGGCGCTGGACGCACGGTCCAGGCCATCGTATCGGGCGCGCTCATCCTGATCTTCGCCCTCTGGCTGCTGCGCAATTTCCTCTGAAGCGGTGATGCGCCTTTACCGGTGAGGCGATAGGGCCCGCCGGGTCGGCGGACGGACTATCTGGCCTTGCGGGCCGGAGCGGCTGCGGGCAGGGAGGATTCCGCCGGCGCCCTGGGCAGGCGCTGGCCGTACGTGGAGAACTTGCCGGGCCGCACGTCCAACGGATCGCTGCACTCCCCGTTCACGCAGACCTCATAGGTTCCCGGAAGCAGTTCGGCCCGGAAGGATCCCTGCGCATCCAGGCTCATCCGGACGCTTTCGCGCGTGCCCACGTTGCGGATGACGATCTCGGCCTGGAACGGTTCCTCGATCACGCGCTGGTTGTCCCGCTTGCAGCTGTCCTTCTCGGCCTGGGTCCTGAGGGGCTCGCAATTGGCCATGACCGCGGGAGGGCCATAGGTGGTGAAGGTGCCGAAGATGCCCTGATCCGACTTCTTCATGTTCATGGACCCGGCGCAAGCCGCCAGGAACAGGGCCGGCAAAAGGGATAAAAGGGATCGGTGCGGTCCTGCTTGCATTACCGGATTATACCATGCAATTCGGATCAATGCCCCTGCAACGGAAAGAGGAACGGGACCTTGATGAATTTAGGGCGCGATTCCGGGAAGGCCCGCAGGCGCCAACCGAGGACCTTGCGTTGGAGTTCCTGGTCGAAGTCCGCCACGCCCATGGTGCTGCTGATGATGTTAGCCTCCAATACATGCCCGCCCGGATCGACCGTCAATCCCAGCACGACCTCGCCGGAAAGCCCCGGGAAGCCGAGGGCGTATCGGCTGTACATCTGCTGCAGGTTATCCGTATCGATATTGATGGCGGCCTGGACGGAAGAGCGCAGGATGATTTCGCCCAGGTTCGAAGGTTTCGGATCCTCGGTGGGTTCGACCGCATCCTCGGAGGCCGGAGCGGCCGGCAGGTCGTCGGAAAGGGCCGGCACGGCGATCTTCCTGGCCGGGCGCCTTGCCGACGGTTCGGGGCGCGCTGCGGGCGGTTTCGGGAGCCTGGCCGCGGGTTGGATCCTGGGCTCGGCCGGACGGAGGACCGTGGCCTGGGCCGGGCGCGCGGTAGCCGAGCTCATGGCGGGGCTCGCCGCTTGGGTTCCAGCGGTTGCCCGCGGAACGGGACGCGCGGAAAGCGCGGAGGCGACCCGCTGGTTACCGGGAGGCGCGGCGACGGGAGCCTGGTCTTGCGGAACGGGTTTCGGGGCGGCCGGCCGCGCCGGAAGGGCCGAAACCTTGGGACGCAGGAACGGAACGGTGTTTTCCAGGCCGTCGAACAGCCCGGCCTGGGTGGCCGCGAAAAGCCCTACGCCCAGCACGCAGATGGCGATAAGCACCACCGCAGCGATGGCATAGTGGAGGGCGGAACGCGACTCGTGATCGTCCGGGGCCGCGATGGCCACGGTATTGTCTCCGCCTTCGGCGACCTTGCGCAGTTGCGCGACCTTGCGGGTGAGCGCCTGCTCACGGGTCAAGGGCGTAAAGGCGGTCCGGTTCCCGGCCTTGGAACTTTCCGCCTGTTCCCGGATTTCCCGGTTGACCTGATCGATCAGGTCGGCCGGTGCCGCCTTGGCTTCCTCGGCGTTGGGAGCGGGCGGGACATCGCTCCGGTCCTTGCGTTCGGCGGCCTGCTGCACCGCCATTTGCTGGGCCAACTGTTGCATGGACTGGCGCGCCAGGGCCTGCTCGCGCTGCGTCGGCTGGGCGGGAGCGTCCAGGGAGAGGAATTGTTCCGCGGACACCGAGATGGTGGCCATGGGATCGAGGGGCGTTTGCTTGGCTTTTTCGCCGTCGATGGACCGGAAGGAGCCGCTGGGCGATTCGGCCAGGGTGGCCTGGCCTTCGACCCACATCGTCTTCTGCATCTCGGCCAGCCGGTAAAGGCTGGGGGAGCTTTCCTTGCGGATGCGGATGCGGGCGGCCGGACCGGCCAAATCGGCGTCCGCCTTGACCAGGCGCGCGCGGGCATTGGCCATCCATTGCTCCAGGCGTTCGCGTTGGGCGGCCTCTTCCTTCTCGGCATCCCGGTTCGCCTGGTTCTCAACCTCGGCATCCGCTTCCATCTTGGCCCGGATTCCCGTGAATGCGTCCTCGCGCGCGGGCATCTGGAGGGTGGGATCCGCGGGGACCGTCCCGGCATCCGAAGGGGCGGACCTCGCGGGCATTTCCAGGGTGTCGTCCGTCGAGCGCGCCAAGGCCTCGGATTCCTCGCGCGGCAGGATTTCCGAACGGGCTCCGGGCGGACGGGAGGACTCGGCCGGGGCCTGGGGCGGGAAATCCGCGTCGATCAGATCGAGCGGAACCGGATTGGACATGTTGTCCCAGTCCAACTCCTCCTCGTTCGATGCTTCGAATCCTTGTTTGGCCATGTTCGCTTAGAGTTCCGTGGTCGCGGCCAGGATCTGCTCGATCGTGGTGTCGCCCTTGAGGACCAGTTCGATGCCCGCCTGGCGCAGGGTCTTCATGCCCTCGCGCTCGGCGCACTCCTGGATTTCCATGGTGCCGGCGTTCTTGAGGATGAGCTTCTTGATGTCCCTGGACGCGTTCAGCATCTCGAAAATGCCGATACGGCCCTGGTAGCCCACGCCGTTGCAGGTCACGCAGCCTTCGCCCATGTGGAACTTGACAGACGCTGCATCCTTGACGGGCAGCTTCAGCTCGTCCACCATTTCCTGGGACGGCGTATAAGGCACCTTGCAGCGCGAGCATATCTTGCGCACCAGGCGCTGCGCCACCACCAGGTTGAGGGAAGAGGCCAGCAGAAGGGGCGGGATGCCGATATCGACGAAGCGCGCGATGGCGCTGGCCGCATCGTTGGTATGCAGGGAGGAAAAGACCATGTGGCCGGTGAGGGCCATCTTGACCGCGATGTCCGCGGTCTCGTTATCGCGGATTTCGCCGATGAGGATGGTGTCCGGATCCTGGCGCAGGATGGAGCGCAGGGCGTTCGCGAACGACATGCCGATGGCGGCGTTCACGGGCACCTGGGTCACGCCTTCCATATGGTATTCCACCGGATCCTCGACCGTGATGATGTTGGACGTGACGTCCTTGATCTGCTGCAGGGCGGAATACAGGGTGGTGGACTTTCCCGAACCCGTGGGGCCGGTCACGACGATCATCCCGTGCGGCTTGCCGATGTTCTCGCGGAAGATCCTGAGCTCGTGATCCGTGAAGCCCAGGTTGTACATGCTCTTCTCGTAGGCTTCCTTGTCGAGGATACGGAGCACGCATTTCTCGCCGAAGATGGTCGGCAGGATGGAGACGCGCACGTCCACTTCCTTCAGGCCGATCTTGACCACCATCCGGCCGTCCTGCGGGAGGCGGCGTTCCGCGATGTTCAGATCCGAAAGGATCTTGATGCGGGTGACGATGGCCTGATGGGAATGGCGCGGCGGGGACATGACCCGGCGCAGCTCGCCGTCGATGCGGTAACGCACCGTGAGCTCCTTTTCCATCGGCTCGATATGGATGTCGCTCGCGCGGTCGCGGACGGCGTTGGCGATGAGCATATTCACGAGCTTGATGATGCCGAGCTCGGCGCCGGCGCTGGCCGCCTCCTCGACGCCCATCTCCTCTTCGACCTTCTTGATGTACTGGACCTCGGTCGCGAGATCGGCCATGAGATCGGAAGCGCTGCGGTGCGAGGCGATGTCCCGGTAATACCGCTCGATGGAGACGGTGATGTCCTCCAGGGTGCCCAGGATGGGATTGATGCGCAGGTCGGTCTGATCGCGCAGATTGTCGAGCAGGCGCAGGTTGGACGTATCCACCATGGCCACGGTGAGCTCGTCTTCCTGCTTCTCCAGGGCGATGCAATGGTATTCCCGCGCCACGCGCTCCGGGATCAGGGCGACCACGTTCAGGTCGGCGCTGGCGAACTGCTTGGGGGTCGCCACCGGCACGCCCAGCTGGCTCGCCAGGAAGTGGGTCTTCTGGAACTCGTCGATGAAGCCCAGGGATACGAGGGCATCGCCCAGGCGGAGGTTGGTCGTCTCCTTCTGGAAGTCGAGAGCCTTCTTGAGCTGCACCGAGGTGATGATGCCGTTCTCGACCAGGATGGCCCCCAGGGCCTGGGCCTTCCGGGAGAAATCCATGCGCTGGGACTTCTTCTTATGCTCGATGCGGAGCGAAGCCACGTAGGTCTTGAGGATCTTCCCCAGTTCCTGGGGAGGCAAGGGCAGGTAGAGGATATCGTCCGCGGCCAGCTCGCCCTTGGCCTCGGAGACCTGGGCCATGCCGCCTTCGTTGACGATGGCCAGCAGGCAGGGGACCTTGGCGATGAGCTTCACGGTGGCCACGTCGTGGACGAAGGCTTCGAGGTCGTCCCCCGGGCTGAAGATGGCCAGCGCGAGCTCGCATTGGAGCTTGTCCGCATGCCCGAAATTGGCGGCGAAGAGTTGCAGAAACGGCCCCACGTCCGCCGCCTTCAGGAGTTGCGCGAATTGCTGCAACGACTCCTTTTTGTACGAGAGCAGGGTGGTTTTGAGCGGAGCCAGGTTTTCCACGACAGGGCCTGCTTGGGCTTCGGTGTGTGCTAAGGTCGTCATAATGTCTTGTCGATTGCTGCGGCCGTACCGCTCCGGAGGCTCGGTAAGGTCAGTTGGAAATCGGCTCTCGCCGGTTCGCGTTGTCGGGATTTTCCTGGACGGTTCTGGCCGTCTGGCGCCGAAAATCCCGCGTGAAATTCCTCCCCCGAGGAGTCCTTAAACATAGAACAATCCGCCCTTCGCGCCCAAAAGCTATTTGGGCAGGTTGAGTCCGTTTTGGGTCTGGATCGAATAAAAACCGGCACGCCCGCGGACACCGCGGACAACGCGTCATTTGACATGCTCTACCGCGAAACCGTAACGCTATCCGCCACCTGCCTGACCGGAGTGTACCGGTTGGTACAGTGAATGGGTTTCTTGAGATCCGCTTCAGGTTACCCCTTCCGCATTTGATTTCCCCGCCTTCCTTGCCGGGGGATCCGCAGCGCCCCGGGCGGATATCCGCAAAAGACCCATCTTTCCACGAAGCAAAAATAGGGGTGGAATTGCCCTGCGGCCGGGCTTAAAATCGGTATATTTATGGAAATTCGCCATGATTGATCTATACGCATATACCGACTATCGTAAATACCTCCGGGATTATTACGAAGCAAAAAGGGCGACCCATAAGGTCTTCACCCATCGGCATATCGCGCAAGCCATCGGATTCAAGTCCACCGGCACCTTCGCCCAGATCCTGCAAGGCAAAACCAATATCTCCCCCCAGACCCTGGCGCGATTCGTCGAATTCCTGGGGCTGAAGAAGGACGAGTCCGTCTATTTCGAATTGCTGGTGCTCTTCAGCCAGAGCAAGGGGCATGCGGAGAAGAAACGCTACTTCGAGCGGATCATCTCCTTTCCGAAGTCCAACCTGAAGCAGGTGGACGCCACCCAATACGCATTCTACGAGAAGTGGTATTACAGCGTCATCCGGGAGTTACTGGCCTTCCATCCCTTCGTCGACGATTTCCGCGAGCTCGCGCGCATGCTGGAGCCGCCCATCGCCACCTCCGAGGCCCAGAAGGCGATCAGGCTGCTGGAGGAGCTGAAGCTCATCCGCAAAAGCGAAAGCGGCGTCTACGAGAAATCGGATCCCGTCATCACCTCCGGTTACGATACGCGCTCCCTGGCCGTGAACCAGTTCATCATCGAGACCCTGGACCTGGCCAAGGGGGCGCTCGACAAGCTTCCTCGCGAAGAGCGGAGCCTCTCCGCCCTCACCCTCAGCCTGCCCGAGGACGGCTACGCCATCGTCGAGGAGAAGGTCAAGGCCTTCCGCCGCGAGTTGCTGGAACTGGCGCGCGGCTGCGTCGATCCCAAGCGGGTCATCCAGGTCAATTTCCAGATCTTCCCCGTTACGCGGAAGCCCGATGAGGGGAAACATGAAGCTTAGAGTGGTAGCCATACGCGTCGGCAAGCGCATCATCTACGTCCTGGCCGGCGGCCTGGCGGTCCTCGCGGCCATGCAATGCAGCAACCGCCCCACCGAGGTGGCGGACGGCGGGGGCGGCTCCGAAGCGGTGGCCCTGATAGGCTCCTTCGAGTATCCGGATCATACCCCAGCGGCCATGGCGCGCGTGCGTCTCCGCCCCAAGCTCTTCCTGTCCGATACGGGCAGGGCCGCCTCCCCCGAGGCCGGCACCGTCATCGATGCGGTCACGGACGCTTCCGGGAACTTCCGCATGGACTCGGTCAAGCGCGGCGAATACTTCCTGGAAATCAACGACAGCTCCTCCCGGGGCCTGCTCGTCCCCTGCGTCCTGACGGGCGATACTTCGGAGGTGAAGCTGGGCAAGGCGGCCCTCCAGCCCACGGGTTCCGTCATCGGATCCATCGTCCCCCCGGAAGGCTTCGCGGGCCGCACCTACGTACAGGTCTACGGCCTGGAACGCCAGGTCAAGGCCGATTCCGCCACCGGCCGGTTCAGCGTGGAAGGCATGCCGGAGGGGACTTATACCCTGCGGGCGGTATACAGCGCCGCGGCGGTGGACCCCCGCGAGATAGACAGCGTGGCGGTCGCGGCCGATTCCCCGGATCCCACCGATATCGGAGCCGTGCGCCTGGCCTCTTTCGAGAACGAGAACTACTCCGCCTGGCCGCAGTCCAGGCGCCTGTACCTGAACACCACCGCCGCGGGCGCGAACGTGGCGGGCAACGTCGACGATTTCCCGGTGCTGGTGCGCCTGACCCGGGCGGAGTTCGATTTCTCGCAGAGCCGCGGCCGGGGCCGGGACATCCGCTTCGCGGACGCCAAGGGGAAACGCCTGCGTTACGAGGTGGAGCGCTGGGATTCCACCGCCGCCCTGGCGGAGATATGGGTCAGGCTGGACCGGGTCGCGGGCAACTCCAATACCCAGTACATCACCATGCATTGGGGCCTGGCCGGCGCCGAGGACGTGACCGATTCCCGCCAGGTCTTCAGCGCGGAAGCGGGATTCGCGGGCGCATGGCACCTGAACGAGGACGCTCCGGACACCGTGACGGCGGACCTCTACAAGGACGCGGTCGGCTACGACCCCGCCGCGGACCGCGTGGCATCGGCCGATCGTTCCGGCGTGATCGCCAATGGCGCCTCCTTCGCCGGGAGCGACTACGTCACCGTGCCCGTCGCCAATCCGCTACTGCAGCCGAACGCCAAGGTTTCCGTATCCGCATGGATCAGGGCCTCGCGCACGGGCTCCATCGCGGGCAACATCCTGTCCATGGGGGACAGCTACAACCTCCGTCTCAACCCCAACGGTTCCGGGCGCTTCTCCTTCTTCAACGGCGAGGCCGTAGGCGTGGAAACGCCCAAGGGCGTGAACCTGCTGGATTCCGCCTGGCACCAGCTGGCCGCCACCTATGACGGGACGAGCATGGCCCTGTACGTGGACGGGAAGCCGTCGGCCCGCGCCGCCGCAAAGGGCCCGATAGACTACCGCTTCTGGCCCAGCTTCGTAATGGGGCGCCACGGGAACCGCAAGCCCGGGTACGATTTCATCGGCAACCTGGATCAAATCGAAGTTTCGGGGGAGACCGCGCGTTCGGCGGATTGGATCAAGCTGGCCTATGAGAGCCAGCGGCCCGGGGCGAGGCTGGTGGAGTTCCGCCCCTAGGCCTCCTGGCCCTTGGGACAAGGCCCGAGCGGAAGGCGCGGGATTGCGGAAGCCGGCGGGATGCCGGCCCGCCGGTCTTACCTGCGGGAGGAGGAATCGGCCTTCACGCCGCCGGTCTCGAATACCAGCTCGGATGACTTGTGGATGATCTTGGGCTTGATTTCGATGATTAGGTTGGTCTTGCGTTTGATGCTCAAGCGGTGGGTAAACAGGGCGCCAATCAAGGGAATCTGGCCCAAAATCGGGAGCTTCCGTAGTTCTTCCGTATTTTCCTCGGACAACAATCCCGCCAAAAAAATCGTCTGCCCGTCCGCAACCCGCACGGTTGTCTTGGTGGTACGGACCTTGACCAAGGGCAGATCCGAATTCGGCCCCTTGAAGCCGGTTATGGAACTGACTTCCGGTTCAAGGTTCAAGGTGATTTCCGCATCTTCGTTTACATGAGGCATCATCTTTATCTTCACCCCAACATCCTCATGCTGCACCTGTTGATTGGCGCCTCCGCCTGCAACGGCGGCGGAGTTATAGCTCTGGATGACATAGGGAATCCGTTCTCCGATATGAAGGCTCGCCTCCCGATTGTTCATGGTGGTAAGTTTGGAGTTCATCAGGACGCGGGCATCGCCATTTTGGATGAGCATGTCGAGAAGGATATTGAGGTTGATTGGCGACCGCACCCCGCCTTTGAGAAGGTAGCCCTGACTGACGGGCGCTGAGGGGAATCCGATGTTCGCCGATACCGGGGACAATGCCCCCCAATCGATCCCATACCTGTCCGTATTGTCCACCGTTACTTCGATAAGTCGGGTTTCGAGAAGCACTTGGGTGTGAGGATGATCGATGGAGCGGACAATGCGTTCGATTTCGTTGATGACGCGGGGACTAGCATAGGCGATCAGCCTATTTCCGCCTCGATCCACTTTCACATTCTTGCTGAAGTCCGCAAGAAGGGTGGCGACCTCCTCCGCGTCCGCATAGTTCAGGGCGATGACGTAGCCGGATTGGCCCACCTCGTCCTTGAGCTTACCCTGTTCGCCGATCAGCACGGAATTGCCGATGATCTCATAGGAAAGCCCGGCGGCGCGTACGATCAGGTCGATGGCTTCCGATACCGGAGTCTTGTTGAGAATAATCGAGATCTTGGCTTTTTGCACCCCTTCACCGGCAACGAAATTCATGCTCGAGCGATCGGCCATGACCTTGAGGATCTCGGACAGATTGGCGTCCTGGGCGTTCAGGGAGATGACGTTGCGGAGGAGGGGATTCGGGTCCTTGGTGATGATGGGCGATTCGGTCCTGATTTCCACGGTCCCCGAGCCCGCAACCGCCGGGGTTCCGGAGGTGGCTGGTGCGCCGACAGGGGCGCCCGAGGCGATCCCGATGGCTAGGAGGCTCCCGAAAAAAGCCGAGAGGCGGCGTTTGGGTCGATTCATGGTCATTCTGATTCCGCCTTATTTTTTCTGGAAGTTCCGGTTTCCGGAGATGTCGTAACTGTAAACGGCGGATTCGTCTTCCATCGTGATTTCTTTACTCGTAATCTTGGAAACCTTGCGCGTCCCGACCATGTCCCCCACGTCCACAGACAGGGAGCGCTCCCCGTCCATGACGATGGCGGTATGCTGGCCATAATCGTCCGCGATGATCGCGGTGAGTTTCACGCGGTCCGGCGGGGGCGCGGGCTGCTCGGGGGGGCTTTCGGTATCCGCTTTGGCGACGGAGCCCTTTGCGCCTTTGCCTGGGTTTTTCCCGGGGGATGATTTTGCCGATGCCACTCGGCGGGGTGCCGTTTCGGGAACGGCGGTCGCAACCTCCCTACGGCGGCCGGTCATGGGGTCCTTGCCGCCGGGGTAGGCGAAACTGGCGCGCTTCGCCAAAACGTCCTCCAAATGATCGACGAGATCGATGAACTTTTGATCGTAGCCTTCCGTGGTCGCGAGGGAAACATGCACCTCGCGGCGGAATCCGTTGTTCTGGGAGAAAACACGCAGCGCCAGGCCCAGGGCCATGACCATGGCCAGAACTGCAGCGGCCATGAATGGATTGAAGCGCATGGTTACCCTTTCTTCACCCGGAACGTGTCCAAATGGAATTTGATGGAAACGTAGTGGCGACCCTGAGAGAGGGGGGTGGCGGAGGCCTTGCCGATTTTCGCATTGGAGGAAACCGTCGTTTCCCGTCCCGGATCCTCAACGTCGAAGGAGGTCATTGCCATGACGCGGCGGCTGTTTTCCAGTTTGGAGCACAATTCCCCGAAGCTGAAGAAATCCCCCTCCAACTGGATATCGTATCCGTAGGTCGTCACTCTCCCTAAGGTGGTCGGGGTAAACGGGCGCACTGAAACCAGGCGCATCTTCAGGTCGCTTACGCAGGAGGTGAGGAAATCGAAAAGGACGGACTCGTAGGAAACGCTGTCCTTTTGACCCGCGAATTCCATGTTGCCGTACACGAGCTCCCGCACATGGTTCAGGTTTTCGGAAACGATTTTCGCCGTGGCCAACTGGTTGGATGTGACGATCCGTTCTTTCTCGAGTTCCTTGAAGCGCGGAACGAACTGAGACGTATAGAAGTAATCCGCTGGAATGACTCCCAAGGCGGATATGGCCATGGCCACGAGCAGGGTTTCACCGGATTTCACTGGGCCAATCCTTTCACGGTATAGGCGGAAAAGTCGAAAACGATACGGCCGCCGCCCTCGCTGCGATCAGCCAGGTTCAGCTGAACCCGACCGAAGGTGTCTGAAAAGGTCGTGTCGTTGCGAAGTCGATTCATGTACTGGTCGAGGACAAGCAATTGGTCCTGTTGCGGGCTCAGGTATCCGTACCCTTTTACGGTCAATACGTTATTGTTGAAGGTGAAACCGGTAATCGAATAATTCTCGGGCAGATGCTTCGCCATGGACGCGAGCTTCTTCGTCCAGAAGATGCCCTTGCCTTGAAGATCATTCAGGAGTTCGATATCCGTTTTGTCCACGATGAGTTTGGCCGCCGTATATTTCTTGTATTCCTGCTCCAAACGTACGACCTTGTCCTTCTCGCTGGTGAGGACGTGTTCCATCTGGGTGATGGTCAGTCCCGAATAAAGCAGCGAAAGGAGAAAGAATCCGAAACATCCCATGCCGAGGATGGCCGCAAGGCGGTTCTGGCGCTCGGACTTGATCTCCTTTTCGCGCAATTCCCGGATCAGGTTCAGCCGATATAGGTTCCTGCCCTCTTTGGCGATCATTTATCCCCCCGCAGCGCCAAGGCTATCGCCAAATCAAAACGACCCGGGGCAGGCTCCCTTAAGGACCCGAGTTGCCGGGCCAGATCCATCTTCCCGGTCTGGAGTCCCGTGGAATTGCGGATTTGGAGACTCACCTGATCCTGATCGAGGTAATCGCCCAACATGATGATTTCCTGGAATCCGGAGACCTGATAATTTTTCTCGTAGAAAAGAAGGGATCGGGAGATTTCCTCGGCGAGCGAGCGGATTCGTTTTTCGCGATCGCCAGGGGATGCCTTTTCCCCGAAAACGTCTTCCGCGGCGAAATAAATGTTCCGATTGAAAAAAGGGGAGTGCTCGCCATCGATGACGATGGTGGAGACTTGGGGCCCGACATGCAAGGCGACCAAGGGGTAATCGCCTTCCTGCCCGCCTTTCCAGGACCAGAGTGCGTTCGCGATCGCCACCGGCAGGACATCCACGACAATGGCATTCAGGCCTGCCTTATCCAGGATGCCCAAGTGGCGATTGAGGACGGAGTTGGATGCAAGGGCGACCATAACCTGCGCCATACCGCCGTTCGAAACACCTTCATCATCATCCAATATCTCGAAATCCAGCGAGGAGGTAGCCACTTCGAAATGAACGGTTTTCCGGAGCTCCAAGCGCAAGGCCTGCTCCATCTCCTCGGCTCCCAGTTTGCGGAAAGCGACCTGGGCCGCGAAAACCTGCTTTCCGGCCAAGCAGGCGATGAGGGATTCGCGGGCCCCTATATTGAGCAGGCTTTTGACTTTCCGGAATCCCTCCAGAAGACCGCCATCCTCGGAAAAGTCCCCTTTGACCTCTTCAAGCCGGTCCACGGAGTAGGCTCCGCGACCGTCCGAGGATAGCCTTGCCGCTCTGATGGCCCGGTGATCGTGTTCGATGCCGAAGGCGAATCCGGGCTTGGATGTCTGGATGCTCCGCTTCATGGCGATCCATCCGGGGACTGGGGGAATTTCTTTTTCATTTTCACCAGGATTAAAGAAGTTGCCAATTGGTTAAGCTGAGATTCGGGGGGGTGCCGGCGGGCGCTCCCGGTCTGATGTCCACATCGCATCTGAGCTGGAGGGTGATATCCCCTTTCACGGCCGTTGCGGCCACCGTTTTCGGCGCATTCGGCGGGGCCGCCGGGGCGTTGTCGATGACCTTTACCGTGACCGATGAACCGTTTTCGAGGGCGCCCGAAAAAATAACCTGTCCGCCGGCCGTCCATGAGATTTGATTCGTACTGATTATGTTGACGCTGTTCGGATGATTGCGCAACCACCCGGTCCCGATAAGCAATCCGGATTCGGCATCGTTATAACATTGCATCCTGCGAAATGAGGCATCCTCGCCGTTGATGGAGTTGCCCGCAACCCACATCAAGCTTGCCGCGGCCATGGACATGGCCATGGAAAGGCCCAATACCATCACCAGCACCGATCCTTTCTGGCTCACCAATTGCGGCTTACTGAATTTCGGCATACGAAGGTCTCGGATTGCATGGGTAAGGTCGCAGGGAGACCCGCCACCCTCATGTTGTAGTGGAAATTGAAGGAAACGTAATGGCCGGCGAGCGCGGCTTGGAACAATCCAAGGGACTTCGGTCGGAATGAATTCGGATTGTTATCCATGTAGACGGTATCGGAACCGACCACGAATGGATTCCAACCCCCACCAAGATTCCTTTCTTCCAACCGTCCGATTCCGCCGGCAAGGGCAACGACCCGGAAGCTTTTGAACACGTTCTTGTCCTTATCGCAAAAGACAATACCCTGGTTCACGGATTCCTTCGCGTTAAAGGTGTCACCCAAGGGCGGATCCAATACCGGGCATGTCGGGGGTGACGCGTCCTCCTCAGCATAAACGAAGGTAGCCTTGACGGCCGCGCGTTGGATTTCCTCGGAAACCACGTTGGCGATCTGGGTCAACCGCAACTGGGTTGAATTGAACGCCAGTTCCGAATTGTTGACGTGAAGGAGGGTGATCACCACGCCAGGAATGATGACCGAGATGATCCCCGCCACCATGGCTTCGATCAATGTGAATCCGCTTTGGGTTTTCATCGTACCTGGGTAATCCGTTTGCTCAAGGTTACGGATACGGGTTTGCCGCCCTCGGACCAGGCGACATTCGAAGACATAACCTGGTACGGAATGGAAACAGGCGTGCCATCTATGTTCAATACGAGATTTGAACTCGAAATGCCCAGATTCCGGGTGGCCAAGGTCGATGCTTGTTCGGGTTCACCTGGGTCCAATCGAATGGTGTCATTGATGAGTGGGAGCCCGTGGCCATAATTGAAAAAATGATGCTGGGTATCCTCGAGCTCTTCCTGGGCGATGAGGCGCGCCTGGCGATTATGATCGCTGCCCAAGCGAAGATTGGAGGCGTTCACGATCATGATGGAGATCGCCGAAACCGTCATCCCGAGTATTATCGACGCGACCATGACTTCCACCAAGGTGAAGCCATTCGGCGACGGATGGGGCGCGCGCATTGTTGGATGCCCTTCAATCCTTTTAAAAGGCTGCCGAGGCTTGGACGGGGTCATCGGGATTCGAGTTTTCGGTGACAATCACAAGGTTCGGGGCTGTTTGGACAACAATGGTGAACTGGGTCGCATTAGGCAGGAAAACGGCGGCCCTCAGGCTATCGGTGCTGGGCGGGCTGCCCTTTCGCCGAGTTATCGAACTGGCTGTGATAGCCGCCGTCTGCGCCAAAGCGAGGGCGGCCTGCGTTCTCTGCGTTCTGATATATCCCGAATACATGGGAACCGCCACCGCAGCCAATATCGCCACGATGGTCGAAACGACAAGAATCTCGATCAGGGTGAAACCGCTGCTCGTTCCATTCCGGCCGTTCCGACTTTTCATTTTCATTCCAGTACCGAGCGATTTCTCAATAATTGTAGTGAGCCGTATCAGCGGCCACCGTCGAGGCGGAATGTTGGGTCCTTACGGATCCGTTCGTGGTAAAGGAGGTGATAAGGAATTTGATATCGATAGGAAGCTGCAACTTGCTGATTGATACTCCAGATGCATTCTGGCAGTCCAAGGTCGCGGATGCCGTTCCGGCGGACTCGGTAGTCGCCGCGATGCCGGTGCCGACCACATGCCCGGTCTGGTTGATGCACGATCCCATGAAGGATGCGACGGAACCTGCGGCGTTGGAAGCTGCGTTCACGCGGGAGCTGGATACATAACTCGTATACATAGGCACCGCCACCGCGGCCAAGGCAGCCACGATAATCGCCACCACGATTACTTCAACAAGGGTGAAACCCTGCTGGCTTTTGGAATTGCTGATTTTGTTCATCTTTATCTCCTGAAGTGAATTGGATAATGAATGGCCGAACTGCACACGAAAGGTCCTGGATGCCGCTGTTGTCCTCATTGGATGAATTTTCCGATCATGAAAATGGGGAGGTACAGCGAGAAAAGGATGCCGCCCACGATGCTCCCCAGGGAGACGATGAGGACGGGCTCGATGATGGAGGAAAGGGAGTCTACGACGCTGCGGACCTCCCGTTCATAGAATTCCGCGGCCTTGGCCAGCAATTCGTCGATGCGTCCGCTGGATTCGCCCGTGGCCACAAGCTGGACCACGAGAACGGGAAAGAGTCCGCTGGTCTCGAGCGCTTCGCTGAGAAGGTCGCCTTTCCTGAGGCTGCCGAAAATGCCTTCCAGGCTTTTTCCGAAATAGCGGTTGTTCACCGTGGATCCCGCGATTTCCGTGGCCTTGAGGATAGGCGTGCCCGCGCCCATGAGCAAGGACATGGTACGGCAGTAGGTGGCCCAGATGTTCTTTTGCAGAATGCCGCCGAACACGGGAATCCGGAGAACGTTCTTCTGGAAGACGATCTTGAACTCGTCGCGGGTCATCATGTACTTGAAAAGGATGAAGAGCAGGGCCGCTGCGATCATGCAAAGAATGGTGTTCTGCCTGACTATGTGGGAGAGCATGATCAGCATCCTCGTGGGCGGGGGAAGCACGGCATTCATGCTGGCGTAAATGCTTTCAAAAGTCGGTACCAATTTCCACATGATGCCGAGCATCATGACACCGACGAATCCCCCGATGAAAATGGGGTAGCGCATGGCGGTCTTGATCTTCCCGCGCATTATTTCGACGCTCTCCATGTAATTGGCCAATCCGTCCAGCACCCGATCGAGAGCGCCCGCGACTTCGCCGGAATTGACCACGGCCACGTACATCGGGCTGAAGGCGCCGGGATGGCGCGCCACCGCTTCCGAAAGGGTCAATCCCGTGGCGATATCGTCCGCGACCTGCTGGATGATCCGCTTGAATACGGGTTTTTCACCCTTGGTAAGCTGATCCAGGGCCTTGGAAAGCGGTACGCCTTGGCCGACCATGGTCGATAATTGACGGGTGAAAAACACGACGCTCCGATAGGAAACCTTATTCTTGGAATTCTGCAGGCTTTCCTGTAGGAATTCGCTGATGGATTTCCGGGGGCGCAGTTCATCCCCGCTCAGCTCCTTCACCAGGATGGGAAGGAAATCCTTCTGCGACAGGCGCTCGAGCACCTCGTCCGCGGTCACGGCCTCCATGGTGCCCAGCACCACGCGATCCTCCCGATCCCTCACTTTATAGCTGAACTTGGCCATGGTCCCTGCTACTCGATCTCTTTCGACATCTGATCCTGCTTGTCCTTCATTTCCGGATAGGCGGGGAAATAGACCGGGATTTCCCTGGGCTCCGGGGACCGCGGCCGGCTTCCCAGGATGGTCCCGAAGGATATCCCGACCTGGGCTTCCTGGGGTCCATGGGACCAGTCCGCGTCCAAACCGGGAGACATATCCATGTCGAAGGTGAGATAGGCCCCATCGGCCGGGGACTTCACCGTGAGCGAAAGGTAGCCGCGGAAATCCTCACCGTTCGCGAAGGGCTGATTCGGACCCGAGGGTCCTTCCATGGAGCCGTCCATCAAGTGCATCCGACCGCCGGCTTCGATATCGATATAACCGGATGGCGAGGCGAGGATGCCCAGGAAGGGGCTGGAAATCAGGCCCGAATAGCGGAAGCCTTTTTCGTCCTTGCTGTTCAGGTAGAGGAAGCGCGCTCCACCGGAAAACCGCAGCCATTCGACGAAATAGTCCGGAGTGGAAAAGACCGCCCCGAACAGGGGGGAAATGCCGTAGTCCCCGCGGAAGGCGACGGAGTTGACGGCGTCCACGTCGAATCGATCCAGGCCCAGACCCGCCTCAAGGGAGACGTAGAACACGGGAGCATAGGTCAGGCTCAGGGAATGGATGGTCTCATGGGAGGGGATATCGGATCGGGTGATTCCCTGCCCGCGGAAGGAAAGGCCGTACTGCAAGGCGAGGCTTTGCGGGCCCATGTCTTCGACGGGCGCGGCGGCCCGGGCGCCCAAGGCCAGGACGGCCGAAAGCGCGATGGCCCGGAAGGCGGTTCCTTTGTTCGGTTTGCGTTCCATTCCCATGGGCCCTTACTTGATCTGCGGCAGAACGAAACGTTCGCCGTCCTTGTCCCGGATTCCGTTGGCTTCGGCATTGACGTTCACGAACAGCCGGCGCGCGAGTTGGCGGGGATAGCGCAGTCTCGCATGCGCCACGCCGTCCTTGGTGACCGCGGAAACCTCGATGGCGACGGCGAACTCGTTGTCCCGGAATTTCAGGGGATCGAAAAAGGAGCGGATTTCCCATTCGCCATAAGGATAATCGCCGCTGGCGGGTTCATCGCAGACGTTGGCGGTTCCATTGTCGATGAGGATCTCGCTCCGGTCCCGGATCCCATTGCCGTTCAGATCCGCGAACACGACCTTGCCGTCCACCAGGACGGTATCGTTTTCGCCCGACCCGGGATCGCATCTCCCATTGCCGTTGAAATCGAACCAGGAATCGTGAAGGAGCGGGTTCCAATCGAAAATCCCGTCCCCGTTGCGATCCTCGCCGCGCCTGAGGATGGCGGCATTCCCGTCCAGGTCCAAATCGATCCCGGCGTCGGACCTGAAATTGTTGTTGATATCCTCGAAGGGGAGCTCGATGGAGATTGGCTTGTAGATGGGCTTTACGGAGGTGGCCGTCGTGCCCAGGCCGTCCCAATGGTCGAGCACCCGCATTCCGACCTTCATCCCGGTCACCACGGCGCTGAAATGCACCTCGGTCCCGTCGGAAACCGCGTTGCCGTTGATGTCCTGCACCACGGCTCCGGCGAAGAACTCGAAGGTGGTCTCATCGATGTTCCCGGCCTTGCCCACCGGGACCGAATCGTCTTCCGGCCGGGAAACGGTCACGAAATGGGCGGGACCGGAAATGGTCAGCTTGGATGTATCCGCGAGGGCGCCGATGGAGGCGACCACCAGGGTCCCGCGGTAGCTGCTCGGCACGCTGCCGGCCTGCAATTGGCTCAACGCCACCCCGGCCTGGGACTGGACCACCGGCTTGGTGACGGCCTCGCCGCCGCCCGGTCCCTTGAGGATCCGGAAATTCACGTTGGCGCCGGTGACCAGGTTGCCTTCGGCGTCCGCCACTTCGGCGCGAAGCTGGGCGACTCCGCCGTTGACGGCGATATTGTCCGCCGTGATGGTGAGCTTGATGGATTTCGGAATCGAAGCGGAAAAATCGATCTTAATCTGGGCGGCCCCGCCGCCCGCATTGGCCTGGACCGTGGCCGTGCCGGAGAAGGTCGCGCTCTTCAGCCAGGCGGTCGCCTTGCCCGATCCATCGGTCACCCCGGTCGCATTGGTGATGGTTCCGGCATTGGTCGCGAAGGAGATGGCGGCTCCCGCGACAGGGGAGCCCGATCCGTTGACATAGGTCGCGGTTATCAGGGCGGAATCCGCTCCCCCGACCAGCAGGGGCGTTTTGGAGGCCGCAAGGGAGAGCGAGTTGGTGGTGAAGCGCAGGGTCGCCGAATCCGAAGTGTTCAAGGCCGCCGCCCTGGCCACCACGGTTCCCGCCGCGCTGGCGGACACCCGTACCAGGGCTTTTCCGTCCGGCCTCAGGACCGTCGTATAGGAAGAATTGCCGTTGTCGAACGCTCCCGGCCCCGAGAGGGTGAAGGAAACCTCATCCCCGCCGATGGCGTTTCCGGATGCGTCCTGGAGGAAGGCTTCCAGGCTCACGAGTTGGCCCACCTTCAGGTCCGTCTGGTCGGCGGCCAATTGCAAGGTCACGCCGCTGAAGATGATTTCCGTGGACGCCTCGAGGTTCCGCCCCACCGCGGTGGCGGAAACCCTGCAGACCCCGTTGACCGGGGCGCTGCGCAGGATGACGCTCGCGCGTCCGGCGCTGTCCACCGTCGCGGATTGGCCGATGATGCCGAGGTCGCTCGTGAACTTCACGATCTCGCCCGTGGCCGGATTGTTGTTCTCGTTGGTCAGGATGACCGAGACTACGGCGAAGTCCGAGTTGTCGGCGCGCAGTTGCGAGCGGGAGGAGAAGATGCGCATCTTGCGGATGCTGCCCACGGTATTGTCGCCCTTGTTCGGGAGCACGTTCCAGAAGTCCACGTAATTGCTGTCCTGGGCGCCCAGGGCCTTGGCCGCCACGGTCACGCGCTTCTGCGTCCCGCTGGTTACTGCGGTCTGGAAGATCCCGTCCCCGTTGGTGGTGCCCTGGCCCGGATTGCCGTTGAAGATCACGGTCGCGTCCGGGACGGGAGAGCCTGCGCCGTCGACGATCTTGATGAGCACGGGCACGGTGCGGTTCAAAAGCGCGTCGGTGACCGAGGGGACCACGTTGATTTCGAGACCGGCCAGGGTGACGGTGGTGAAAACCGAGAGGGAGGAATCCTCGACGCTCATGGAGGCGGTGATGCGCGCGTCCACGTTGATGGGCACGGCGCGGTATACCGCCGTCGCCTCGCCGCGATCATCCGTGGTGTCGGTGGAGGTGATGATGCCGTAGTTGGCCGTGAAGCGGACCTGGCGCCCGGAGAGCGGGTTGTTGAACTTGTCGAAGGCGACGACGCGGACATTGGTCTGGTCGGTATTGCTGGCCTTGAGCTTGGACCGGTCCACGAAGATGCGCAGGTTGCCGACGGCGGCCTTGGAGATGATGGAGGAGATGGGCAGGGTGGCCAGGAAGATGACCTTGGCGCTGTCGGCCGCGCCCAGGGCGGAGGCGGAGATCACCATGGTCTGCTCGGTCGCGCTGGTCACGGTGGCGGTGGCGGTCCCGGAAGCGTTCGTGCGCAGGGAGGATTGCCGGGCGCCCTTGATGGTGACCTCGACGTCCGGCAAAGCGCGGCCCTTTGCGTCACGGACCCGGATGGAAACGGGGACGGTATCCTTCAGCACGGCCTCGCCCGCGGCGGGCTTCACTTCGATCTGCAGGCCGGCCTGGGTGACGGTGGCGGAGGCGCGGCGCGTGGAATCCCCTTGTTGGTAGGATGCGGTGACCAAGGCGTCCGCATTCTGGGCCGTGCCCTGGAAGGTCGCTTCCGCGACGCCGTTGGCGTCCGTGGTATCCGACGGGGTGATGAGCCCATGGGTTGTCGAGAAGGCGACACGCTTGCCGGCGATGGGATTGTGGTTGTCGTCGTAGAGGATGGCCTTGATCTTGGAGGTCTCGCCGTTGGCGGCCGCCAGGCGGGAGGGTTCGGCGAAGATGAGCAGGGTTCGCGAGCGGGAGTCCGGCGGCGTCGCCCAGAAGCCTACGGTGACGTCCGAGGTTGCGCCGAGGGCCGTGGCGGCGATCTTGATCTGGGCTTCCGTATCGCTCTTGACCGTTGTCCGGAGGGTGCCGGCGCCGTCGGTGACGCCTTCCGATGCGGCGGTCCCTTGGAGCTTGACCAGGGCGGCCGGGACGGGTTCGCCTTCCCCATCGATCAAGGTGACCGTTACCGGTACGCTTTGGCCGATCAGGGTGTCGGGGGAAAGCGGGGCGATGCGCAGGGTCAGGCCCTCCAGCTGGATGGACGTGCCGACCACGGCCATGGAATCGCCCACGTCGGCGGTGGCGAGGATGCGGACCTCGCCGTTCCTGGGGACGCCGGAATAGGTCGCGGTGGCGATGCCGTCGGCATCCGAAGTGTCACGGCCGGTGATGGTCCCGATGGAGGCGGCGAAGGTGACGATCCTGCCGCGCAGGGGATTGTGGCTATTGTCGAAGACCTGGGCGGTCACGGTGGAGCGGCCTTTGTTCCCGGCCTTGAGGGTATGGGGCGAGGCGAAGAGACGCATATTGCTGGCCACGGAATCCCGGACCCAACCTCCGATGGAAGAGGTATCGATCCCGCCGCCCGCAACGGGTCCGATCGGCGAATCGCCCAGATCCCGGTCGGTGACGTTGCAGGAAAGGAGGAACCCGGAAAGGCATACTCCGAATAGACCGATGGCGGCGGCCACGGTCCGTCCACCGGGGGAAATCCCCGTTAGACGCGAAACCCGGGATTTCCCGTACCCTTCATTCTCAGGCATTCTGATTTCCGGCATTTTCCCCTGGGTTCTTCTCGTCAGGTGATTCCATTGTCCTTGGAAGGATCGGCATTCGATCCGAAGTCGGTCCCGCCGTAAACCGGGGGCCGGCCAAAAACTAGTAACGGCCCGCGCGCTTCGCTATATTGGCTATGATAAGCCATTGAAAAACCTGGCCTTCAGGAGGAATTTTAGCCAAGTCCCTTAGGGAATTGTAAATTTTTTCGACAGTTTTCCAGGATTTATCCATGACCGGAGAGGGCGAATGGCCGCGGGCCACGCCCGATTAATGGCGCACTGATGGACGCGGGAACCGGGGTTCGGTCCGCGTGCGTAACTTACAGGTTACTGAGCGGCGCGGAAAAAAGTTTTCCCCGCCGGGATAAGCGTTTATTTTAGTACAGGCTCCCGATGCGCAAATGGATTAAAAGGATTTTCGTCGCATTGGGAATCCTCGTTGTGGTCCTTTTCCTCGCGGTTTATTTCGGCGGCCGATTGGCGGCGCAGAGGTATCTCGCGCGCGACCTGAAGGTCGGCGACGGAAAGGCCCGGCTGGTCAACCCGGAATTCAGGTGGAGCCTGGACCTGAACGCGGATTCCGTCCTGTACGACAGCCCCACCCTGATGGCCGCGGCGGGCCGGACCCGCGTCTCGGCGAACCTTTTCAAAAGCCTCCTGCATTTCGGCCCATCGGTGACCCTGGACGTGGATACCCTCGCCCTGAGGATCATGCCCGGGCCGGATACGGTAAAACCGAAGAAGGACTCCATTCCCTTCCCGGATTTCAAGCTGCCGGGCTCGGTCACCGTGAGGGCCGGACGCATCCTGGTCTCCGATACCGCGGGCTTGCTGGTCCAGGGCGACGGCGTGGAATTGGAAACCCCCAGCGAGCGCAGCGTGAGGGTTTCCATCCGCGAGGCCCGCGCGCGCCAAACCGGCGACCTGAGGCATGGATTGACCGCCGCGGCGGATTGGAACGATTCCGCCATGGCGACCCTCCGGGTGGGCTGGAAGCGCGCGGGCGACACCCTGGCTCTCGACCTGGTCCTTCCCAAGTCCAACCTGCTTAAAGGCACGGCGGAAATGCGCGCCCACCTGGCTTCATCGGAGCCCTATGCCAAGGCGCTCAAGCTGGCGCCCACCCTGCCGCTGGCGCAAGGCCTGGACGCGGAATTCAAGGGTTCCATGCCCGGGACCCTGCGCCTCGAAGGCAGCCTGCGGGCCCGGGTATCGCGGCTTCCCGATTCCCTCCCCATCAAACTGAACGCCCAGCGCGTGGCGATCAAGGTCGGCTTCAGGGACACGGCGGGAATCTGGTCGGTGGCGAGCCGCGGGGAAGGCGGCGAGGACGTGAAGCTCGGGGGAAACCTCTACGTTACCGGCAGGGATTCCCTGGCGGTCCCGGGTTGGCTCGTCCGCCATGCGGGCCTTACCGCGAAAGGCCATATGCGCGGGTTCGCCGTGACCGCGGCGGGCAAGCGCGGGAACGCGGACCTGGAGGTGGCGGATCTGCGCGCTTCGGCTGACGCCATCAAGGCCGAGATTTCAACGGGCGACGGATCGCGCATCACGGCCGATTTGAAGAAGGCTCCCGAGGGGCCGGGGCGTGCAGCTGCGGCCACGAAGCGGACCACCGCGGCTTCCACGAAGCAGAAGGCGAAAACGAAGGCGCTCAAGGCGGGGACTCCCGTGGACCCGCCGGACTTGCCGGATTGGAACGGCGCGTTCTCCTTGAGGCTCGCCCCCGGGGAGCGTTGGCTCGTCGCCTTCACCGATACCAACATCGTCTTCGAGACCGCCACTATAACGGGACGCATCTCCGGCGGCGAGGTGAGGGCGGTGGCGGAGATGACCGGTTTCAAGGCCTACGGCGTGGTGGCCGACTCCGTGCGTCTGAACAACCGATACGGCCGTGCGGGATACGTCCTGGAGCCGTCCCACCTGTATTGGCGCGGAGTCGATTGGGGGCTTTCCGGGACGGTGGGCCTGAACCGGCCCGGCATGCCCATGACCCTCCATGTGGCCAGCCGGGAATTCGGATCCTGCGACGGGGCGATGCCCCGCCTGGACCTGATAGAAGTGCATGCCAAGGATATCGCCCTGGACAGGTTCCCCTACGTCAAGCTCGATTCCCTCAAGGCCAATCAGCCCAGGGTGACCGGGGATTTCCGGTGGGACATCACGGCGCGTACCGGGTCGGCGGACCTCCGGGTCACCGGCAAATACAAGGCCGAACGCCTGCAGGCCCAGGCGAAGGCGGAGTGGGACCCCAGAATCCTCGTCGTTAAGGAGTCCCGCGCCTCCCTTTCGGGAAATGAAATCACCGCTTCCGCCCGGATCAGCCTGCACGGAGGCCAGTTCTTCGAGCTGTCCAAGCTCGCCAAGGAGGATTTCGAGGAGGTGAGCCTGGGCGCGGATCGGTTCGATCTGGCCAAGGCCTTGGCCGTGGCCATGCCGGAGCCGCCGCTCAAGTCCGGGACCGTGGCAGGCCATTTCTCCTACAATGCCGCCAGCGGTTTCGCCGGGACCTACAAGTTCCAGGATATCCGCCTGGGTAGCGATGACGGGAAGATCGTACTCAAGGAACTCGCCATCTTCGGCAAGGGCGACAGCCTCATCATAAAGGCGGTCACCGCTTCCCCGCAGGAACCGCTGTTCAACGATTCCGCGACCCTGTATCTGACCGGCGTGCTCGCCAAGGACCAAGGAATCCTAGTCCGCGCCCGCCTGGGCCAGAAGGTGTTCCTGGACTTCCGCGGGAACATCCTCGCTTTCAAGGAGCTGAAAGGGCGGCTGGGCGTGCGCGGGGATGCGGTGCTGCCCGGATCCTCGGGGGAGCTGCGGGACGTGCAGGTGCGCGCGGATCTGGCCATGCCCTTCAAGGACGGCATGAAGGGCTTGCGCCTGGAAGCGGATACCCTGCGCGGGAATTACCTGGTTGCCGGCCTGGATACCCAATCGTTCTCGGCTCCGGTGAAAATGCAGGGAGGCAAGATAGCCGTGCCCCGTTTCACCATGCGCTCCCGGGCCGGCGCGGAAATGAACGGCCGTTTCGAAATGGATCCCGCGACCCAGCGCATGTCCGGGTCCCTGGCGGGCAACAGCTTCGCGGCCCAATTCGGGGCCGGGGATCGCATCAAGCTCCGTAACGTGAAACTGGATCTGCGAGGCGATTCCACCTCCCTGGAAATACAGGCCTCCATCGGGTCCGGTTCGGCCGAGCATATCAAGGCCCCGATGCGCGCGGCGGGCGACTTCTCCAGGGTGGATCTGACCTATCGGACCCCCTTGGGGAAAAACAAACTGGGCGTGCCGGGCGGCGGCCGCATCCCGTTCATCCGCGTGGATGCCACCTTGGACAGCTCCGAAATCCGCTATAGGCTGCGGAGCATGGAGACCTTGCAGAACCTGTTCAAAAGATCGCCTGAACGCCGCACGGTCAAGCGAAGCCAGGCCATGCAGGTCCAGATCAACCTTGAGACCGCGGGAACGGGCAACAGCATCGAAACCGATATCCTGCGCGTGAACTACGTGGGGAACTTTTCCATGGCCGGAACCTATCCCTACGCCCTGGTCCAGGGTCGCATCTCCTCCCAGCGGGGCGAGCTCGGCGCCAAGAAACAGGCCTATGCCATCCGGCGGATGGACGTGAAATGGCTCAATACGCCCCTCGAAGCGGGCAAGGTGGCCCTGGAAGCGCAGAAGCGCCTGGCCCGGAATTGCGAAGCCGGCACCCTGGATTCCTGCAATATCATCACGCGCCTCACTGGGGAACTCTCGGATCTGCAGTTCACCTATGACAGCGATTGCCAAGGCGCCAGCGGGGCGGGCGTGGAGGTTTCGGCCCTGGTCTATTCCGTGCGCCGGGGCTGCTATTCCTCCGGATTCAGCGCCGGCGGATCGGGGCTCGGCTACGAGGAGCAGGCTTTGGCCCTTCTCGAGCCCGTAGCCAGCCAATACCTCTCCGACGCGGCGGGAAAACTCTCGGGCCATTGGATATCCAGCGCCCAGGTCACAGGCTTCGGCGCTCTGGCCTCCAAGAAGAAATCCGGCGAGGTGGGCGATACCACGACATCCACCCAGGAAGCCATCTCCCTGGAACTCCTGAGCCGGGAGTTCTGGCGCACCCGTCTCAGGGTCCGGTCCGCCTACGCCCCGCAGAACGATGCGTCCAGCAGCCCTTGGAACTACCGTCTGGGCCTGGAATGGCGGCCCCCGCTGCCCGCCTTCGTCGACGATCCCAAATGGAGGCGCAGGCTCAACAACAACGTGAACGTGGAGGCGGCCATCTTCACGGATCCGGACCGGACCCTGGAAACCGAGGATGAATCCTCCCTGAGGAAGCGGCTGGGGCTGAACTACACCTACGACTTCTGGGGCAGCTGGTGGGCGAAAAAAGGGCCCGCCCGTCCGCCCGAAGCGGAAGACAACCGTAACACGGCCGTTCCCCTGACGCGGGGCGAAGGCAAGACGGTCGCCTTGCCGGACAGCTTGCGATGAAGCCCGCATACGCTTGGGTGCTGGCCCTGCTTTCCCTTTCGGACGCGGCCATGTCGGTGAAGATCACCGGCAATGAATTCTTCCGCACCGGCAGGATCATGGACGTCCTGGTCCCGGAGCCCGAGTCCTACAACCGGGAAGGGATCCTGTCCTGGCAGGAGGATGCCCAATTCTACACGGCCGATCTCTACCGGCGCAGCGGATTCTTCGACGTCAAGGTGGACGTGGACGTGCGCCCGAGGGAAGGCGGGGACAAGAAGGACTGGGACGCCGCCCTCACGATCAAGGAAGGGGAGCGTTACACCTATGATACCGTGCGCGTCGTGGTGGTCGAGGACACCTCCGGAACCCCGCAGCAGCAGGCCGCCGAGGACACCGCGGGAATAGGGGTGGATACCGCCGGGGTGGACACGCTCAAGCTGGCCCCGCCCCAGAAGGCGCCCCAACCCGCCCTGGTGGTGGATTCCGCCGACCTCGAGGCGAAACGGGGCGAGCCCTATCAGGAGGATCTGATATTCCAGGATCGCCGTTATCTGCTGCAGACCTACGGCAATTCCGGCTATGTCCGGGCCAAGGTTGACGACAAGGTTTCGGTGAAGGCGGCCACCCGCACGGTCAAGGTGGATTACCTGGTGGAACCTTCCTATCCCGTGCTTTTCGATACCTTGATCATACGCAACCAAAGGGCCGCCCCGGCGGACACCCTGGTGGGCATCACCCGGGACGATCTCTTGCGCTCCCTGGTCAAGTACGGCAAGGGCGATACCATGCGCATTTCCGACAACGATGGGCTGATCGAAAAGCTCCAGTACACCGGGGCCTACAATTTCGCCCGCCTCAAGGACAGCCTATTGCCGGGGCCGGCGCATACGAGCGCCCTGATCCTGCAGACCGAGGAGCGGGTTCCGGGGAACATCCGCACCTCCGCCTTCTATGAAACCCAATCCGGATTCGGCGTATCCGTCGATGCGCGCCATAGCAATATCGCCGGCACCCTGAACGAGGTGCGGGGCGGCGGCGCCATGGCCACCAAGCGCCAGAGCCTTTACGCCGGGTACGGATCCCCCCTGACCTTCGGGTACCTTATCCGCTTCGACGATGATTTCAGCATCAATTGGACCCAGGACCAACCCATGGATACCGTCCGGAATTTTTTCGGCGGGGACTTCCGGACCGTGAACAGCGCCCGCCTCACCTGGCCCTGGTCCTATTGGTTGCGCCTGGTGGGCAACGCGGAAGTGGAATCGAAGAGCCGCAGGCTGGGCGAATCGAGCCGGGAGCGCTCGCTCAACCTGAACTTCATCCAGACAGCCTATTTCTCGTTCCTGAACCAGACCCTGGATCCGACGCGCGGAATCCGTTTGGCTCCGAGCTGGGGAAACGGCGGGCCGCTGATCGAGGACAACCGGTTCCGGTTCACGGAGTTCCGTCATAATTGGCTGGAGCTGCAGACCGGCTATTACTACTACTATCCCGGCCTCAAGCAGGTAAAGTTGGCCGTGCGGCTGGACGGCGGGAAATTCTTCGGTCAAGGCGGGACCAATTCCGATCGCTTCTTCCTGGGCGGCGGCCGAAGCGTTCGCAGCTATGGGTTCCGGGAGCTATGCCCGGAAACCGAAGTCGACACCACATCCAAGGGGA
>JAQBPO010000034.1 GCA_028287465.1 Fibrobacterota bacterium
TCGTCAGCTACCTCGCCGATGAATTCAAGCGCGAACAGGGCATTGACCTGCGCGGTGACAAGCTCGCCTTGCAGCGCCTGAAGGAAGCCGCCGAAAAGGCCAAGATCGAGCTTTCCTCGGCCCAGCAGACCGAAATCACCCTGCCCTTCATCACGGCGGACGCCTCGGGACCCAAGCACTTGGACCTGACCCTCACCCGGGCCAAGTTCAACCAGTTGACCCAGGCCTTGGTGGACAAGAGCATCGAGCCTTGCGCCCAGGCCTTGAAGGATGCCGGGAAGAAAAAAGAGGACATCGACGAGGTCATCCTCGTCGGCGGCTCCACCCGCATCCCGGCCATCCAGGACAAGGTGAAGGAATTCTTCGGCAAGGAGCCCCATAAGGGCGTGAACCCGGATGAGGTCGTGGCCGTGGGCGCCGCGGTGCAGGCGGGCGTGCTCGCCGGCGACAGCGCCGTCAAGGACGTGCTGCTGTTGGACGTGACCCCCCTGTCCCTGGGCATCGAGACCTTGGGCGGCGTCATGACCAAGCTCATCGAACGCAACACCACCATCCCCTCCCGCAAGAGCCAGGTGTTCTCCACGGCCGAAGACAACCAGCCCGCCGTATCCATCCACGTGCTCCAGGGCGAGCGCGAAATGGCGCGGCACAACCGCACCTTGGGCCGCTTCGAGCTGACCGGCATCCCGCCGGCGCCCCGCGGCATGCCCCAGGTCGAGGTGACCTTCGACATCGACGCGAACGGCATCGTGCACGTGGCCGCCAAGGACAAGGCCACCGGCAAGGAGCAGAAGATCAAGATCGAAGCGTCTTCCGGCCTTTCCGAGGACGAGATCCAGCGCATGGTCAAGGAAGCCGAGGCCAACGCCGAGATCGACAAGAAGGAAAAGGAAAAGGCCGAGGTCAAGAACCAGGCCGAGCACATGATCTACAGCACCGAGAAGCTCATCAAGGAGCACGGCGACAAGATTTCGGCCGAAGACAAGGCCAACGTCGAGGCCGCCGTGGCGGAGCTGAAGAAGATCGAAGGCTCGGAGAACCTGGAAGAGGTCCAGGCCGCCATCAAGAAGGTGGAAGAAGCATCCCACAAGCTTTCGGAGGCGATGTACAAGGCGGCCGCCGAGAACGCCCAGGCGACGGGAGCCCAGGGCGACGGCGCCGGACAGGCCCCCGGAGCGGGAGCGGGTCCCAAGGGCGACGGCAAGGGCGCCAAGGGCAAGGATGACAGCGCCGTGGACGCGGACTTCGAGGTGGTCGAGTAAAACCGTCCCGCGGGTCCAGGCCCGCGGGACATGGTATTTTAGCCTCTCAGGCAGGCGGATCCGAGGGGAGGCAGAAATGCCTCTCTTTTTTTCCTGTGGTATACTGAAAGCATTTTTAAGGGAAACCTATGGCGACTAAGCGGGATTATTACGAGATATTGGGCGTCGCCAAGGACGTTGACGTCGCGGCCATCAAATCGGCCTATAAGAAATTGGCCGTCAAATTCCATCCAGACAAGAATCCCGGCAACAAGGAAGCGGAAGACCAGTTCAAGGAGGCCGCCGAGGCCTATTCCGTCCTGAGCGACGCGACCAAGCGCGCCCAGTACGACCGCTTCGGCCATGCCGGGGTGCAGAACGCGGGCGGCGGTGCCGAGGGCTTCAGCAACTTCGAGGACATCTTCAGCGCCTTCGGCGACATCTTCGGCGGGGACTTCTTCGGCCGGGCCGGCGGCGGACGCGGCGGTCGCGGACGCTCTGGCCCCCCCCGGGGCCAGGACGTGCAGATCGCCCTCACCGTCACCCTTCCGGACGTCTCTGTGGGCGTGACCAAGAAGGTCAAGCTCAAACGATACAACAAGTGCGGGACCTGCGCGGGGCAGGGCGGCACCGGCAAGCAGACCTGCAACGTTTGCGCCGGCCAAGGCCAGGTGCGCCAGGTGCAGAGTTCATTCTTCGGGCAGATCGTCAACGTGACCACCTGCCCCGAATGCCAGGGAATCGGCACCTTGATCAAAACCAAATGCGCCACCTGCCATGGCCAGGGCCGCAACCAGGAGGAAGTCACCATTTCCATCGACGTCCCCCCGGGCGTGGAGGAGAGCAACTACCTTACCCTGCGCGGTGAAGGCCATGCGGGCCCCCAGGGCGGGCCCAGCGGCGATCTGATCGTGGCCATCAAGGAAGCGGAAGACGAGTTCTTCGAACGCCGGGGCGTGGACCTGTACAGCCAGGTGGAAGTGCCGTACACCACGGTGGCCCTGGGCGGGGACATCCGGGTCCGGACCATCGACGGCGAAGTGGACCTGAAGATCCCGGCCGGGACCCAGAGCGAGAAGCTCATGCGCCTGCGCAGCAAGGGCCTGCCGGACATCAACGGGCACCAGCGCGGCAGCCAATACGTGAAAATCCACGTGCATACGCCTGAGAACCTGACCGCCAGGGAAATCGAAGTCCTGAAGGAATTGGAAAAGATCCAGGAAAAGGATCATCCCAAATCCTTCTTCCAGAAGGCCAAGACCTTTTTCACGTAACGGGAATCGGCCGGAATCCGAGCGTCCTCATGGCGCCCGGAGCCAGGCCCGAAAGCGAACGATATGAAGATTTTCATACTCGACAACGACCCGGAGCTCAAAAAAGAGGTCTTCAACAAATGGTCGATCCCTAATACCGAGATCATGGAGAGCAGCGGCGGCCAGAACGCCATCAAGCTGCTGACCCAGGGCGGCATCGGGGCCATGTTCCTGTCGTCCGAATTCCTCACCATCGACAACCTCGACATCCTCGATCTGGCCAAGGAGAGCAACCCCGGCATCGAGGTCTTCATCATGGCCACGGTCCGGGATACGCAGAAAGCGGAAGCGGCCGTGCAGCGCGGGGCCCATTCCTTCCTCATCAAGCCCGTGAACGTGAACCTTCTGGAGAGCCTGGCCACCAAGGCCCTCAACCATGGCTTGACCCGTAAGAACGTCCGGGCCATGGAAGAGCGCTACCTGGAAGACATCCTGGGTTCCTCCCCCACCATGAAGAAGATCCTCAAGACGGTGACCAAGGTGGCCCCCACCAACAGCACCATCCTCATCTCGGGCGAAAGCGGCACGGGCAAGGAGTTCATGGCCAATATCGTGCACCGGCTCAGCCAGCGCGCGGACGAGAGCTTCGTCGCCGTGAATTGCGGCGCCATCCCCGAGAACCTGGTCGAATCGGAACTCTTCGGCTCGCGTAAAGGCTCTTATACCGGCTCCATCGCCGATCGCAAGGGCCTGTTCGAAATGGCGGACAAAGGGACCCTGTTCCTGGACGAAATCGGGGAACTGTCCCTCCAGACCCAAGTCAAGCTGCTGCGCTTCCTCCAGGAAAAGGAAATCCGCCGCGTGGGGGACAACGAGAACAAGTACGTGGACGTCAGGGTCATCGCGGCTTCAAACAAGGATTTGCACAAGGCCATCGCCAACGGCTCCTTCCGCGAGGACCTCTACTACCGCCTCAGCATCTTCCATCTGACCTTGCCGCCCCTGCGCGACCGCCGCAGCTCCATCCCCGGGTTGATCCGCACCTTCGTCAAGAAGTACGCGAGCCTCAACAAGAAGGAGATCCACGGCATGGCCAAGAACGTCGAGGCCCTCCTCCTCAACTACGACTACCCGGGCAATATCCGCCAGTTGGAGAACATCATCGAGCATGCGGTGGCCCTGTGCGAAGGCCACAATATCGTCCTCGACGATCTGCCGGAATACCTGGTCAAATCCCAGGGAGGTCCCGCCTTTTTCGCCTTGCCCAAGGGCGAAACCGTTCCTCCGGACAACAATCCAGCATCCCTTTTGACCCTGGCGGAACTCGAGAAGAACTATATCCGCAAAGCCCTGGAAATCTGCCACAAAAACCATACCGAAGCCGCGCGGCGCCTGGGCATCTCGCGCTCCACCCTTTGGCGAAAGCTGAAGGAGCATGGCTTGGAAGGCACCCCTTCCCCTTCCGGCGCCGTCGCTCCGGAGCCCGTCCCGGATCCGGCTCCAGCCCCTGCCTGATTCCGGAATCACCCGGTAATACCGTTTTTTCGCGCTTCCCGCGTATCCGGCCGTGCCGCCGATTCAACGCCTCCTTTTACGATTAGATTTTCCGGCGGACCGGTTGGGGGAGCGGCCCGGATGACCATCATCACCGGAGGCTCTATTCTGTTTCGCATCGTCGCCCTATCATTCGCGTTGTTTCCCGCCCTCCTCACGGCGCAGGAAAGCCTTTTCCTCACCAGGACCTATAGAGCCGCCTCCGGCCTGGTCCTCCCCTACCGTTTGTTCGTCCCCGCCGGATACTCCAGGACCAAATCCTATCCGCTGATCCTGGCCCTTCACGGGGCGGGCGCCAAGGGCACGGACAACAAGGCGCAGTTGACCCAAAGCCGGATCGCGACCGTCTGGGCCGTGGACTCGAACCAGGCGAAGCATCCCGCTTTCATCTTCGCGCCGCAATGCCCGGTCGAAAGCACGTGGGTGAACAAGGGAAGGCCGATCGATAGCGGATCCCTGCGGGGCATGTCCAGGATCGTGCTCGACCTCATGGATTCCCTGGCGCGCGCCTACCCCATCGATCCCGATCGGTTGTATATCCTGGGGCAGTCCATGGGCGGCCATGCGACCTGGGAGATCATCGAGCGGTTCACCGCCCGGTTCGCCGCGGCCATTCCCATGTGCGGCATCGGCGATCCCGTACAGGCGCCCGTGCTGATCCATCTCCCCATCTGGGCCTTCCATGGGGACAAGGATGCGACCGTTCCCGTCGAATACGATCGGACCATGATCGCGGCCATCCGCAAGGCGGGCGGCTCGCCCAGGTATACCGAGTACCCCGGGGTCGATCATGAGGTGCAGGTGCCGGCGATGAATGAGCCGGGCCTGCCCGCTTGGTTGTACGCTCAAAAACGGCCGGTGGATCCGGTTTTCCTATCCGCCCCGAAGGGTCCCGCGCCGATACTCCGGAATCTGGGAACCGGAATGGGGATCATGCCCGATGGCAAAGAGGCATCCACAAGGAGCCCTTCTACCCCGGTGTATCAGCGCCCTTGAGGAAAACCGCCTGCCATTGTAATCCCCACCGACAGATTTTTCCGTAAGTACCGTGGATTGTTGAGCTTATAGACCCATTTGAAATAGGATCGACCGCACATTTTTTTCCGTTGTAGAGGTCTGAATATTTAGATTTGCGGATTCTAGGGACACGGAGCGGCAGGGTGGGGACTCGCCGGTCCATTTAATCAGGAAAGTGGAATCAATGATGACTGCAAATCGCACACGTATATCGCATTTCCGTTCGCGGACCGTAATCGCGCCGCTGATGGCCGTTTTGAGCATGCTCGTCCTGCTCTTGGGCGGATGCCAATCCGAAGATGGCCTGACCGGAAACAGGGGGCAGAACACCTTGGCCACCGGCATGGCCGTGCCCCTAACCAAATTCGCGGACCAGAACGTCATCTCCGGATTGAGCACCCCGATGGCGATGGAATTCGCGCCGGACGGTCGTCTGTTCGTCCTTGAAAAGAGCGGCGCCGTGAAGATTGTCACCGGTCCCGCCACGACCGTGACCTTCCTGACCCTCACCGTGGACCAGAACACCGAACGCGGCCTCCTGGGCATCGCCTTCGATCCGGACTGGAACAACGGAGTGAAAAAGGTCTACATCCACTATTCCGTCGCGGGCGGCAATCATAATCGCGTCAGCATCTTTTCCGTCTCCGCCTCGGATCCGAACAAAGCCGACCCGGCCGAGACCATCCTGTTCGAACTCGACCCCCTCACCAACAGCGCATACCACAATGGCGGCGCCCTGCACTTCGGCCTGGACAACAATCTCTACCTGACCACGGGCGACAACCGCCTCACCACCAACGGCCAGGCGAACAACCTCCTCGGCAAAATGCTCCGGTTCTCGAAAACCCCATCGGGCACGCCCGGCATCCCGAATATCCCCACCGACAATCCCTTCTACGCGTCCCAGACCGGTAAGAACCGCGCCATCTGGGCGTTCGGCCTCCGCAATCCCTTCACCTTCGCCGTCCAGCCGGGAACCGGCCGCATCTTCATCAATGATATCGGCGAAAACACCTACGAGGAGATCAATGAGGCCACCCAGGGCGGTCGCAACTTCGGATGGCCCAATTCCGAAGGACCGACTTCGGAAGCCGGGAAGACCACGCCCATCGGAGGCTATGTCAACGGGTACACCGCGAACGGCGGAAACTACAACGTAGGGGATTGCGCCATCATCGGCGCGGCCTTCTACAACCCCAAGCCTGGCGCCGAACAATATCCCGCCAGCTATATCGGCGACTATTTCTTCGGGGACCATTGCAGCCAGTACATCAAGGTGATCGATCTGGCCGCCCCGACCGCCCCGACGACCTTCGCGACCGCCTTGGGCGGCCTTCTCATGGACCTGAAGGTCAACCCCTTCGACGGCGCGCTCTACTACCTGACCTTGAACGGCAATGTGGGCAAGATCAGCTACACCGGCTCGGACGCTCCGACCATTGCGCGCCAGCCCGCGTCCCAGCTCATTTCCGTGAACCAACCGGTCACCTTCTCGGTGGAGGCCAACGGCACCAACCTGTCCTACCAGTGGCAGAAGAACGGCGTCGACATCGCCAATGCCAAGAGCGCCAGCTATACCATCCCCAGCGTCACCCTCGCCGACAATAACACCACCTACCGGGTCGCGGTCAAGAACGCCGTCGCCACCTTAATGAGCGATGCCGCCACCTTGACGGTCACTTCAAACCAACGCCCTGTACCCACGATCGCGGCGCCGGCCTCCACCCTCAAATGGAGCGCCGGGCAGACCATCACCTATTCCGGCTCGGCGACCGATGCGGAAGACGGCACCCTGCCCGCGACCTCCCTCTCCTGGTACGTGGTGGAGGTGCATGATGCCCATACCCATCCCATCGAAGGACCGAAAATCGGGGCCGGATTCTCCTACATCATCCCCACCTCGAATGAAACCGCGCCCGGGATATCCTACCGGTTCATCCTAGAGGCCAAGGACTCCCAGGGCCTTATCAAACGGGACAGCGTGGAAATCAAGCCCAATCAGGCGCTCATCACCCTCCTCACCTCCCCTGCCGGTCTCCAGGTGACCCTGGACGGCCAACCTAAAACCTCCGGCTTCGGTTTCACCGGCGTTGTCGGCGTCACGCGCACCCTCGGAGCGGTTTCCCCCCAGACCTTGAACGGCACCACCTACTACTGGAGCGGCTGGTCCGACGGCAAGGCGCAGACACATGACATCTCGACGCCTTCGACCAATTCCACCTTCACGGCCACCTTCGGGACCACGCCGACCAATATCGCCCTGCCCGGGAAGCTCCAGGCCGAGGACTACAAGGCCGGCGGCGAAGGAGTGGGCTACCATGACCTGACCGCGGGCAATACAGGAAACGTCTACCGCGCGGACGGAGTGGATATCGAAGCCTCGACCGATGTGGGCACGGGCTACAACGTGGGCTGGACCCAGGCCGGCGAATGGCTGGAGTACAGCGTCAATGTCGCCACAACCGGCACCTACAATCTGACCGCCCGCATGGCCTCCGGCGTAGTCGGCACCAAGACCGCGGCCGTCACGGTCGATGGCGTCGCCAAGGGCACCTTCAACCTGACCGACGCGCGCGGCTGGCAGATCTGGAACGATGTCCCAGTCTCAGGTGTCAGCCTGACCTCGGGAATCCATACCCTGCGCATTACCATGAATACCGGTGACTTCAATCTCAATTACCTGAATGTGGTTTCCGCGGGCGGCAATCTGGTTCCCACCGCCAATGCCGGCGCCGACAAGTCCGTCAACGTGAATACCCTGGTGACCCTGGACGGTCGCGGTTCTTCGGATCCGGACAATGCCCCTTCCCCTCTCACCTATTCCTGGACCAAGCTCTCGGGCCCCACGGTGGCCTTGAACAACGCGACCACGTCCCAGCCCAACTTCACTCCCTCGACCACCGGCACCTACGTGTTCCGCCTGACCGTCAGCGACGGCGCCGCCAGCGCCACCGATGATATCCAGGTCGTGGTGAATGCCGTTCCCGTCGGCATCGCGCTTCCGGGCCGTCTCCAGGCCGAGGAGTTCAAGACCGGCGGGGAAGGCGTGGGTTACCATGAACTTTCCGCGACCAATCTGGGCGGGGCCTACAGGACCGCCGAGGCCGTGGACATCGAAGCCACCACCGACGGGGGCCCGGGCTACGACGTGGGTTGGACCGATGCGGGCGAATGGCTCGATTACGCGGTCAATGTGTCGACCAACGGCGCCTACACCCTGACGGCGCGGCTCGCTTCCGGCAATGCCGGAACCAAGACCGTGGCCGTGACTCTCGACGGGGGAACGACTCCTATCGCAACGTTCTCCTTCACGGACGCCTCCGGCTGGCAGAGCTGGAAGGATATCGTCGTCTCGGGAGTGAACCTCTCCGTCGGCGCGCATACCCTCCGGTTCACCATGACCACGGGCGGCGTGAACTTCAATTACGTGGATTTCGCGATCGGCACCCCGCCTGCCAACCTGCTGCAGAACGGGGACTTCTCGAACGGGATCGTTTCCTGGACGCCCTATTTCGCGGCGCCCGCCACGGGCACCATCGCGAACGAGGCGGGCGCGGCCCGGGCCACCATCACCAACCAAGGCGCCAATCCCTGGGACATCCAGCTCTACCAGTCTCTCGCCCTGACGGCGGGCAAGGTCTATACCCTTGATTTCGACATCAAGGCCGAGGCGACCCCCAAGACCTTCCGGGTGGTGGTGGAGCATAACGTGGATCCCTGGACCAAATACCATGACGTGCAGTACACCGTGACCGCGGCCGCGAATACCTATCAGCACTTCACCATCAGCTGGACCCAGTCCGCGGCCGATGCGGCGGGTCGTGTGGTCTTCGACTTCGGGTTCTCCAACGTGAACGACGTCTGGGTCGACAACGTTTTCCTGAAATAACCTTTGCGGTAGGATTCCCCTTCCATCCGGGCGTTTCGGCGCCAATCCAATCTTCAAGGCCCCCATTCCGGGGGCCTTTTCCATTTCCGGCCTCGGAACTCCTTTCAACCGTCCGTCTTGTTTAGCAACGATCTTGACAGGTAGTGTCAATACCGGCACAGGTTACCTTTACATCACTACCCGAATCCTCCCGATTTCCACCCTTCTATGTGCTTTGGCCTATGGCATTTCAATTGCTTATTCAATATGGACGAAAGGAATCCATATGCAACCCAACTTCCAAGACAACCGAGCCGTGAAACTGGAAAAAGCGCTCTCGCCGGATTTCATACCCCTATTCGGCGGCCGTCCCGCAAGGACCGCGCGCATCGGCAAGGATGACTCCATGGATCTGAAAATCGTCCTGAACACCACCAAGGACGTGGAAGAGTTCTTGGCTAAATTCTGACCTGGGCCGTGGCGTATCCTGGATTCACGAAGTAAAACCCCAAGCGGGACGGCTTGGGGTTTCTTATTGAAAGCGGTTTTCCCCGGACGGCATGCCGTCAGGGCGCTTCCGGGTTGGGAAAGGGTATCGGTGGCCATGGGCCGCCCGCCGGGTCCGGTTCCCCAATGGGATCCGGCCGGAGGATCGGAACGCTGGAATGCGGACGGGCGCAGGCGCCTATCGGGGGATCCGCGGATTATGTATCGTCGTCGAACTTGGAATCGACCTTGATGATGTTCGAGGTGCCGCCTTCTTCGATGGACTGCTCGGACACCAAGGTCAAAACGGCGTTCTGGGTGAATTCCGCAAGCGTCTTCGACCCCAGGTTGCACATGGTGGCGCGCATCTTCTCCAGGGTCATTGCCAGGACCTCGTTCACGGAACCGACCACGGGAACGTAGCCGTCCACGCCTTCCTCGAAGTGCAGGCGCGAAGATCCCTTTTCATCCACATAGCGTTCCCAGTTGCGGGCCCGGTTGGAGCCTTCGCCCCAATAGGGCTTGTAGATGCGGCCCTTGATGGAGACCTTGGGGGTGGGGCTCTCGTTGGTCATGGCGAAGTAACGGCCCATCATGACGAAGTCCGCGCCCATGGCCATGGCGATGATGATCTGGGTATCGTTGGCGAGGCCGCCGTCCGAGCAGATGGGGATGTAGACGCCCTTTTCCCGGAAATACCTGTTGCGCTCTTCCACCACTTCCATCAGGGCCGAGGCCTGTCCCCGGCCGATGCCCTTCTGTTCGCGGGTGATGCAGATGGATCCGCCGCCGATGCCGACCTTGACGAAATCGAGCTGGGCCTCTTCCACCAGGTAGCGGAACCCTTCCGCCGAGACCACGTTGCCGCCGCCGATGATCAGCTTGTCGGCATAACGCTCCCGAGCCCACAGGGAGGCTTCCTTCTGGAACTCCGAGAACCCGTCCGAGGAATCGAAGGAGACCACGTCGACGCCGGCCTCGACCAGGGCGGGCAGCCGTTCCTTGTAGTCATGGGTGTTGATGCCCGCGGCCGCCACCAGGCGCTTGCGCGGATCCAGGAGCTCGAGGGGATTGTTGATATGATCGACATAATCCTTCTTGAACACCAGGGAGTTCAGCCGTCCGTCCGCCTCCAGGATGGGCAGGGCCTCCTTCTTATGCTTGTAGAGCTGGTGGTTCGCCTCCTTGAGGGTGATGCCCACCGTCCCATGGATGACCTTTTCCTTCGGGGTCATGTAGCCTTTGACCTGGGAGGAGAGGTCGTCTTCGAACTCCCAGAAGTCCTTGTCCGTGATGATGCCCATGAACCTGCCGTTGCTGCTTCCGTCCTCGGTAACGGGCACGGTGGAGTGCCCGGTCTTCTTCATCACGTCCAGCAATTCCCGTAGGGTCGCGGTCGGTTTCACGTTGGAATCGCTGCGGACGAAGCCGGCCTTATGGGCCTTGATCTTGGCGATCATGGCCGCCTGGGCCTCGATGGTCTGGGAACAGAACACGAAGGCCATGCCGCCTTGCCGGGCCAGGGCCACGCCCATGTCCGTGCCGGATACGGCCTGCATGCTCGCGGAGACCACGGGGATGTTCAGGGTCAGGCGGCTGGCTTCCCCGGCCTTGAAGCGGGCGATGGGCGCCGCCAAGGAGACATTGCGAGGAAGGTGTTCCTTGCGGGTCAGACGGGGGATGAGGAGGTATTCGGAGAAAGTGCGGGAGAGATCGTCTAGTATTTTGGCCATATCCAAATTTAGTAAGGGGCAGAATAGTTTGTCAGGCCTCCCTGGATCGGGTTTTCCGGGTCAAACCGGGGGCCCGCAGGATTGGCCTCGAAAGGGTTCTGCCAGGCTGGCACGGGATGCCGGTTTTTTTGACCTGGAAAGGGACCAGAGAAAGGTCTTTAAGATTGCCATGGACCCGGGCAAGGGTTAAATTTTATCCTCTTTCGTGGGTTTTGGCCGTTAAACCCATGAACCGGGAGAGAAAAATGTGCGGCATAGCCGGCATCCTGATGCCCGAAGGCGCTCCCCTGGACGGAATGGTGTTGAGGCGGATGACCCGAACCCTCACCCATCGCGGACCCGATGAAGAAGGCTATTTCGAAAAGGACGGGATGGGGCTGGGCCACCGGCGCCTTTCCATCATCGACCTTTCCGGCGGCAAGCAGCCCCTGCACAACGAGGATTCCTCCGTCTGGACGAGCTTCAACGGCGAAATCTTCAATTACATCGAACTGCGCGAGGGCCTGATCAAGAAGGGTCATCGTTTCAGCACCCAGTCGGATACGGAAGTCATCGTCCACCTCTACGAGGAATACGGGACCTCCTTCGTCGACCATCTGAACGGCCAATTCGCCATCGCGCTCTGGGACATCCCGCGACGCCGCCTGGTCTTGACCCGGGACCGGGTGGGAATCCGCCCCCTATTCTATTCCCTCCGCCCGGACGGCGGGCTGATCTTCGCGTCCGAGATGAAAGCCATCCTCGAATATCCCGGCGTCCCCCGGGAGATCGACCCGGTGGGGGTCGCCCAAATCACGAGCTTCTGGGTCAATATCCCTCCGCGAACGGTCTTCAAGGGCATCGAGGAGTTGGGGCCGGGACGCACCCTGGTGGCTGAGAACGGTTCCGTCCGGGTCATGCAGTATTGGCGCCACCGGTTTCCCGCGCGCAACGAGTACGAGGACAGGCCGTTGGAGCACTACCGGGAGCGCCTGCGAGAACTCCTATCGGATTCCATCACCCTGCAGCTGCGTTCGGACGTGCCCGTGGCCGCGTACCTGAGCGGCGGCATCGACTCCTCCATCATCTGCGCCTTGGCCAAGAAGCACCACATCAATGACCTCATCACGTTTTCCGTCGCCTTCACGGACAAGCGTTTCGACGAGCGCGAATACCAGATGCAAATGGTCGACCATCTCAGGACCGATCACCGGTGCATCGAGGTGGGCGAAGGGGACATCGGCAGGGATTTCGCGGAGGCGGTCTGGTTCGCCGAACGGCCCATGATGCGCACCGCCCCCGCCCCCCTGTTGGCGCTCTCGCGGCTGGTGCGAGGGAACGGGATCAAGGTGGTGCTCACGGGAGAAGGCGCCGACGAGATTTTCGGGGGCTACAACATCTTCCGCGAGGACAAGGTGCGGCGGTTCTGGGCCCGGCAGCCGGAATCGAAGTTCCGGCCCTTGGCGCTGGGCAAACTATACGGTTACATAGGCCGGGACAAGAATGCCTCCAACTTCTGGCAGCTCTTTTTCCGCAAGGGCATGGAGGACGTGGACAATCCGTATTATTCCCATCTCATACGCTGGAACAACTCCTCGCAAATGCGCCGCATCCTGCACCCGGACTTCCGCGCCGCGATGCCCACGGAAGACCAGCTGCTGGAGGATCTCAAGCCCTATCTGGATCCCGGCGTGGACAAGTGGCACCCGTTATGCCGGGCCCAGTACCTGGAGATGACCCTTTTCATGAGCGGCTACCTGTTGAATTCCCAGGGAGACCGCATGATGATGGGCAACTCGGTCGAAGGGCGGTACCCGTTCCTGGACCACCGCCTCATCGAATTCGCGGCCACCGTGCCCACCAAGTACAAGATCAACGGCTTGGAGGAGAAATACCTCCTCAAACGCTCCTTCGGGGATCTGGTGCCAGCCGCCATCGCGAACCGGCCGAAGAAACCCTACCGGGCCCCCATTGCCGCGTGCTTCCGGGAGGGGACCGGCCTCGCGGCGGATTCCATCGCTCCGCAGGCGCTGGAAAGCGCGGGATACGTCAAGGCGGACGCCTTCGCGCGCCTCATGGCGAAAAGCCGCCCGGGAGGTCCCGGGCTCGGCGAGCGGGACGAGATGGCCGTGGCCACCGTGACCTCGCTCCAGTTGCTGCATCGGTTCTTCATCGCAGACGGCGCGCGGTCGCGCGTCGTTCAATCGCATACCAAGGAGTCCGCTTCCCCGGAATGAACATGGCCAACGAGAATACGCAAGAAATCAAGGCAAAGGTCAGGCGGTTCGTGATCGACAACTTCCTGATGGGGGACGCGCCATCCATGCTGAAGGATGGCGAATCCTTCATGGAGACGGGAACCATCGATTCCACCGGAGTCCTGGAAATCGTGACCTTCCTCGAGGAGGTGTTCCGCATCAAGGTGGACGATAAGGATCTGATCCCCGAGAACCTTGATTCCGTGGACAACCTGGCCCGCTACATCGCCGGGAAAAACCATGCTGCTTGACCACTTCCTGGCGCATAGCGCGGCGCGGCATCCGGGCAAGACGGCCCTGATCTGCGGCGATCGGCGCGCCACCTACGCGGAAGTGGATGAAGGCGCCAACGCCCTCGCCCGGGCCTACCTGGCCTTGGGCCTGAAGCGCCAGGAACGGGTCTGCATCTATTTCGACAACTCGGTGGAAACGGTCCAGGGACTGTTCGCGGCCCTTAAGGCGGCCGGCGTCTTCCTGGTGGTCAACCCCGGGGTCAAGGGGGACAAGCTCGCCTACATCCTCGGCGACTGCGATGCCCTCATCCTGGTGACGGGCCGCCGCAACCTGAAGCCGGTCGAAGCGGAGGTGGCCGCGGTTCCCGGGCTCCGCCACGTCATCCTTGTCGATTACGATGCCGAAGCCGGCGAGGATCCGGGCTCCGCTTTCCCGGTCCTACGGGCGGCGGGCAAGGACGTCCACGGCCTGGCTTCCCTGACCGCCGCCCAACCCCGGACCCCCCCGGCCAATCCGAACATCGATCTCGACCTCGCCAGCCTCATCTATACTTCCGGATCGACGGGCACCCCCAAGGGCGTCACCCTTACCCATCTCAACATGGTGGCCGCGGCGACCTCCATCACGGGCTATCTCGCGAACCAGGAGGAGGACATCATCCTGGCGGTCCTGCCCCTCGCCTTCGACTATGGACTGTACCAGGTGCTCATGGCCTTCAAGTTCGGCGGCACCGTGGTCCTGGAGAGGATGTTCCTGTATCCGGGAAGGTTCCTGGAACTCATCGCCCGGGAAAAGGTGACGGGCCTCCCGATAGTGCCCACCATCCTGGCCATCCTCCTCAACCTCAAGGACCTCGAGGAGCATGACTTCTCTTCGGTCCGGTACCTGAGCAATACCGCCCAGGCCCTGCCCGTGCACCATATCGCGCGCCTGCGCCGGGTGATGCCCAAGGCCCGCATCTATTCCATGTACGGCCTCACGGAATGCAAGCGCGTCGCCTACCTGCCCCCCGAACTCATAGACAAGAAGCCCTCCTCCGTGGGAATCGCCATCCCGAATACGGAAGTATGGATCGAAGATGAGGAAGGCAATCGCATCACCGCCCCCTGGGCGCCCGGGGAATTGGTCGTGCGCGGCTCCCATGTCATGGTCGGGTATTGGAACAAGCCCGAGGAGACGGCGAAATGCCTCAAGGCGGGTCCGAATCCCCACGAACGCATCCTCCGGACCGGCGACCTCTTCAAGCAGGACGAGGACGGCCACCTGTACTTCATCTCCCGCAAGGACGATCTCATCAAGACCGCAGGCGAGCGCGTGGGCCCCCGGGAGATCGAGAACGTCCTCTACGAGCTTCCGCAGGTGCGGGAAGCCGCCGTCATCGGCGTGCCGGACGAAATCCTCGGCCAGGCCATCAAGGCCTTCCTGGCCCTGGCGGACGGGGCAATCCTGACGGATCTCGATGTCATCAAGCATTGCCAGAACCGCCTGGAAAAATTCATGGTGCCCAGGCACGTGGAATTCCGTCCCGAGCTTCCGAAGACGAATACGGGCAAGATCAGCAAAAAAGGATTGGCATAAAATGGCTTTCACCAAGGCGGCCCTGGACCTCGATTGCGCCAAGGAGGCGGATCGCATCGGGGACGCCATGCGATCCCAGCTCCGGGAATCACGGCGCAAAGGCCTCGTCCTGGGCCTTTCCGGCGGCATCGACAGCAGCGTCACCGCGGCCCTGGCCGTGCTCGCCCTGGGCAAGGATCGCGTTTTCGGAATCTTCATGCCCGAGCGCGACTCGGATCCCGAGACCATGCATTTCAGCCGCATGATCGCCGAGCACCTCGGCATCCGCACCGCGACCGAGGACATCAGCGATGCCCTGGAAGCCGTTGGCTGCTACCGCCGCCGGAACGAGGCCGTGGCCACGGTCCTTCCCGGATTCACCCCGGAGTGGAAGTTCAAGATCGTGCTGCCCGGCCCCGACCATGAAGGTTTCAACTTCTATTCCGTGGTGGCCCAGGGCCCGCGGGGAGAGGAAGCGAAGGAGCGCCTGCCCCTCAACGCGTACCTCACCATCGTCGCCGCGACCAACTTCAAGCAGCGCATCCGGAAGATGATGGAGTATTACTACGCGGACAGCCTGAATTTCGCGGTGGCCGGCACCCCCAACCGCCTGGAATTCGACCAGGGCTTCTTCGTGAAGCAGGGTGACGGAGCGGCGGACATAAAGCCCATCGCCCACCTCTACAAGACCCAGGTATACGACCTGGCCGCCTATCTGGGAGTGCCCGAACCCATCCTCCGCAGGCCTCCCACCACGGACACCTACAGCATGCCCCAAAGCCAGGAAGAGTTCTACTTCAGCCTGCCCTACGGCAAGATGGATCTGTGCCTGTGCGGCTTCAATGCCGGCGCCTCCGCGGCGGAAGTGGCTACGGCGGCCGGACTCACGGAATCACAGGTGCAGCGCGCCTTCAAGGACATCGAAACCAAACGCTCGACAACGCGTTACCAGCACCTCAAGCCACGGCTCGTGGAGGAGATACCCAATGTCGGCTGAAACGGTCCGGAAATACGATGCGGAGAAATACTGGGCGGAACGCTACAAGGAGATCGATATCTCGAAATCGGGACACATCGATCTTCCGGTGGCCTATAACCAATGGCTGTACCGGCGCAAGAAGGAGCGCCTTTTGCAGGGGCTGGTCAAGGCCGGATTCGATCCCAAGGGCGCTTCGGTGCTCGAAATCGCCGCAGGTACGGGCGTTTACGTGGAAATGTGGAAGTCCCTGGGCGTCGGCAAGCTTTGCGGCATGGACATCAGCCAGAACGCGATCGATGCCTTGTCCGTCCGCTTTCCCGGCTACTCCTTCCACAAACGCGACCTCACGGATCCCGGGCTTTCCTCCCTGACCGGCGGCGGCTACGACCTCGTTACCGCCGTGGACATGCTTTACCATATCGTCGACGATGGGGATTTCCCGGCGGCCCTGGCGAACCTGGCCGAAACCTGCCGGCCCGGAGGCCTCCTCGCCATCCACGACTTCTTCATGCACCATCGGGAAATGGACTTCGGCTATATCAAGCTCCGGACCCTTAAGGATTACCAGGCAGCGCTCGCCAAGGCGGGATTCGAAATCGTCTCCCGGACCCCTACCTTCTTCTTCACGGTGCAGACCTATGATCACAAGTCGCCGGACACCAAAAAGGCCATGGACAGGCTATGGTCGCGCCTGGTCTTCCCCTTCATCAACGGCAGGCCGGACCTGGCCGGGCGCCTGGGCTATTACAGCGACAAGATCCTCGGAAGCCTCCTGAAAGAGGGCCCATCCTTCGAAATGATGGTTTGCCGTCGCAAGGCCTAGGATAGATGTCGTCGATTAAAACCTTCTACTGGGCCGTGCTGATGGACGTAGCCGGGATGTGGTTCTGGTTCCTCAGCAAGCTGCCGGGAAACACCGGGATCGCCCTGCGGGCCCTTCTCATACCCCCTCTCCTGGGCGCGTGCGGCAAGCGGCAGACCATCCAATTGAACCTGCGCGTGGCCAATCCCGAGAAGCTCCGCATAGGCAACGATTGCAATTTCGGGCAAGGGGTGTTCATCACCGCGGGGGGCGGGGTGACCTTGGGGGATTTCGTCGGCATGGGACCGGACGCGAAGATCTGGTCCGTGAACCACCGGTTCGAGGATCCAGGCGTCCCCTGGCTGACCCAGGGATACGAGAGCAAGGAAGTCGTCATCGAGGACGATGTCTGGATCGGCGCGAATGCCTTCATCATGCCGGGCGTCCATATCGGAAAGGGCGCCATCATTTCCGCGGGATCGGTCCTATCCAAATCGGTGCCCGCCTTCTCCATAGTAGCGGGCAATCCAGGGCGCGTGATCGGATGGCGGAAGAAGCCGGAAGCGGGAATCGAGGGCGGGGACGGAAAGGCCGCGGGGCCGGAAGAGGCCGCCGCCTAGCCAGGTCGCGCCGGGCCCCTAGCGCTTCGCGATGATTTCCAGGCAGATGGCCTTGTGAGCCGAGGTCACCTCGGTGATCCCGCCCAGGTCGAGCTTGGTCACGTCATATCCGAGGGCATCGTAGATCGATAGGGCCGCCAGCAGGTTGCCTACTCCGGCGAAATGGCCCCCGTCGGGCAGGATCGCGGCGGAGAAACCGATGCGGGCGACCAGGTCCTTGATATTACGGTCCACCTCGGCGATATGAACGCGGATGCCTTCCGATTGGAGCGCGGCGACCTTCGCCCGCAGAACCGAATTGTATTCCGTCCAATCGCGGAAATCCTGCGCCTCCCTCCGGAAGGAATAGGCCGTCTCCGTGGATATCACGGCCTTGGGAGAGCCCGCCCTCACCGTCCGCACCATGGCCAGGAAGGTCCCGCCGAATTCCGCCGGAGTCCTTTGGCCGTCCAGGTTCTGGTTGCCGCTTTCCTGGAAGTGGACCCAGGAGGCCGAGGATTTTTCCGCACGGCCATTGTACATGGCCTTGGTTCCGGCCAGGGGTTGGCCGGAAATCCCCATCGCCAGGAGGTCCGGGTTCCGGGCGTAAGTGGAGGCGAAGATCGTCTTGAAGGCCGTGCCCGGGCTCAGGACCGCGCCTTCCGCGCGGCCCCCGGTCTCGCTGTCCCCCACGTGGATCCAATCGAGGCCCAAAGGGACCGCTCCGGTTTCCGGCTTGACGGGGGCCGGCTTGAAGGGAGCCGGCGCGAAACGGGCCCGCAGGGAAAGCGGATTATCCAAGGTCGTTTCCAGGACCGGATCCGTTGAGGGCTTCGAACCCAGGGTCCATCCCTTGAAGGCGAAGCCCGGTCTGGGGACGGCGGTGAAGCGGAGCCGCATCCCCCGGTAATAGCCTCCCGACCAGGGCGAGGCCGGCAGACTGGCCTCGTTCACGCGGACGGAACCCCAAGCGGTATCGAATGCGACGTCCACCTTGATGGCTTCGCCCAGGCCGAACACCCGCTCCAGATGGCTCCGCACCACGGCGGGACGGTCATGGATGAATCCGCGCATCAGCCCCTGGTCGGCCCGGAAGGAGCTGTCGGTCAGTCCCCACCGTTTCCAGTCCCTGGGCAGATCCGAGCGGGAAAGCGCGAGAATGCTGTCGAGCAGGGCTTCCACCCTTTCGGGCCGGAACTCCGTATTGAGCAGGTCCGTGAAACGCGTGACGAACGCCGATTTGAATTCCGGGTTCGCGAGGAGCTTGCGCATGAACAGGGTGGATACCAGGAAGGTCCCTTCGTCCTCATAAAGCCCCTTCTCGTAATTATGCTTCAGGTCGTTGCGGATCCGATCGCGGATGGCCCATTCGAGGGTCGCGTGCCCTACCTTGCCGCCCCCGAAATCGAAGGTGGCGTCCGCGTCCCAGCTGATCCAGCGCCAACGGCCGTCCCCGTCGACCTTCCGGAAAACCGTCATGTTATTGTAGGGCCAATCGATATTGGCGGCATAGACGTTATGGGCCCAATAATCGATGAGGCTCGGGAAGTCGAGGAGCTCCCCCGCCTTCGCGTAGGCTTCCGCGCGGGTGAGATCGCTCCCCTGGAAAAAGCGCACCGTTTCCTTCCATGCCTTTTTCTTCCCGATGATGGAGGTGGCCCAATCGTTCCGGTGCTTGGAATCGAAGGCGAGGAGCTCGTACTTCCCCGGCCCGAAGCGCGCTTCCAGGAAATCCCCGTCCACGTATTCGCGCGCGTCGTAGATGCCCCAATAGGCCCCGTTCAGGTAGACCGTAACGGGCTCGAATCCAGAGGCGATGCCTCCCGACCGCCGATACAATGCCGAGAACAACTCGTCCCGCAGGCGATGCCGGCTATTGCTCCCCCCCGCCCGGAGCACTACGGTCCGTTCGCGGCCTACCCCCCGGGGAACCAATATGCCCCTTTCCGCCGCCCCGGCATCCCTATCCAGGACGGGATAGCGGAGCCGGAAGGATTTCTTGGGATGGGTGCGGGAGTATCCGCCATGCACCCGGATGCGCCCTTTGGATATCCAGGCGGCCTGCCCGGGAGCCCTGAGCACCTCGAAGTCCACGGGCCGTTCCCATTCTTCGCCGGACTTCCTGGGGTTCTCGTAGATGCCCGAGTATTTGTTCCAGAGAGTGACCGGGTCCATGACCAGGGAGACCACGGGCATGCCCGGCCTCGGTTCCAGGAAATACGTCCCGGAGACGGTGGGGCCTGGAAGCAATCCCCGCTTCAGGATGCGGGCGCGCACCACCGTGGTGCTTTCGATCGAAAGGGGTCCGGTGTAGACGGCGCTGTAATGATCGGGGATGCTGCCGTCCAGGGTATAGCGGATTTCCTCCCTCCCGGGAGCGGAAAGGACAACCCTCGTATGGGAGGAGGCGAATCCCCCCTTGGGATCCATGGCCACTTCCGGCGGCGTCGCATCCGATCCATGACCGGCGAAGCGGTCATCGACCCTCGGCAGTTTGCGCGCCTTGAGCTTGCGCTCGAACTCCTGGAAGTTCTGCTGATTGAGTCCCCATAACTGGCGGCGGACGCCCCGCGCGGATTCCATCCGGCCGAACAGCAGGACGGCCAGCCCGACGCCTCCCATGGAGAAGGCGAGCTTCCAGGCGGGCCTCAAGACGATCCCTTCAAAGAAGCGCGCCCTGGCTGTTGAAGTAGATGTTCAACCGCTGGACCGGCGCGATGTCGGTGAGGGTCCGGTGCATGCCGTCCAGGGACGCTCCATCCATCCCATTGAAGGAAAAGTGGATGGTGGTGAGGTTCTCCGCGTAGGTGATGCCCTGCAAGCGGCCGCGCGTCAGCTTTTCCTTGAGATGGCCCACCAGCCTCTCCTTGCTTTCGGGGGCCACGTCCCCGCTCAGGGTGAGGAGCAGGATCCCGTCGGAGCGCTTGGAGCGGAACCAACCCGGAACGTACCGCTGGAGCGTCAGGGCCGCCAGGGCCAGCAGCAGCAATACCAGGAGCAGCATGAACTGGAAGGTGGCGCAGACCACGGAGCAGGCGATGAGCAGCATGATGAAACCGACCTCTTCAGGCTCTTTCACGGGCGTACGGAAACGGATGATGGAAAGCGCTCCCAAAAGGCCGAGGGAAAGGGGGAGCGAGAATTGGATCGCGATGAACAAGGCGGTGATGGACGGGGAGATCAACAGGAAGCTCCTGTGGATCTGGGATCCCGTGGCCCGGTTCTCGTAGAACATCTGATACATGGCGGACACGGCCACGCCTACGAAGGCGGAGACGATCAAGGCGAAGAGGAAGCCCGTCAGGTCGACCTCGATGCTGGGGTCCTGTACTAGCCGGCCGATTTTTTCGAGAACCTCGTTCATTTGATTCCTTTTGACGTGGGCTGCAAGAGGCCTTCCAGGCACTCCGCATATTTCGAGAACGCGCGCTTATGCAGTAAGGCGGCGATCGGCGCCTGGGACGCGAGCAGGAACCGCGAAGGGCCCTTCTGCTCCAGCACCCCGCAGTCCAGGTGGACCGGGGGGTTGAGGTTGAATAGATCCAGATTGGCCCTCAGGCACCGGATTCCGGTGTCGAGGGAGAGGCGCGAACCGGTTTCCGGATCCACGTAGCGGAACCGCCGATAGCGGATTTCCGCTACGGGAACCAGGGTCCCGGGCGGGAAATAATCGAGTTCGAAGGCGCGGGCGGCGAGCTCCCATATCCGGGGATTGCCGAAGAGGTCGCCTTCCAGGGTTTCCGCGGGCAGGGATACGGCCTGGCGGCCTTTGCGGCGGACCGCCCCGGATTTCCGTTTAACCTCGAGATAACAGGTAACGGGTCCGGACGGCTGGGCATCAGGGGATTCATACCAACGAAGCCTGACCTTGGTCTTCTGGTAATCGCTATTGCGCTTCTCCTCGAGGAGATGGAGCGAAGGGGTATCGAAATAGACGCTGCGGATCTCCCCCAGGTAATGCGCCGGGTCACGGGCGAACCGGAATTCCATCCAATCCCGCACGGCCTCCGCCTGCCCGAGCGGGAAGACGAATTTCTGCTCGATGGCTTCCTGGAAGATCTCCATTTAGGCGGGGGGATTCACCGTGCCGAAGCAGCCAGGTCCGCCCGGTACTGATGCACGCGCTTCCATCCGGCGTCGGGGATCACCGCGCCCATCACCTGCACCACTTCGCTGCCGACCTTGCAACCCAACCGGGCCGAGTTCTCGATGCCCAGTCCCTGGGTCAGGCCGAACAGGAATCCGGAGGCCCACAGATCCCCTGCGCCCGTCGTATCGAGGGCCTTCACCAGGTGGGCATCCACTTGGAAGCGGTTCTTGCCTTGAGCGAGCAGGGCGCCCTTCTTGCCGATCTTGACCACGGCGGTCTCCACCTTGCCGGCCAGGATGTCCAGGGACTCGGATTCGCCCATCCCGGTATAGGCCTTGGCTTCGTCCTCATTGGCGAGCACGATGTCCACGGACTTGATGATTTGTTCCAGGAAATCCCGGCAGACCTCCACGACCTGATAGGAGCCGAGGTCGAGAACGATCTTGGCCTTGGCCTGTTTCGCCACGGCGATGATCTTCTCCACGACCGGACGGTTGAACAGGAGATAGCCTTCCAGGTGCACCATGCCGACATCGGCGAAATCGTCGATCGTCACGTCTTCGGGCGAGAGCTGGGAAGAGGCGCCGAGGTAGGTGAACATGGTCCGCTGGGTATCCGGCGTGACCACGGAAAGGACGCGCCCGGTGGGATTGTCCGACTGGCCCAGGCGATGGTCGACGTTGGCCTTCACCAGGCCGTCCATGAACGCCTTCCCCAAATCATCCTTGCCGAGGCGGCCGATGAAGCGCGCCTTGCCGCCCAGGTTGCCGATCCCGACTATGGTATTGCAGGCGGAACCGCCAGGCACCACTTTAAGTGGTGACTTCGTGGTTTTCAACGCGGAATCGATGGTCTCGAGCTCGACCAGGGTCATGCCGCCCTTGTCCGATCCCATGCCGGAAACGAACTGATCGGTCTCCTCGACAAGCAGATCCACCAATGCCGCGCCAACTCCCGCCACCCATGGGCCTTGACCGTTGTTCATCCACTACTCCTTGTATGCCGGACCCGGGCCACCCGCGGTCCGGTTTATTCTTCCATGAGGGAACAAAACTAGCAATTAGAACATCAAACATAATGGAACGGACCCTGTGCCGCCGTTATGCTCGAATTTCCGCTCCAGGTATCCCTCGAAGTTCAATCGTGAGAACGACTTCAGCAGGAAATGGGGGTCGGGAATATATTATGATATGCCATAGAACCCGCGCCTCGGAATCCGTATTCTGTCCGCTCGAAATTCAGGTGCATTTTCGTCTGGAAAGGTTTTCTTCGGCATGTCCGGATCCGATAAGAGTCCTTCCCCCCGCAAAACCCCGTTATGGGTGGGGATAATGCTGATGGCCGCGCTGGGAGCGATGGCCCAGGGGAAGGATACCCCGGAATCGGATGCGGAACTGGAGGTGCGCTACCAGAAGATGGTGGCCCAACGGGAAGCCCTGGCCAAGCAGCGGGCCCTGGCCGCGGCTGCTGCGGAAGCGGCGGAGGCCGAAGCGCGGGAAAAGGCCGCCCGGGGACAACGCGATCGGGCCAAGGCGGAAAGGGAAACCCGCGCAGGCGCCCCGGACGTCCAGACCGCAAGCCCGGACGGCGCGGGCAGCGGTCCGGCGCAGATCCTCGACCTCACGGACTCCCTCCTCATCGCCCGCGCTTGGGAAACCCTCTTTCCGGACTCCTCCCTCCCGGCAGGGGAATACCAGATCCTCATCCCCGCGGGGCCGGAGCTTTCCACCGGACGGTCCTATTCCGCCACCGTCTACCTGCTCCGGAACGGCACCGAAGCGGGGCATATGGACCGCTCGGCCTGGGAAACCCTGTCCACCATGTCCTCCAACGAATCGGAAGGCGGATGGGCCGAGGCGATGGAAGGACCGGAAAGGCAAGACGTCCCCTTGCTCTGGAAATCGTTCAAATGGGAAGGCCATACCCTCCTGGATTGGGCGGAATGGCCGGGAGAAGCCACGGCGGGAATGGGGACCGCGGTCAGTTCCATCCCTTCCTCCAAACCCCAGATCCAAAGGGACATCGATTTCACCTGGAGCCAGAAACTGTACGGGCATTTCCTGCTGGGCGGGGAATTGCATCGGATCCAATTCGGAGGCGGGCTGACCCGCATGGGGGCCGCCGTGGCGGATACCTCCTTCGGCAAATCTCCCTTGGTCCTGTCGCATGACTTCTGGAGCGAAGCGGATTGGTCCTGGGGCCTTGCAGCGGGCGTTCCCGGATTGAAATACACCCTTTCCCTCGCCAGCGGTCCCCTTCCCCGGTACTTCTGGATGGAGCCCGGGGCGGCGGCCGCCATCCGCCAGCACAAATCGGGGCGCGTAGTGAACCAATGGAAGGGAACGGTCATGGAGAGGGAGGGTAACCTGTCGCATACCCTTGATGCGCGCCTGGGGATCCTGCGCTACGGTTTCCATTTCGACTCGGACGCCTATCGCGTGCCGATCCAGACCTTCGCCTTGGACGATCTCCCGGCGGTTTTCGGGACCTGGGGCGCCGGCCTGGTGATGGCCTCGGACATCCTCGCCACCAGGGTATGGATGGACATCCCCGACGCCTCCCTGAGGCTGGGCATGCCTAAAGCGTATCCTTCCCGTTTCCGCATCGCCTTCCTCCATCTCGACCTGGCCTACCGCAACCTCCGGAACTTCAATCTGGGGGTATCGGTGCGCGTCAAGGTGGAAAACCCAATCATGAACCGACCCGGAGCTTGAGCATGAACACGAGTACGAGTCCCACTTTCAGGTTGTCCGAGGATCCGCTCAACCAGGCCAAGCGGCAGCTGATCCGGATCAAGAAACTGGCCCGCAACACCTCCTTCGTCCCCATCCCCGTGGTCGCCTTCGCGGCTTTCGCCTTCTTCAAGTACGAGATGCATTGGTACTCCAATCCCTTCCTGGCCGTCATCTTCGCCATCTTCGCGACGGGGCAGGTCATGGCCGTATTCCAGATGCGGAGGGTGCTGGCCGGAGTCCACAGCACGGGCAAATCCATCACCGTGCTCGCGGAGGCCGGCGACGAGCCCGACCTTCCGGTCCTCCGCGGCAAGCTCCTGGAAAACGCGCCTCCCGGCCATATGCGCGACCTGCTCCTGCGCTGGATCGAACTCGGCATGCGGGGGGAGACCACGGGTTCCGAGTCCCTGTTGAACAATGCCTGGGATCGCCGGGCCCATCACGACAACAGTTCCGTCTCCCTGCACGTATCCATGAACCGGACCACCCTCAAGCTCGGCTTCCTGGGTACCCTGTACGGCCTCATCCTCACCTTCCCGCCCATGCAGCGCGCGGTCATGGGCCTCTCCGACAGCGATGGAGAACTGCGCTTCATCAAGGACATCTCCATGGCCATCGACGGCGACGAGTTCGCCATCGCCGTGACCCTGGGAGCCACCGCCCTTTCCATCCTCATCGAATTGGTGACCATCCAGATCCTGGAACGGGCCTTGGGCGGGTTCGACATGGTGAACAGCCATATCAACGATTGGAACCTGACCCGCCTGCAACCCTGGGTGAAAAAGCGCTACGGCGCGGATTCGCGCCTGCGCCATTCCCCGGAATCCCAGGCAGCCCTGGACGCCAAGCTGGCCCGCGCGCACCAGGAGATCGACGCCAATCTGGGACGCGCCCTGGAAGCCATCGCCCGCACCACCAAGCAACTCGACCAATTGGCCATGGTCCAGACCGCGGTAGGCCGGCGGATCGCCGAACTGGTCGAGTACGAGAAGCAATACCGCGGATTCATCGAATCCAAGACCGCGGCGGTCGCTCCCTTGCCGCCCCATAACCTGGATACCGGCCGGCTCGAAACCAGCCACATCGACAATGCCCGGCTCGAGGACGGACTGTGAGCGCCTTCCGGCGCGGCCGCGGCGGCGGGGCCCGCGTGGAGATGGGCGAAGCCATTTCCTTCGAGGACGTCCTCACCGTCATGACCGTCCTGCTGCTCCTGCGCCTGGTATTCATGGTGCCCCTGGTCAACCTGGACAAGGCCAAGACCATCGCGGCCCGCGCGGACAAGTACTGGTCCCTGCAGGCGCTTTACGTCCTGACCCATGGCGGGGACTCGACCCGGGTCCAGCCTTACCGCACCGCCTTCGGCCTGGAAGGGAAGGCGTCCATGGTCAGCGAATCGGGGAACGGGAAGACGGTCTTCCTGGAAGCCGCGGCTTCCGACAGCACCCTGACCGTCCTCCGCCACGATCCCGAAACCGGAAGCTTCATCTCCATGAACGTGGCGGGGCAAGGGCATTCCGTAAGCTTCCGCCGCGGCAAACTCATCTGGAGCAAGGACGAAGCGGAGTGGTTCCCGGCCTCGGACAGCGTCGACTACGGTACGCGTCAGGAGAGCAGGGAGATGGAACGGGGATTCAGGGAGTGGACGAAGGCGAAGAGGGGTTATTAGGTCGCATGGAGCGTAGAAGAGAAAACTTTTGAAAATCGCAAATCGAAAATGAAAATTGAAACCAGCATGACGAAGAAGAAGGATTTCCGCGTAGCCTACGGGATACGTCCGCAAGCAATCGGGCTTTCCTCCAATTTGCATTTTTCAATTTTCGATTCTCAATTTGCAAAACTCCTCCTCTGTTCCCTGCTTTTCACGATGGCCGCATCGGCCAAAAACGGTTCCGAACCCCTCAACCACTACGGCCTCACGACCCTCCAGGACACCGCAATCGGCGTCAAGCTGCAGGGCCGCTTCAAGGCCAAGGGCCAGCCCGTCTTCCTGATCCACGACCCCAACCTGGGCCTGATGCAGGGGGATATCATGCGCTTCCAGGACAAGGCCGTGCTGGTGGACGCGGACGTATGGCAGACCCTGAACGACGAAGGCGCCCTGGGACGGCTCAAGGTGGCGCCGATGGTCAGGGTGCAGGCCAAGGCCACCGTCCCCGCCTGGGAGACCCGCTCCAAGCTGGTCACGGGCCTGCGCGAGAAGAAGGCGTACCAGCTGGGCGCGGAGCTGCTGAAGATCCTGGAGGAGACTTTCGGGGGCGTTCCGACGCGGCAGCAGATGGCCATCGTCTTCGATGGATCCAGCCTCGTCCTGATGGCGCCGGACGAGTTCCTGGATCAGCTGAAGTATGCGACGGTCCGGCGCGTGCCTCCCGCGGGCAAGCCCCAGTTCCTCTCCCCGCCCCCGGGCCGGATGTTCGCAGGGCAACCCTTCCGGTGGCAGGCGTGGGCCGCGGATCCGGCCGAACCCGCCGGCATGCTGCGCTATTCCCTGTTCGGCGATCTCCCAAAAGGCCTGGCCTGGGACGCGGCCTCCCACACCCTCATCGGGGCGCCGGAATCCGAGGGCCAATGGCGCGTCACGGCCGAGGCCCGCAACAATTCGGGAACATACGACACCATGGGCTTCAACCTGACCGTACGCCGCAACGTGGCGCCGGCCCTGGCCCATGGGCCCAAGCCGGTGGCGGTGGCGGGACAGATGTGGAGCTACCGGGCCGAGGCGGTGGATCCGGATCATGAAGGGTCGGACATCCGCATCTCGGCCCTGAAGATGCCCTACGGAATGGAATTCGATTCCACCGCCAGGCTTTTCAAATGGTATCCGCCGGACAGCGCGGTAGGGCGGAACCTGGAATTGGCCTTACGCCTGGAGGATCCCGCCGGAGGCAGGACCGACAGCGTCTTCCCCCTCAAGGTCATCCCGGCTTCGGACATGCTGTGGAGCGAAGGGATCAAGCCCACCCTGCCCTGGGACACCTTGAACCAAGGGAAGACCTATACGTGGGAGGCGGGCGCTTCCGCCATGGCCTGGGCCCAACAAGGCATCACCCTGGCGGATGTGAGCGGCCCGGACTTCACCGGGTTCCGCGAAGGATCCCTGACCCTGAGGCCCATGGCCGCCGGGACCCTGGTGCTGACCTTCGCGTTCGATGTCCAAGGCAAACGCCTGGAGCAGACGGTGCAATTGCCCGTGCGGCCGGACCTGGCCCCACGCTTCGCGAGCGAAGTGGGCGCCTGGCGTTTGCGAACCGGGCAACCGGCGAGCTACCGTCCCGTGGCGGTCGACGGGGAGGGCGATCCCGTTACCATGCGGGCCGAATCCCAGGATGGGCAGCTCTCGTGGGACGGGCAGCGCTTGCTGTTGGCGCCGGAGGCCCCGGGAACCTACGCCGCGCGCCTGATCGCTTCCGATCCGGCCGGGCACCTCGCGGGACAATGGGTTTCCTATAAAGTGGAGCGGGCGGAGCGCCCCACGGCGTGGTTCCTGGAGAACCGCATCCAGGGCGGCATCAGCACCTGGGCGGTGACGGCGGATTTCGGCACGGGCCGCATGGGGATCTTCACGCCCAACCTGGATCGCATCGGCGTCAAAGGCGTCAGCGGGGCACGCATGTGGCCTTACCTGTTCTTCGGCGGGAACCTGATGGGCCGAGCGAACGAGAACCGGGGCAGGCGCCTGTGGATCGATGCCGGGCTCACCATGCGCATGCCGGACGAGAAAGTCGCCACCGGCGGCGTGTTCGGAAGGCTGACGGGGGAATGGACCTTCCCGGGCCAGGCCTTGGGCAAAATCGAATTCGAGATGCAAGGCCACGTGAACCAGGCCTTGGTCGTGGCCGATACGTCCAACCTCCAGGTGATTTACGGCGATGCGATCCTGCAATTGGCCCAGGACTTCAACCGGGTCATCGACGGCATCATCCAGGAAGCCACGGACAAGGAAAACATGGTCCTGTATACCCGCCTGGAAGCCTGGAGCCGCCTGGGCGCGGGCTTCTGGGCCGGACCCGGAATCTGGCGCGAAGAGATCCCCAACGCCCACAAATATTACCAACGCCTGGGGGGCGGCCTCCGGTACCAGTCCCGCTTGGGCGAGGCCATCGCCGCCAACAGCCTCCGGGTGGGATGGGGCGCCGGCGGGGCGGGATGGAGCGTCTACTGGACCGGACGGGTCTCCATCTATTCTCCCTTCTGACCCTGGACCTGGCCCCGGCCCGCCGGTCACCGTTTTCCGCCCCATTCCGCGCCGTTTTCCGGGTGATTCGCAAAAATCAACGAATTGAAGCGCTTATGGAGGATTTCGTACAATCGCGCCTCCGGTTCCGCTCTATATTTAGGACCTAAGTGGGGGTCCAGAACATGTCGAGATTTTTCCGCCGCACCGGGCCGTTGATCGTTTTATCCATCCTCGTCGCGGGCGCGCGCGCCGGCGCCGACGTAAGCCTGCCCGCCAAGGGCTTTTCCGACAATATGGTCCTCCAACGCGGCATGGCCGCGCCCGTATGGGGCACGGCCTCCGCCGGGGAGGACGTAACCTTGACGTTCCGGGGCAAGGACGTGGCGGTCAAGGCCGGGACGGACGGCAAGTGGACCGCGAAGGTCGAAACCGGCGCCGCGGGCGGGCCCTTCGAACTGGTCCTCAAGGGCAAGAACACCCTCACCCTCAAGAACGTCATGGTCGGCGACGTATGGCTGGCCGGCGGCCAATCCAACATGGAGTTCACCATGAAGGGCATCGGGGGCGCCAATCTCGATTCCGCCAAGCTCGCGGATTTCCCGGACATCCGCCTGATGACCTTCCGCGCGGACGGCAAGTGGCATCCTTGCGATACGGGTTCGGTCCTGAACTTCTCGGCCACGGCCTATTATTTCGCCAAGATGGTGCATCAGACCCAGAAGATCCCCATCGGCGTGATCTCGAGCAATGTGGGCGGGACCGAAGTGGAGCGCTGGATGGATTCCAGCGCGCTCAGGGAAGTGCTGCCCAACGACACGGACATGATGAACGGGGATCTGTACCGGGCCAACATCGCTCCCCTGATCCCGTACGGTCTGAAGGGAGCCATCTGGTACCAGGGCGAAAGCGACGCCTCCGGCGCGGGACGCAATCCCCACCCCACCTGGATCGCCCCCAACTACGCCAGGCACTTCGGGGCCATGATCAAGGGATGGCGCCGCCAGTGGAATCAGGGGGACTTTCCCTTCTATTTCGTGCAACTCGCGAACCACATGGCGGTGCAGACCAATCCCGCCGAGGAAAGCAATTGGGCCGTAGTGCGCGAGATGCAGCGGCTGACCCTGGCGCTGCCCCAGACCCATATGGCCGTGGCCATCGATATCGGCGAAGCGGCGGACATCCATCCAAAGGACAAATGGGACGTGGGCAAGCGCTTGGCCCTGGGCGCGCGGGCCCTGGCGTACGGGGAGAAGAACCTCGCCTATAACGGACCGCTGTTCAGGACCAAGTCGGTCCGGGGGAGCTCGGTCCGCTGCGTATTCTGGGGGGCGGAAAGCGGCCTCAAGGCCAAGGACGGCGGCAAGCTCACGGGCTTCGCCGTGGCGGGTTCGGACAATAAATGGGTCTGGGCGGACGCGGCCATCGATAAGGATACCGTCATCGTTTCGAGCGCCACGGTCTCTTCCCCGCTGAAGGTGCGCTATGGCTGGGCCAACAACCCCACCTGCAACCTCTATAACGGCGTGGGCCTGCCCGCCTCGCCTTTCCAGACGGACGGCGCGCAATTGCCCGTGGCGCTGGCTCCGGCACGCACCGCCTCCGGCAGGCTTACCTTGAGGGCCTCGACGGAAATCGTGGATGCGGTGGGCCGTTCGCTCGAACTCCCCGCCGGCGCCTCGCGCGTTTCCGGCATGGGCCCGAAAGCGACCTTGGCCTTCCCCATCCCGGGGAAATGAACCCGGTCCCGAAAATACGGAAATGAAAAAACCGGTCCGGGAAACCGGGCCGGCCTCGCAATCGGACCTGGCCCGGAGGGCCATCCGCGCCGGCCGGGCTATTGCCGCTTGCGGTACTCGTCGAGGCTGATGACCTTGCCCTTGGCCTTACGCTTCATCTCGCTCGCGCGCTCCAGCTTGTCCTTCTCTTCCTTGGACAAGGAGCCCATTCCCGTCTGGGAGATCTTCTTGAGGATGGGATCGATGTCGACCATGACCTGGCCGAGCTCCTCTTCCGATTTCCGGACCGCCTTCTGCATCTTGACCGCCTTGCGGCTCTTCAACCGCGAAAAAACCCGGACGCCCCGGTCCTCGAACATGAAATACAGCCAGGCGAAAACGGCCCCTCCGAGATGCGTGATATGGGCGATGCGATCGTTGGACAGGATGGACAGGAGCTCGATGGCGCCGAAGATGATGACGGCGTACCTGGCCTGGACCGGGAACAGGAACAGGATGAGGAATTGCTGGGTGGGGAAGAATTTCGCGAAGGCGAACATCAGGCCGAACAGGGCCCCCGAGGCGCCGATGACCGTGGTGGGATTGTCCGTGACGGTATAGAAGATCAGGGAGCACAATCCGGAAAAGATGCCGGTGCTGAGGTAGAACCACCAGAATTTCCGCTCGCCCATGGCTTCCACCAGGGGCGTGCCAAACATCCACAGGATGAGCATGTTGATGAGGATATGCAGGAAGGGGGCGTTCAGATCGTGGACGAACAGGTAGGTTCCCAGGCGCCACACTTCCCAATTGTGGATGGTGCGCACGGGATCGAGGGCGAGCCATTCGCGCACGTAGACGCCGTCGGTCGCCAGGTCGATCAGGAACAGGGCCACGTTGGCGATCAGGAGGATCCTGATGGCTCGCGGCAAGGTTCCCGTGGGGGTGAATCCGTATGACATGTTCCCTATTTTCCGAATACTTCGCTATGAAATCGATACCCCGCTCAAGACTTCTTGGCGCGGGGTTTGGTTTTTTTCGGGAGTTTGGCTCGCCCTTTGGGCGGAACGACCGTTTGGATCGGAGCATGGGGGGCGCCGAGCTTCTTGCGGAGCTTTGCCTCCACCGCATGCGGCACGAATTCCGATACCGACCCGCCCAGGGCCGCGATTTCGCGGATCACGCTGGAGTTCAGGTAGGTGTATTGCTCGCTGGGCATCAGGTAGACCGTTTCGCAACCGGGGTCCAGCTTCTTGTTCATCAGGGCCATCTGGAATTCGTATTCGAAATCGCTGACGGCGCGCAGGCCGCGGATGACCACCTCGGCGCCGAATCGGCGCAGGCAATCCACGGTAAGGCCTTCGAAGGAGGAGACATGCACATTGGGCAGATGCAACGTGCAATCCCGGATCAGCTCCAAGCGTTCGGACAAGCTGAACAAGGTGTTCTTGCGCACGTTGACGGCTACCACCACTTGGACCTCTTCAAAAAGGAGGGCGGCTCGGCTGAGGATGTCCAAGTGCCCATTCGTGATGGGGTCGAACGTTCCCGGGTATATGGCTTTGACCAATCCTGCCCCTTCTGAATAAAATACCGTTCTCAAGGACCCAGAGCTAAATATACTACGTAAAAAACGCCAGCCCCGATTCCCCGTACTTCTTCAACTTGGCCGCTTGATCCAGCCAGGCCGGGGGGTTACGCGAGGGAAACTGGATGATACCGGTTCCGCCCGGGCCCAGCAGGCCCGAAACCAGGTCCTTCAAGCCTGAAAAATCATGGTCGAAAGGGGGATCGGCGAAAACGAAATCGAAAGCGCGCCCCTCTTCCCGCATGCGTCGGCCGAAGGCGGTGGCATCGGATTTGACCAGGTTTGCCTTTCCGGCATCCGGGCCATTGCCCAGGACGGAAGCGCAATTCGCCTTCAGAAGCAGCCAGGATTGCGCGTGGTTTTCCACCAGGATGGATTCGCGGGCTCCGCGGCTCAAGGCCTCCAGGCCGACGGCCCCGGAACCGGCGTACAGATCGACGAAGGTCGCATCCAGGATGGTTTCCCCGAGGGAACTGAAGAGGGCTTCCCGGACCTTGCCGGAAGTGGGGCGGATCACCTGGGCACGGGTATCCGTGGACAGCTTCCTGCCCTTGTATTCGCCGCCGGTGATGATGACGCCCATGCGTGGAGAGTGGGGCCCGGATTCGTCCGGGATCAGGGTCCGACGTAAGCGGCGATATCCATCTCCGCGTTCACCTTCTCGTCGCCGCGGGCCATCATGGCGAACTTGATGAAGCCGAGGTTTGACTTGGCTTCCTTGAGATCGGTAATGAGATCCTGCATCTGCTGGAAGCTGCAATCGCCCTTTATCGCATACACGTTCTTCTTCAGGGTCCCGGTGGATGTGGAACTGATCAGCTTGGGTTCGTTCAAGCGGATCCCCAGATTCGCGGCCACGGTCTTCAACTGCTTGAGTTCGGCAGGCAGCTTGGCTTTGGGGATGGTATGGTCGGGCGGGGTCTGGATATAATCGAAGGGGAACTTGACCGTCCCGAAGAAGGAGAACTCCTTCGCCTTCCCGTGGGTACCGGCCGGTACGTTCAATCCGGGCCGGATGCTTGCGCCCGCGAGGCCGGACAGGCCTTTCTGGAACTGCTGCAATTGCTGCTCGTCCGCCGCCAGGCCATGCACGTAGAAGTCGCCGGGGGGCGAGAAGATGAAATTGGCGAAGCCGATATCCGGGGGCGTGACCGACTTGATGTCCTTGAGGATCCGGTTCGAGGCGTAATATTGCAGTTCGATCTTCTCGGAAGGGACGAGGTCCGCATAGTTGGTCTCGAGGTTCTGCTGATCCGGGTTATCCTGGATGTCCCGGACGGTCTCTTCAACCGCTTGCGAGGTGACGCGCTTGGGATGCGGATTCTCCTGCTCCGTCGGCCGGGGCACCGGAGGGGCCTTGGTCTGCTCGGTCTTCCCCTCGTGAGCGACCATGCCTCCGAAAAGGGAAGGGAATTGCAGGACGGCGATGGCCAGCACCGCCACCAGGACGAGTCCGCCCAGGATGAGCATGGACTTCCTCCCGCGTCCCGGCGGTTCCTCGAGGATCAATGGGAGCGCTTGGGGCTCCAAAGGCTTGAGCAGGTTGATCCTGATCATTCAGCTGTCTCCACGGCGGCGAAGCGCCAATCCGACGGCCCCGGCGCATTGCGGCGCGGAGGGCTGGAATACGGCGCTTTTTTCCGGGCCCAAGGCGAAGGTGATCTCCTTGAAGGCGTTGAGGTGCAGGACTTCGGTGGGAAGGTTCGCTTCGAGGATCTCCCGGAACTCGTTGTCCAGGGCGAGGTCCCCGCAAAGGACTATCTGGTCGATGCCGCCCCATCCATCATGGGCGCGATCGAGGGACGCGCGGATCTGGTTCACGAGTCCCAGTACGATGTCCGCCTTGGCGTCCGCGCCGGAAGTCATGAAGGCGGCGTCCACGGTCGTGCTCTCGAAACCGATGAACCGGCCGTTCTGGGTGCGGATGCACTTGATGACGTTGGAGTCCGCCTTGATCAGGAAGGTCTTGAGCGGCAGTTTTTCCGGATAGTTGGCTTCGTAGACGTTCTGGGCGGCGAAAACGTCCAGGTCCATCACCGCCAGGGTGAATCCGCTCTGATCCATGATGCGCTTGAAACGTTCGACCTCGCTGCGGCGGAAGGCCGCGACGAGGTATACCCGGGCGGTTTCGTCCTGGTTCGACCCCAGGGCCTGGTAATCGAGGAGGTATTCGTCCAAAGGATGGATCAGATACTGTTCCATCTCCCATTGGATGGCATCGTTGATATTGTCCTCGGAATTGGGGACGTCCACTTGGCGGATGACGGCGTTTTCGCCGGACATCGCGGTCACCAGGTCGGCGTCGGCCTCGGAGACATGCTTGGAAACGCTTTGCTTGATCTGGTCGGCCAGGTAGGAATCATCGTCCCAGCGGCTGGCGTCCAGGGGCTTGATGGCCACGGTCGAGATCTGATTCTCGGCCGGAAGGAATTCTACCAATTTCAGGTAGGAGCGGCTCAGTTCAAGAGCCACAACGCTTGAGTTTTTTTTGGCCATGACGTAATTATAATATTAAATAGGGTGCCAGCTTTTCCAGCTTTTTCTCCCCTATCCCTTTGACCTTCAACAAGTCCCGCAAATCGCGGAACGGTCCGTTCGATCGCCGGAAGCGCACGATGGCATCCGCGGTTTTAGCTCCGATGCCGCGAACCTGGGTCAACTCGACCGCTTCGGCCCGGTTCAGGTTCACCTTTCCGGAGAAGCCGCCCTTGGCCGCGGGCGATCGCGCCGGCTTTCCGCCTTGGGATCGGGAAGGTTCCCGCGTTCCCGCGACTCTTGACGAATCATTGACCCAATCCGATCCGGTTGGCCCCTGATCGGGACGCGCCGATTCCCGATCCGGGGAGTCGGCCCCGGAACCGTCCGGAAGCGGACGGCCCGCGGAAAGGGAATCCGGGCTGGAGGATGCTCCAACGGAGTCGGAAGCGGTTGAATCCGGAGCAGGGGCGCCTGCTTTCCCGGGGTTTCCGGAAGCGAAAGCCGGGTCCGCGAAAGGACCCAGCCTGACGCCCGAATGGCGGTAGGCCTTGATGCCGGAACCGGCGGCAAGGAAGAACAGGGTCAGGGCCAGATAGCCTTTTTCGGATTTGGTGAACATGGAACGGAATATAGACGGATGCAGGAGGGGATGAAGTGCGGGCGGGCACGCTCACGGAAGGAACCCTCCCGGAAATGAGAACCCTAACGGAAACGGAAAAGGCGCCGGGGTCGCCCCCGAACGCCTTCTCCCTCGCCGTAAGAAGCGGTTAGTGGGCGGGAACGTCGTCTACTTCGGCCTTGGCCTGATCCTTCTGGTCTTCCATCTTGTCCTTATGCTTGGCGCGGGCCTGCTTGTCCTTCTTCAACTCCTTCTTGGAATTGTCGATGGCCTGCTTGTCGCCCGCGATCTCGGCCTTGTCATTGCGGACCGCGGACTCCTGGGCCGCCACGTCCGCCTTGTCCTTGCCGATGGCGGCATGGTCCTTGGATGTTTCCACCGGTCCGGCGCCGTTGTTCTGATCGTGCTTGAGGGCGTTGCGGGAATCGTCCAAGGTATCCTTCTCCGCCGCCAAGGCCTTCTTGTCGCGCTTCAGCTTCTTCTTGTCCGCTTTGGTCTCGGCCTTGCCGGCCTTGATGTCGCGCTTGTCCTGCTCGATCCGGGCGCTGTCGGTCTTGAGTTGCGCCGAGGTCTGCTCGACGGTCACGGCGGTGGCCGGAGCGGCGGTTGAGTTGACGGACTTGTCGTCGGCCCGCACGGAGGCGGCGACGCCGAGGGCGATTGCGGCAGTGGCGAGGGAAATCCTGTACTTCATCATCATGACCCCTTTCGGTTCGGATTTTTCCAGAAAGTACGCTCGTGCAAACGCGAGGCAAGATTTTTTTTCCGCCGGATCCGGTGCGGTGCCCCGCTGGCATGGTCCGCCCGCAAAACGTTTTTTCGTCCTACCCGACCTCGGACGACGGCATCAAGGAGAAGCGAATTGGGGCCGGGGAAAAGCGGCGGCGCCCGCAGCGAACGCCATGGCCCGCTTCCAGGTCAGGCCCGCAGGAAGGCGAGGAGCGGCTTCAGGTCGCGGTCATCCGCCGCGCGCAAGGCCTCCAGGTAACGTTTGCGTGACTCGCCTTGAGTCCCTGCGGAGCCGCCCCAGGTGAAGCGCGGCATGCCGTAGGCCTGGACCAGCAACAGGTCCGCCATCAGGCGCGCATGCCGGCCATTGCCGCGATCGAAAGCGCGGATGGATACGAGCCGGTGGAAGAAGCGGGCGCAGGCCTCATCGGGGGGATGCACCCGCGCCTTGGACCAATAGGCCGCGTTCTCGCAAAGGGTCTTGAGCCTGG
>JAQBPO010000041.1 GCA_028287465.1 Fibrobacterota bacterium
GGCAGCCGGCGCGTTCTGGGTGTTATAGTGGGAAGGTACCGAGGCTTCCCGGAAGCCCGTCAAAAACGGAGGGGTCCATGCGCCCTGGTTCAATGCTTTTCTGCTTCGCCGCCAACGCGCTGTCCCTGGCCCTGCCCTCCGTGCGGGCGGTTCCCCTTGAGGTCGATTTCACCGTGACGGACAAGTTGGGGAAACCGGTTTCCGGCGCGCGCATCTGCCTGCAGGAGGACGATACCCAGTGCACCCAGACCAATGGCGACGGCCGGTCCTCCTTTTCCGCGGCGGTGGGTAACCGCAGCGTCACCCCCTCCCCCGCCGGCATCTCCGTTTCCCTGCGCAATGGCCGCCTATCCATCGCGTCCCCTTCGTCCCAGGCGGCGCGCATCGCCCGCTTCGACTCCCGCGGCCGGTCCATGGGCCCGGTCCTGGAAATGGACCTCAGGCCCGGCGCCAACGGCCTGGATCTGCCGGGTCGCCGGGAAGGATTGTTCTTTTTCCAGGTGACCGTTCCCGGGCATTCCTTTTCGGGCAAAGCCCTGTCCCTGGCCGGGTCTTCCGCATCCGGCGCGGGAGCCGGAGGCGCGGGAACGGATGCGACTCCGCGCGTGGCGGCCCTGGGCAAGGTGGCCACGGCCAACCTGCATGCCTTGATCCTTTCCAAGAACGGCTACCGGTCCATCCTCTATCGTCCCAAGACGGATCGGGATACCGGGGTGGTCGTCCGCATGGCGGCGACGTCCGATACCGGCGTGCAATACGCCGGCATCATCCGGGCCAAGGTCGTGTCCATCGACTCCGCGAACCATGCCCTCAATTACGCCTATACGGAGACGCGTTGCTCCGGTTCCAGCCAGGTGAGCCTGGAGCAGAATGCCTCCCTCCCTTTCTGGATCAAGGACGGGAAATGGTATTTCCCCGCGGGCAACTGCCAAGGCGTGGTGCTCGGCAAGACCGGCACGGGCATCTACGGGGCCTGGAAGACCTTGGGGGTGGAGGGATACCCGCCCGGTCTCTTCCCCATCGGTTGCGATCCCATCAAGGACTCGGTGATCACCGGGGTCCTGAACCTGTTCTTCCTGAGCCAGAGCGGCGGATGGGACATCGACCTGCGGCAGGATTCCATGACCATCGCCATCCATCGCGAACTTTGCCCCGGGAACCAGGCGATTTACGATATCGCCTATTACGACGGCCTGGAAGGGCGCCCCTTGCTGGTCAAGAATACCTGCCGGGAAGTGGAATTCCGGAACGCGGCCGATGAGCCCGGGATCTATTCCTTCGCGAACGGGGCGGATTCCCTGGGCGGGAAGTTCACCTATAAGGACAAGACCTGCCCGATGCCGGGGATCCCCACCTCCGTGGAGACGACCGCGCCCAAGACCTGCCCGGAAACCCAATCGGCGCCCCTGGCCGCGGATACCACCTTCCAGCGCTGCGTCCGCAATACCGGGTTCATACCCTCCACCCCCTGAAGCCCCGGCCCTTGGGTAACATATGGGTTACCCACCGATCCGGGCCCGACCGGACGGTCCCGGCCTCCCACGGCCTCACCAGCGATAGCTCAGCCCCATGAAGAGGATTGGGATGGGATAGTTCGCGTCGAAGAACTTCCAGTTCCGGGTCTTCTGGTCCTGCATGATGAAGTTCGGGGTGTTGAAGGCGTTCCAGATCTCCATGTAGGAGGACATCTGGTGCTTGAAAACGGGGAATTCCTTGGACAGGCGGATGTCCCAGCGGCTGTAAGGCACGTAGCGGGAGGAGTTGCGGGGCTCCAGGTAGAAGAGGGTGTCCTTCCCCAGGGTGGAGCCGGGCAGGAGCGGGGTGGAGAAGTTGGTATAGGGCAGGCCCGCGGCGAACCGGCCGCGCAGGGAGAGTTCGTAATTGCTGGGCATGTGGAAATAGTTGACCCAGTTGAAGGCCCAGGGGCGATGGTAGCGGAAGTCGTAGACCCGTTCGCCGGGCAGATCGCGGCGTTTGGAATAGCTGACCTCGCCGGATACCCAGCCGCTCCAGGATTTCCAAGGATCATAGAAGAAGGAAACCTCCCCGCCGCCCGCCTTGCCGATCCCTTGGTTGGTGTAATCCAGATCCTTTTCCCCGAATCGTTCGATCAGGATCCTCTGGAGGACGGGATCCAGGTTCTTGAACCCCGCGCTGTCGATGCCTTGCAGGTTGCCCTTCCCGAAATCGATATGCCCGGTGTTCCTGAGGATGGGCACGGCCAGATCGTAATAGTTCTTCTGGTAGAGCTGGGTCTCCAGGCGGTAGCTCTTGGAGAAATGATGGGTCCATTCGGCGTTGACATGGAAGGCCTTTTCCGGCTTCAGGTCCGGGTTCACGTCCCGCAGGTTGAAGGCGAAGTCCGATTGCGAATACAGGCCCGAGGCCAGGGTGATCTCGTCCTTGTCCCCCAAGCCCTGGAAATAGGCCGCGCGCGGGCTGAGGAAGGCGTCGCCGGACCAGGTGTCCACCTCGTAGCGGAATCCCGTGGTGAGGCGATGGTCCCCGTCCAGGTTCCAGACATCGGACAGGTATCCGCCCACGAAGGCGCCGGAGTTCCGGCCGTCGAAGTCGAAGCGGATCAGGTCCGGGAGATCCATCAGGTAGTTGGCGTCCGGGTTGGCGCCGAAGTCCCCCTCGCGGATGACGGTGCCGTTCGGATCGAGATAGCTCAACCCGTCCGTCAGATCGACGCTGCCTTCGACGATGATGCCGTAGATGCTCTTCTCCATCTTGGTCTTGAAATCGAAGGTGCGGTAGGATTGGAACAGCCCCATCTTGATCAGGTGGTCCTCCGCGGCCTGCCATTTGGAGTTGAGGTTCCAGTCGATGGCCTGCTTGCCCAATCGCATGTAGCGCACGCTGGGGCCGAAGGTCTTGTAGCCGGCGTACCTGCCTCCGGGCCCTACGGAATCGTGCCAGGTGGCCTCGTCGGAGAATTTGACGTGCCAGTCCTGCCGCTGGTAGGCCACGTTCTGATCCACGTCCCAGGCGCCAGTGGGCCGCCAATGCAAGTGGATGCCGTGCACCTGGTTGTCGACCGCCACGTTGGCGATGGTGTCCAGGGTCTGGCGCTGGGTCCATTTGTTGCCGATGGTATCCGGATTGTTGTCGCGGAACCATTGCTCCGAAACCTCACGGCCGTTCTGGTAATAGCGCGTGCCGGGGTTGCGCGAATGGAACCCGTCCCGGGAGATGAGTCCGGCGTAGTCCGCCCGGAGCTTGTCGGTAGCCAGCCAGTTGACCCCGAACTGCGCATCGCGGAAATTGGGCAATTCAAGGTAGCGGCGGAAATCCTCCTTCTGCGCGGTGAAGGCGCTGTCGCTCTGGACCAGGTCGGCCATGTCCCAGACCCGGTTGACCACCCAATCGTACCAGAAGGCCTGGTAGGATAGGGAGACCCCCAATTTGTTTTTGACGATGGGGATGCCCACATAGGTATTGCCGCGCAGGAAAGAGAGATCGGCGAACAGCCTCAAGCTGTCCAGCGGGGCCGGGCGCGCCTGCATGAGGAGGGCCGCGGAAAGGGCATTGCCCGCTTCCACGGGAAAGCCGCCGCTGTAGAGGGTCATGCTTTCGAGGGACTCGGTATTGAAGATGGAATAGATGGTGCCGAAGTGGTAGGGCTGGAGCAGGGGGACGCCGTCCCACAGGATCTGGGTCTCCTCGGCCTTGCCCCCGCGGACGAAGGGCCGCACGCTGAGGTCGTTCTGGTTGGTGACGCCGGGGAGGGTGCTGAGCACCTTGAGCGGATCGCCTTGCGCCGCGGCCACGCGCTGGATGTCCCGCCGGTTCAGGCGGATGCGGCTGACCTCTTTTTCCCGGTGGATCCGGGTGCCGCGGGCCTTGACGTTCTTTTCCATCAGCTCCAGGGCGGAATCCGCGGAGGCCGTACCGGCGGACCCGGGTCCCGGCCCTCCGAGGCCGGCATGGATCGGGACGCGCGCGGAATCCCCGGCGTGGTTGCGCGCCGAATCTCCGTCCGCGGTGCGCGCGGAGTCCTTGGTTTCCCCGGAAAGGCTGTCGGCGGTCCGGGTCCGGTCCATGGGATCCGCCTGGTAGACCGATTCTCCCGTATCCGCGGCCAGGGCCGTCGCGAGCCCGGAGGCCGAGGCCTTTCCCGCGAAGGCCAAGGGGAAGGCCAAGAGGAAGCCCACAACAAAAGCGTTGGGGAAGCGCATCAGAAATTCCAACCGAAGCCGAAATTGAAATTCATCGAAAAGGGATCCAGCAGGGACGGGCTGATGACGCTTAAGGCCGGGGTGATGGGCGCGGTGAAGATGACCTGGGGCGTAATGAAGTCCGGGACCAAGGTCCAATCCGGGAGCCGGAGGTACGCCCCCAGCGCGGCCTGGTGGGCGTAATGGCGGTGGGAGACGAATTTCCAGTTGTCGAAAGAGGAGTTGATGTCCGCGGGCTGGGAGGCCAGCCAGGTGTACCGGTAATTGCCGTAGAGGGCATGCTTCCCGAAATTGCGCGAGGCCGCATATTCCAGGAACCAGGAATTGTCCGCCCACATGCCCACGCCCCAGCCTCCGGACACGCTGTGCTGCGCCGAGAAGCGCTTGGGGATGGGAAGGCCGAACTTGAGATCGAATTCGATGGTGCCCGGATTGGTGACCGCTTCCACCTGCCAGCCCATTTCCACTCCCGTGAACGGGCCCCAGGGCCCGCGGACGCCCAGACGATAGCTCAGGCTGAATTTGGGAATGGTGACGTGGGTGACTTCCATGGGAACCCGGTTCGTATCCGCTGCGACCGGAGGGCCCTCGATTCCGCTGGGACCGCCGAGAATGCGTTCGCAATGGGAGGCATCGTCCGGGGACCGCACATAGGTTTCCGGGCAGTCCTGGTCGTAGATCTCGGAACGGCCCAGCCCGAAGGTCACGGCGGTCTTGCCCGGCTCCAGGATCCTGCCGGAATTGAAATGATGGGTGGTATACAGGCAGCCGGAAAGCAGCGATGCCGCGCCCAGGGCCGCGGCCCGCAACAGGTTCCGGACCCTTTCGATCGCCGGAGGGCTCGTGGCTTTACGGTTCAAGCGGCGGTCCATTCAGGCGGTTCGGTCCCGGATCCTCGCGGAAAGCGGGGGGTGTATGGAAGCGGTAAAATAGATAGAATCCCCGCGGCCGCCCGCCCGGGTCCCGCTTCCAGGACGAATGGATGGGGCGGAACCGCTACCGGGAAGTTAACTTTAAGGCATGCGAACAGCCTCCCCCGCCCTGGTTACGGACCCTGGATCCGATGCGCGCCCCGGCATCCTCGCCTTCTTATCCGGGCTTTGCGTCCTGGCGGCGCTTATGGGGCTGGGCGGTTGCGTCGGCGGCCACGTCACCCCCCTGAATGGCCCCCGGCCGACCTATCCGTTCCGCGCCCTGGAGACCCATTCCCCGCAATGGATCCTGGCGGACAGCCTTTGGGACCTGCGGGCGGATCCCGCCGAGGCCATCCGCTGCCTGAAAACCTACCGCAAGGCGGTGAAGCGGCAGAAAAAGGTTCCCGAGCTCCAGGCCAGGCTGTCACATGCGTGTTACTTCGTGGCGGCTTTCGTGGAAACCTCCCTGGAAAAGAAGGACGCCCTGTTCCGCGAAGGCGAGGAAGCGGCGGAGAAGGCCATGCTGCAGCATCCCGGCTACGCGGCCCGGTACCGCGAGAGCGGCGACGAGACGGATGCGGCGCGGGAACTGGACTCCGCCTACGTCGAGGCTTTGTATTGGTACGTGGCCAACCTGGGCCGCGAACTGAACCAGGAGAGCGCCATCATCCGGCAGGGCAACAAGGATCGCGTCGTGGCCCTGACCAACCGGCTGCTGGAAATGGACGATACCTTCTATTACGGCGGCCCCCATCGTATCGCGGGCGCCATCCCGACACGCCTGCCGAACGGGGACCTGAAGGAAGCCAAGGCGCATTTCGAAAAGGCCATCGCCTTGGCTCCCGGCTTCCTGGGCAACCGCCTCGCGTACGCGGACTTCTACGCCACCCGGGCGGGCGACAAGCGATTGTTCCTGGAACAGCTCGCGCAGGTTACGGCGGCCCGGGCGGATTCCCTGCCGGAAATCGGCCCAGAAAACCGGTTCGCCCAGGAAATGGCGAAGGCCATGGCCGCCAAGGCGAGCACCCTGTTCAAATAAGCTTTTTACCTGGAATCCGGATTGCGAATAAGCAATCTTGGATTGGGCTTTCCCGGATTCTCCCTCCTCCTTTATCGCAGAAAGGGGACACCCCATGCGGTTCAAGTTCCTCGCCTTCGTATCCACCCTCGCATTCGGCATTCTCCAGGCGCGCGCCGTGGACGTATCCGGCAATGTCCTGAGCAAGCTGGGGGACCCCATACCCGGGGCCAAGGTCTGCATCAAATCCGATCCCACCAAGTGCGTCACCACGGATGCGCAAGGCGCCTTCCGCATCGCCAGCGGCGCCATCGGGATCCGGAAACCCGCGCCCTCCTCCGTACCCGACGGCGCGGCCTACCGCATGGACTTCCGTAACGGGATCCTTTTCCTGGACGCGCCCGCCGCTTCCGGCGCCCGCCTGGAATGGACGGCAGCCTCGGGCCGCACCCTCTTCGCCGCGACGGACGTCAAACTGGCGCGAGGCCGCAATGCCCTGGCCCTGCCCCGGGGACTGCCGGAAAACGGCATCTGCTTCATCCGCCTGCAGACCCCCGATCATTCCCTGGTCTGGAAGGCCGTAGTGGCGGGGCCGCAGGGAAAGGCATCCTTCAACGGCGGGGAACCGGCCTCCGGGCGCGTTCTCGCGCTCTCCAAAGCCGCGAGCGCCGGCACCCTGGAAATCTCCAAGACCGGTTTCCGCACCCGCACCTATGAACCGGCATCGGATCCGGAAACGGGCGCCATCATCATGCTGGGAACCCCGGACGATATCGGCCTCACCTTCACCGGGAGCTTCTCCGCCAAGGTGATTTCCATCGATCGCGCGAACCGGTCCATGATCGTGGAGAACGTGGATGCCTTCTGCGAAGGCGGCGCGGTGGCCCGCGATACCACCCGGGACACCAGCCTGTACGCGTTCCGGAACGGGAAGTTCTGGTTGTGGGAAAAGGGCGCATGCCAGGCGCAAGTGTTCAACGGCACCGGGACCGATCCGGTGGGAACCTTCACCTTGGCGGATCCGGAGGCGGAATTGCCCGCGGATCTCCGGGCCGGGTGCACGGATTCATCGGCCGGCAACGATATCCCCTTCCAAAGCTTCAATGCGATATACGTGGTGACGGAAACCCGGATCACCGGGGACCTGTCCCTCGAGCTTTGCGCGGGCGACCTCTACGGCCCTTTCATCGGAGCCCTGCTGGGCCAGGACACGGGCGTCACCATGACCAAGAATACCTGCAACCAGGTCGTCTTCGCCAATAAGGCCGAGAACGGCGTCCTCGACTTCACCCGCAAGGGCGATTCCCTGCATTTCAAATTCACCTACAAGTCCAAGACCTGCACGGCCGACCAGGACTTCGCCTTTTCGGACCGGGATCCGATCTGCCCGGAGGATACCACTTCCATCGATTCTTTCCTGGAATGCATGATCACCTCCGGCTTCGTGGACACCGCCGCCTTCAGCCAATCCGGCGGCCCATCCCCCATGGCCAAAGCCTCGGCCGCCACCCGGCCCGCGACCCTGGTCCGCGCCCCCTGGCCCATGTCCATGGAATCGAGGCCTCCGCGGATCGGACCGGCGTCCTTGCCCGTCCGTTCCCCTGCGGCGGGCCTCCGCGAAAGTATATTGTCCCGATATGGATGGCGTTCGAAAATCCCCTGAAGGTCCCGACCGTATAGGCCCGTGGACCCGGCTCGAGAGCCGCGAGATTTACGAGAACCCCTGGATCCGCGTGCGCGAGGACAAGGTCGCGCGCCCGGACGGTTCCCCCGGCATATACGGAATCATCCATTACAAGAACATCGCGGTGGCGGTGGTCCCCATCGATGCGGAGGGGAAGGTGATCCTGGTCGGCCAGCACCGCTACGTCTTCGACCGGTATTTCTGGGAGGTGCCGGAAGGCGGTTGCCCCATCGGCAAGGAGTCCCCGGAAGCCGCGGCCATGCGGGAACTGCGCGAAGAGACGGGATACACGGCCGCGCGTTGGGATTACCTGGGCACCTTGGAATTGTCCAACTCCACCTCCGATGAAATCGGGCACCTGTACCTGGCCCGGGACCTGACTCCGGGCTCCCAGGAGCCGGACGAAACCGAAGAGATCGAGATCAAGCGCATCGATTTCGCGGAAGCATGGCGCATGGCCATGGAAGGCGCAATCACGGAATCCCTGACCGTGGCGGCTCTGGCCCGCGCCCGGCATTTCCTGGACCGCGAGGCCGCGGCCCATCCACCCGGGGATACGCCGGCGGACCCGGACCCGGGGAAGCGGCCATGAGCGGGGCGCCGGGCTTCAAGGATCATTTCTCCGGCCATTCCGGCGGCTATGCCCGCGCCCGGCCCGTCTATCCGGAATCCCTGTTCGATCACCTGGCCTCCCTGGTCCCGGCACGCGACGCCGTCTGGGATTGCGGCACCGGCACCGGCCAGGCCGCGCGCTCCCTGGCCTCCCGTTTCCGCACCGTGATCGCCACGGACGCCAGCGCCAACCAGGTCGCCAGCGCGGGGAGGTCTCCCGGCGGGAATGCAGATCCTCAGGGCATCCAGCGCATCCTGTTCGCCGCGGCCCCGGCCGAACGCGCGCCCTTGCGCGACGGGAGCATGGATCTCATCACCGTGGCCCAGGCCCTGCATTGGTTCGACTTCCCCGCCTTCTTCGCGGAGGCGAGGCGTGTGGCCAAACCCGGCGGCGCCGTCGCGGTCTGGTGCTACGGTAACTGCCGCATTACCCCGGCCGTGGACGCGGTCTACCATGGATTCTACCAAGGGGTGGTCGGGCCTTACTGGCCCCCCGAGCGCGCCCATATCGAGGACGGGTACGCGTCCATCCCGTTCCCCTTCGCGCCCCTCCCCTGCCCCGCCTTCGCCATCGAAGCGCGCTGGGACATGGAGGAGCTCCTGGCCTACCTGGACACCTGGTCAGCGGTGCAATATTACCGAAAGGCCAAGGCCGAGGATCCCCTCGCCCTGGTGCGCGACGCGATGGCCCGGGCCTGGGGCGATCCCGGGGAACCCCGCCTCATCACCTGGCCCCTATCGCTCAAGGCGGGAAGAGTGGACGCATGAATACCGAGATCCATCCGCACGTAAAGCCCCGGACCCCGCAGAAACCGGCGCCCGAGGAATTCAAGGACCTGGGCTTCGGCACCCGGCTGGCCGCCCAGGACGCGCGCCTGCTCAACCGGGACGGGAGCTTCAACGTCGAACGCCGCGGCCTCCCGCCCCTGTTCGCGCTCAATATCTACCAAGAGCTCATCAAGCAGACCTGGCCCCGCTTCATCCTGACCGTCCTGTGCTTTTACGTGGCGGTGAACATGCTGTTCTCCCTGCTGTACATGGCGATCGGGGTGCGGCATCTGGCGGGCCTGGATACGTCCTCCGTTTCCAACCGCTTCTGGGACGCGTTCTTCTTCAGCGCCCAGACCCTGACCACGGTCGGCTACGGGCGCATCAGCCCGGTCGGCTTCATCACCAGCATGACCGCGGCTTTCGAGTCCCTCGCGGGCCTGATGGGGTTCGCCTTGGCCACGGGCCTCCTGTACGCCCGCTTCTCCCGCCCCCAGGCGCGCATGCTGTTCAGCAAGAACGCCCTGATCAGCCCCTACCGCGGGGGCACGGCCTTGATGTTCAGGGTGGCCAACGGGCGCCGCAACGAGATGATCGAAACGGAAATCCAGGTGGCCCTGTCCTTGCCCGCCCCGGACGGGAAGCGCCGGTTCTACGATCTGCCCCTGGAACGCCGCAGCATCAACTTCTTCCCCCTCAGCTGGACCGTGGTGCATCCCATCGACGCGGAGAGCCCTTTGTACGGCATGGGCGCGGAACACTTCAAGGACGCCGGCGAGATCTTCATCCAGATGAAATCCTTCGACGACGTATTCTCCCAGACCCTCTATATCCGCAGCTCCTACCGGTTCGAGGACATCGTGTACGGGGCAAGCTTCACCTTCATCTTCGGCCGCAACGAGCGGGGGGCCACCACCATCGACCTGCACCGGCTGGATGAGCACGAACCGGCGGAGCTGCCCCTGTTGGATCCCGCGGAAACGCGGCCGGAAGCCCGGGAGCCCGCATGAGAGGCAAGGCCGGAAAGCCGGCGGCGAAGGCCCGCATCAAGGCGAAGGCCGCGGCGGGAACGGGCGCCGGTAGCCTGGGGGATACCCTCGAAACGGCCGGCCGCCTGATGGCCAAGGCCATCGCCCTGTCCCTCAAGGGCATGCGCGCCGGGAACGGCGGGCCCTTCGGGGCCGTGGTGGCCCGCAACGGCAGGATCGTCGGAAAGGGGAGCAACCAGGTGGTGGCCTCCTCGGATCCCACGGCCCATGCGGAAGTGGTGGCCATCCGGGACGCCTGCCGCGCCTTGAAAACCTTCCAGCTGGACGGCTGCGTCCTGTACACCTCCTGCGAGCCGTGCCCCATGTGCCTGGCGGCGGCCTATTGGGCCCGCGTGGATCGCATCGTCTTCGCCAATTCGCGCGTCGATGCGGCCAGGATCGGCTTCGGGGACGATTTCATCTACCGGGAGATCCCGTTGCCGGCGGGAAAGCGCAAGCTCCCGATCACGCGGCTGATGGGGAAGGAAGCGCTGGCCGTCTTCCGCGAGTGGGAGCGTAAGACGGACAAGATCCCCTATGGGCCGGATCTCCTGGACTGATTTGATTCGCTTTTGCCCGCCCCCCGCGGGCAACCCCCGTAAGTCCTTTGTACATAGCGGGTTCGGTTGCACTCGCCGGAATCGCAATCGTATAATGGCTGGGTGCTTCAAACCCCGAAAGACAGGCCGGGCGATTACGGGATAATCGTCCAGGCCCGCATGGGATCCACCCGGCTTCCGGGCAAGGTCCTGCGCGAGGCTTTGGGCAAGCCCATGCTGCGATACCAGCTGGAAACCCTGCTCCGGGCCGATTTGGGACCGGTGGTGGTGGCCACCTCCGACCTGCCGGCCGATGACGGCATCGAGGCGCTTTGCGCGAAGGTGGGAACCCCTTGCCTGCGCGGGGACGAAGCCGACGTGGCGTCCCGGTTCTCCGCGGCGATCGAACGGTTCGGCTTCCGGGCCTTCGTGCGCGTATGCGGGGACAGCCCCCTGATGGACGCGGAACTCATCCGGAGGGCCTTGCGCGAATTCGCGTCCGGTCCCTGCGATCTGGCGACCAATACCTTCCCCCGCAGCTTCCCCAAGGGCCAATCCGTGGAAGTCCTGGGCAGCCCGGCATTCAATGCCGCCCGTTCCCGCTTCGATGCCGGGGATCGGGAGCACGTAACGCGTTATTTCTACCGCCATCCCGGCGAATTCCTCATCCGCAATTTCTCCGCCGGACGCGATTGCGGGGCGATCCAATTGTCCGTGGACACGCCGGAGGACTTCGAGCGTTTCGAAGCCCTGGTAGCGGGCGCGGACCGGCCCCATTGGCAGTACGGATGGTCCGATTGGGTCTCGGCCGCAGAGGCCCTTGCGAAGTCCCGCGCCGGCGACCGGGGCCGGGCATGAAGCCCTTGCGCCTGGGAGTCATCGGATTGGGCGTGGGCGAACAGCATATCCTGGCCGCCCGAGCGCGCCCGGGCTGGGAATTGGCCGCCCTTTGCGACTTCTCCCCGGAAAAGCTCGCGGAGGTCTCGGCGCGGCATCCGGGCATCCCCGCCACCGCGGATGCGGATTCCGTGATCGACGATCCCTCCATCGATCTGGTCACCATCGCCTCATGGGACAATTTCCACCATGCCCAGATCCTGCGCGCCCTGGAGAAAGGCAAGCACGTCTTCGTGGAGAAGCCCTTGTGCCTTTCCCGCGAAGAGGCGAAGGACATCCGGAGCGCCTTGCGGGCCCATCCCCGCCTCAGGCTTTCCTCCAACCTGATCCTGCGCCGCTCCCTGCGTTTCATGCAGGTGAAGGCCCTGATCGACGCGGGCCGCCTGGGCGATCTCTATCATCTGGAGGCGGATTACAATTACGGCCGCCTAGGGAAGATCACCGAGGGCTGGCGGGCGGAGATCCCGTTCTATTCCGTGATCTACGGCGGCGGCGTGCACATGGTGGATCTGATGATGTGGTTCACCGGCGGCGACGTGACCGAGGTGACGGCCTACGGCAACCGCCTGGCCACGCGGGGCACGGCCTTCCGCTTCGACGATTGCGTGACCTCCATCCTGCGCTTCCGGAACGGCGCGACCGGGAAGATGGGCGCCAATTTCGGCTGCGTGTATCCGCATTTCCACCAGGTCTCCGTGTACGGCACCAAAGCCACTTTCCAGAACACCCTCGAAGGCGGGAAGCTCGTGGTCGATCGCGCCCCCGGCGCCCCGGTCGAAGCGGTCGATGCGCCCTATCCCGGCTGCCAGAAGGGCGAACTGCTCGGCGGTTTCATGGACGGGATCCTGGCGGGCCGGGAACCGGAAATCCCCGCCGACGCGGTTTTCCGGACCATGTCGGTCTGTTTCGCCATCGAGGAATCGGCCCGCAAAGGGATCCCGGTGACGGTGGAATACGTATGAACGGATGGCGTCGGAAGCGAAGCGGATGGGCTTGGAAGGGCATGGAAGCGCATGCGAAGCACATGGAACGAGCGGTGAAAGCGAATCGAAAGGGAAGGCAATGAACGAGATAGTTTTCGGACGTCCGATTTTCGGCGAAGAGGAAGGCCAGGCCGTGCTCAAGGTGATGGCCTCGGGAACCCTCGTGCACGGCCCCAAGCTCAAGGAGTTCGAAGCGGACTTCTGCAAATTCACCGGCGCGCCCTATGCGGTGGCCGTATCCAATTGCACCGCGGCCCTGCACCTGGCCTACTTCTACCTGGGCCTGGGCCCGGGCGACGAGGTGATCGTGCCGGCGCAGACCCATACCGCCACGGCCCATGCGGTGGAACTGACGGGCGCGAAACCCGTATTCGTGGACGCGGAGGCCCTGACGGGCAATATCGATATCGGACGCATCGAAGCCGCCATCACGCCCCGCACCAAGGCCCTTTCCATCGTCCACTTCCTGGGCATGCCCGTCGAGATGGACAAGGTGATGGCCATCGCGAAGAAGCGCGGCCTGTTCGTGGTGGAGGATTGCGCCCTGGCCACGGGGACCTACTATAACGGCGTCCACGCCGGACTGCACGGGGACGTGGGGTGCTTCTCCTTCTACCCGGCCAAGCACATGACCACGTCCGAAGGCGGGATGTTGATCACCCGGCACGAGAAGATCGCCCAGACCATCGGCCGCCAGCGTGCCTTCGGCATGGACCGCCACGTGGGGGAGCGCACGATCCCGGGCGTCTACGACGTACAGGGGCTGGGCTTCAATTACCGGATGAGCGAGATCAACGCGGCCTTGGGCGTGGAACAGCTGAAGCGCCTTCCCGGATTCCTGGCCAAGCGCGCCGAGAACCATAAGGCCCTGACCGCGGCCCTTCAAGGCGTCAAAGGCCTTTCCATGCTGCTTTCCGAACGCGCGGGGTCGGTCCACAGCCATTACTGCCATACCGTCCTGCTGGACGACGCCATCGCCCCCAAAAGGGTCGAGATCATCAAATACCTCAACGGCAACGGGGTCGGGACGAGCATCTACTACCCCCACCCCGTCCCGTACATGACTTTTTATCGTCAAAAATACGGTTATAAGGAGGGGGATTTCCCCGTTGCGGCCCGGATAAGCGACAATTCCATCGCTCTGCCCGTCGGACCGCATATAGGGCTAAAGGAAATGGAAATAATTGCCGAAACCCTTAAGAAGGCATTAAAGGCCGTTCAGGGAGAACTCAAATGATCAATCTCAAAGGCAAGCGCGTATTACTGGTCGGGGGCGCCGGATTCATCGGCCACCATTTGGCGATTTCCCTCAAGAAGAGGGGCGTCGAAGTAGAGATCATGGACAGCCTCCAGGTGAACAACCTCTGCGCTTTCCAGAACAGCGCCATGGACATCCCCAACCGGGACCGTTACGTGGGCATCCTGAACGAGCGCCTGGAACTGCTCCGCCGGGCCGGCATACCCGTCCATGTCCAGGACGCCCGCGACTACCATGGCCTTTCCCAACTGGTCGCCAAGTTCAAGCCCAATGCCCTGATCCATCTCGCCGCCATTTCCCATGCCGGCAAATCCAACAAGGATCCCTACAGCACTTTCGATCATAATCTCCGCACCCTTGAGAACGCCCTGGACGCGTGCCGGGACACGGTCGAGCACTTCATCTTCTTCTCCTCGAGCATGGTGTACGGCAACTTCCCCAACGGCTTCGCGAGCGAGGATACGCCCTGCAACCCCATCGGCATCTACGGCGCCCTCAAGTTCGCCGGGGAGAAGATGGTCATCGCCTACAACCAGGTGTTCAACCTCCCCTATACCATAGTGCGCCCCTCCGCCCTCTACGGCGAGCGTTGCGTGAGCCGCCGCGTGGGCCAGATCTTCATCGAAAGCGCCATGGACGGGCTCGAAATCAACGTGAACGGCAAAGGCAGCGACGGCCTGGATTTCACCTACGTGGAAGACCTGGTCGGCGGCGTCGTGAACGTCCTCGAGAACGAGAAATCCAAGAACGAGATCTTCAACCTCACCTTCGGCCAGAGCCGTTCGCTGACGGAAATGATCGGCATCCTGTCGGAGAACTTCCCCGACGTGAAGGTCAACTACCTGCCCAAGGACGTGCTGATGCCGGACCGCGGCACCCTGGACATCTCCAAGGCCCGCCGTTTGATCGGGTACAACCCCAAGAATCCCCTTGAAAAGGGCTACCTGCGCTACATAAACTGGTACAAGGAGTCCATGGCCAATCCGGATTGGAGTTTCGGGGGCAAAATCACCAAGCATGCGTTCGTACCGACCGGAACCTGATCTTTGGCTGGGCGGAATCCTGGGCCATGAGGCCTACCGCCTGACCCCGGTCCCTACCGGCGACATGGATGTGGAAAACCTTCCTTCGCGGGACGCTCCCGCAAGGAAGGTTTTCATTTATGCCAAAACCGAAGTGACCGCCCCGGACGAGTCCCGGTTCCTGGAGGCGAACGGATTCCGCCTTACGGATACCAACCTGACCTTCGCGCGCCGGCGCATCGAACCGGAGCCCTCCATGGAAACGCGGGTGCGCCTGGCCGTCCCCTCGGACGAGGAGGCCGTCGTGGCCTTGGCCCGCGGGAGTTTCACCTTGGATCGGTTCCATCTGGATCCGGAAGTGCCCAAGGCGACGGCGGATCGCCTGAAAGGGGAATGGGTGCGCAATTACTTCAAAGGCGAGCGGGGCGCCGCCATGGCCGTGGCCGAGTCCGGAACCGGGAAAGGGATCGCGGGCTTCCTGCTCTTCCTCCTGGCCGGGAACGCCCTTGTCATCGACCTCGTCGCGGTATCCCCGGACCACCGCAACCAGGGCCTGGCCGGGGCCATGACCCGTTTCGGGGAACGATGCTTCCCCAAGGCCGAAACCCTGAGGGTAGGCACGCAAATCGGGAACGCAGGCGCCATCCGGTGCTACCAGAACCTGGGGTTCCGCCTGGAGCATTCCCACTACGTATTCCACTATCACGGACCGATGCCGGCGTTCGCCCGGGCCGTCGGCACGGGCAAGGCGGCTTCATGAGAATCGGCGGCATCGATCTGGATCGCGAGGTCCTGGTCATCGCGGAAATAGGCAACAACCACGAAGGCAGTTTCGCCTTGGCGGAAGAGATGGTCGGATTGGCCGCGGAGAGCGGGGCCCAGGCCGTCAAATTCCAGACCTTCCGGACCGAGCATTACGTCACCCGCAAGGATGCGGATCGCTTCGCCCGCCTGAAGTCATACGAGCTCGGGGACCGGGCCTTCGAAAAGCTGGCGGCCCAGGCCCGCAAGGCCGGGCTGCTCTTCCTCTCCACGCCCTTCGATCTGGAAAGCGCCCGCTTCCTGGGCCCCCTTGTCGACGCGTACAAGGTTTCCTCCTCGGACAACGTCTTCTATCCCCTGCTCGAGGAAATCGCCAAGGGCGGCAAGCCGGTCATCCTCTCCTGCGGCCTCGCGGGCCTGGACGATATCGCCTATTCGGCCGCCTTCGTGAAGCAAGCATGGAAACGTCTCGGCAAGGATCAGGGACTGGCCGTGCTCCATTGCGTCACCGCCTACCCCGTGCCCCCGGAGGAAGCGAACCTGGGGGCCATCCGCGCCATGCAACGCCTGGGCCTTACCGTGGGCTATTCGGATCATACCCTGGGAATCGATGCGGCCGTGCTTTCCGTGGCCCTGGGCGCGCGCATCATCGAGAAGCATTTCACCCTGGACAAGAACCACAGCAGCTTCCGCGATCACCAGATTTCCGCCGACCCCGCGGAGATGAGCCTGCTCGTGCGCAAGGTGAAGGAAGCGGCGGTATTGCTGGGCTCGGGAGAAAAGATCCCGCAGCAGGCGGAATTGAAGAACCTGACCGCGGTCCGGCGTTCCATCGTGGCCGGCCGGGATCTCGCCGCGGGAGAGACCCTGCGCTGGGAGGATCTCACCTGGACCCGGCCTTCCGGAGGCCTGGCCCCCGGCAACGAAGCGCCCCTCCTGGGCCGCAAGCTGGCGAAGCCCCTGAAGCAGGGCGATTGGATCACCCCGGACGCCCTCGCCTGAAAGCGGCATGAAGCTCGCCATCTTAACCACGGAAACCCTCCATCATGCCTGGTTCGTCCGGGAACTGGCGAGAGCCTATCCGCTTTCCGCGGCGGTGATCGAAAGGAAATCCCTCAAGGCCCCGTTCGAGACGGCGCATCCCATGGAGGCGATGCGGGAGGATTTCGAGCGGGAAGCCTTTTTCGGGGGAAAAGCGCCGGCCATCGCCGATCTCGTTCCGACCCATGCCTTCGATTCCATCAACGATCCGGCCGCGCGCGCCCTGGTGGCGTCCCTGGATCCGGACCTTATCCTGGTCTTCGGCACCGGCAAGATAGGGCGGGAACTCATTTCCGTGAAACCGCGATCCATCCTGAACCTGCACGGAGGCGACCCTCGGGAGTACCGCGGGCTGGACTCGCACCTATGGGCCATCTACCACTCGGATTTCGGCGGGCTGGTGACCACCTTGCACCATTTGAATGCGGACCTGGACGACGGCGATATCGTCCTGCAGGGGGAGCTGGCCGTGACGAAGGGGATGGAGTTGCATCAGCTGCGGAAGGCCAACACCGAAGTCTGCGTTTCGATGTGCCTGTCCGCCATCGACATGCAGGCCCGCCTGGGAGCCCCGGTCTCCGCGCCCCAGGGGAAACGCGGGCGTTACTATTCCTTCATGCCCGCGCCCCTGAAGGAGGTTTGCCTCCGGAAATTCAGGAAGCATACCTCATCGCTCCCCGCAAAGAACTCCGAAAGGCCCCTCGATGGACATGGGTAACGCTAATGCCGTCGAAGGCGCCGCGAAGGGCGCCGTTCTCGGCGCCGCCGGGCCGGGAGGCTATGCCGCGCATCTTTCCCCGGATCGCCTCGCCATATACCTGTTGCACGGCGTGGTGGAAGGAAGCTCCTACCGCGTGCGCAACTACAACCGCAAGCACCTGGAGGCGGATTACTTCCGGGATTTCCTGAAGGGCCTGCTCGCCAAGGGCCGTCCGCTCTCCATGGACGACGCCGTGCGCCACCATCAGGAGGGCCGTCCCTATCCCCCCCATTCCTTCGCCATCACCTTCGACGATGGATTCTGGAACAACCTCTCGGTGGCCGCGCCCATCCTCAAGGATCTGGGCATCCCCGCGATGTTCTACGTCACCTCCGGGTTCGTCGAGGACAATGCCATGTCCTGGATCGATCGCATCGAGGAATGCATCGAGGCGGCGTCCCCGGACGCGGTCAAATTGCCCTGGCGGAAGGAGCCCGATAGGCTCCGCAACCGCGAGGAAGGCATCCTGTTCCTGGACGAGGTCCGCCGGAAGGTCAAAGGCGATCCCGCGGTGGACGTCGACGCCCTCATCGCCGACATCGCCCGGCAATGCGGCATGCCGGCCCCGATAAGCTCCGCCTCCCCTTTGGACCGGAAAATGACCTGGCCGGAAGTGCGGGAATTGGCGGGTGGGGACGGCTTCACGGTCGGGGGGCATTCCCACCGGCATGGGGTGCTGGCCTTCCTGGGCCAGGAGGAATTGGAGCGGGAAATCGACACCAGCCTCGATTTGATGCGGGAAAAGGCCGGCCTCGCGACCCGCCATTACTCCTATCCGGAGGGCCTGGCCCACTGTTTCGACGAACGGGTCATCCGGGCGTTGAAGGAAAGGGGGATTGTCTGTTCCCCCACCGCCATGCCCGGCACCAACGCCCCGGAGGACGATCTATTCCTCCTGCGCCGCATTCTTGTCATCTGAATTACGGCCATGGTATAGTGGCTGTTAGGTATGGGGGGCCGCTAGTCGCTAGCTGCCACCGCCGCCAGGGACGGACCATTACATGAAATACCATCCGAAAAACCCGCCCCGTGAATACCGGGTCGGCAAGGACGGGGCCATCACGATAAAGGATTGCGCCCATATCGAACTCGCTCCCGAAGAGCAGATCACCCTGACCACCCCTTCCGGCACGGAGTTCGACGTCCTCAAGAAGGAATGGGGGTATTACGCCACCCCTTCCCTGAACGGCCGCCTGCCCGAGTTCGGCCTCAAATCCGCCCTGGTCCGCAGCCCCATCGGCAGGTACTTCCTGGTGCTGGTGGAAGCGGCCAAGCGCGAGGACTTCCTCGCCTATATCGCCTTCGAAAACCTGGAAGTGGCCGCCTGGCTGGACGACGACGCTTCCCTGGAAAGGATCCGGCAGCTGCCGCATTAGGCGCCCGGACCGATGGGATTGGGAATGCAGCCCGGAATACCGGCCGGACCGGACGCGTCCCTGGAAAGGATAAGGGCGGAAGCTACGTCCTGCCTGCCTCCTACGGCCACCAATGTCTGGTCCAATGATGCGCGTCTGCTGGAGGCCTATCGCAAGCGTTGCCGCAGGGAGACCGAAGAGATGACCTGCGCCGCCCAGGCCGCGGAAATCCTGGCGCCCCTGGTGGCACCGGGCGAAACCCTGCTGGATGCCGGTTGCGCGGGAGGCTATTACCATTGGTCCTTCGAGTCCCGCGGCGTACCCGTGGAGTACCACGGCCTGGACTACACCCCAGAATGCATCGCCTTGGCCCGGGAAGAGATGGGCTCGGCCGCGGGCCTCCCGGCCGAAAGGTTCATCCCCGGCTCGATCGAAAGCCTGGACCGCGCCTTCGACAATGTCCTCTGCTTCAACGTCCTCACCCACAACGCCCATTTCGGGAAACCCCTGGAAGCCCTGCTCCGCTGCGCCCGCAAGCGGATCCTGATCCGCGAATCCCTCGGGGACGCCTTGAGCGTCGACTTCCGCGCGGACGCCTTCATCGACGAGGGCAAGCGCCACCTGCGCACCTACTTCAACACCTACCCCAGGGTGGAAGTGGAACGCCTGATGGACGAGGCGGGTTTCACCGTGACCCGGATCCGCGATCGGCGCACGGGGGACGGCACGGAAACCGTCTGCGGCGTGCCCGCGCATTGGCGCATCCTGCTCGGGGAGAAGCGCCGGTAGGCGCGGCCATGTGCGGGATTGCGGGCTATTACGGCCCCGAGGAATTGGATCCGGCCGCCCTGGACGCGTGCCTGACCCTGATGGGACGGCGGGGACCGGACGCGCACGGCGCCTACCGCCATGTCTCGCCGCAAGGCCGCCACGTCTGCCTCCTGCACAGCCGCCTCAGCATCATCGATCTGGATCCGCGTTCCAACCAGCCCTTCCGGGACGCGTCCAAGGTGATCGCCTTCAACGGCGAAATCTACAACTACCTGGAATTGAGGAAACGCCTGGAAGGCGAAGGCCGGGCCTTCCGCACCCATGGCGATACGGAAGTCCTGATCGCGGCCCTGGGCGCCTACGGCGTCAAGGCCCTGGACCTGTGCGACGGCATGTGGGCCTTCGCCTGCTATGACGAGGGCACGGGCGACCTGATGCTGTCGCGCGATCGCTTCGGCGAGAAGCCCCTGTTCCTCTATAAACGGGGCGGCGGGATCTTCTTCGGATCCGAAATCAAGTTCATCCGCGCCCTGTCCGGGGACGCGCCCGGCCTCAACGCGGAGAAGCTCAACCGTTACCTGGTGAACGGCTATCGCGCCCTGTTCAAGAGCGAGGACTCCTACTTCCTGGGGGTCGAGTCCCTGCCGGCCGCGACCGTGGAGATCGTGGACGCCGCCGGCGCGGGAACGCGCGAGCGTTATTGGGATTTCGCCTTCCGCCCGGACGCGGGCATGGGTTATGGGGACGCGGTGGAGGAATTGCGGGCCATCCTGATCGACTCGGTGAAGCTGCGGCTCCGCGCGGACGTGCCCATCGCGTTCTGCATGAGCGGAGGCATCGACTCCAACTCCCTGGTGGCCATCGCCAAAAAACGGCTCGGTTACCAGGTCCACGGGTTCACCATCGCGAACACGGATTCCCGGTACGAGGAAATGGACCTGGTGGAGCAGGCGGTGCGCGAACTCGGCATCAAGCATACCGCCATACGGCTTTCCACGGAAGGGTTCCTGCCCAGGCTCAAGGATCTGGTGGCCTACCATGATTCGCCGGTGGCGACCATCTCCTATTACGTGCATTGGCTCCTCATGGAAAGCGTGCGGGACCATGGCTACAAGATTTCCGTCAGCGGCACCGCCGCGGACGAGCTGTTCACCGGGTACTATGATCACCACCTCGCCTACCTCCGCGAGGTGGAAGGGGACGCGGAACTGTACGCGGCCTCCCTGGCCAACTGGAACCGGCATATCCGGCCGGTGGTGCGCAACCCGCATTTCCAGGACCCCCGCCTGTTCTCCGATCGGCCCGGGTTCCGCGGGCACCTCTACATGGAGACGGACGGTTTCTCCGCCTACCTGTCAAAGCCCTGGTCCGAAGCCTTCGCCGAGCGGGCCTATGCGGGCGATATCCTGCGCAACCGCATGCTGAACGAGATGTTCCACGAAGTGGTCCCCATGATCCTCCATGAGGACGATCTCAACGCCATGTATTTCTCCATCGAGAACCGCTCGCCGTTCCTTTCCAGGGACCTCTTCGAATTCTCGTTGCGCGTGCCCACCCGCCACCTGATCCGGGACGGGTACACCAAGGCCCTGTTGCGGGACGCCATGCATGGCCTGGTCCCCGAAGCCATCCTGCGCAAGCGCCAGAAGGTGGGCTTCAACGCGCCCGTGCTCGACCTGCTGGACGTGAAGGATCCCCAGGTGAAAGCGTACCTGCTGGACGACGGCCCCATCTTCGACCATATCGATCGGGCCAAGATGGAAACCCTGCTGGCGAAGCCCGCGATTTCCGATAGCGAAAACAAATTCCTCTTTTCCTTCCTTTCCGCGAAGGCCTTCCTGGAAGGGGCCGGGCCATGAGATATTGCGTACGATGCATCCTGCCGGACACGCGGCCCAACTTGGTTCTCGGTCCGGACGGCGTCTGCAATGCCTGCCGCAACCACGGCACCCGTCCCTCCATCGATTGGAAAGCCCGCTCCGCCGCCTTCGCGAAGGTGGTGGAAACCGCCAAATCCCGATCGGAAGGGTACGATTGCCTGATCCCGGTCAGCGGGGGAAAGGACAGCACCTGGCAGGTCGTAACCTGCCTGGAGCATGGGCTGAAGCCGCTCGCCGTGACCTGGAAGACCCCGGGCCGGACCTCCATCGGGGAGAGCAACCTCCGGAACCTGATCTCCCTGGGCGTCGACCATATCGATTACTCCATCAGCCCCAAGGTGGAAGCGGCGTTCATGATCGAGGCGCTCCGGCGCTTCGGCGATACGGCCATCCCCATGCATATGGCGCTTTTCAACATCCCCCTCAAGATCGCATCGCGGTTCCGGATCCCCCTGGTCGTATGGGGCGAGAACTCCGCCTTCGAATACGGTTCGGATGGGGAGGAGAACCTGGGCTTCAAGCTGGACGCCGCCTGGCTGCGGAAGTTCGGGGTCACCCAAGGCACCACGGCTGCGGATTGGGTCTCGGACCGGATCTCCGGCAAGGATCTGACGCCCTACTTCGGTCCGGGCGACAAGGAGATGCAGGAGAACGATGTCGCCGCCGTGTTCATGGGATATTATTTCCCCTGGGACCCGGAAACCAGCCTTGCCGTGGCCTCGGCCCATGGCTTCCGCCCCCGTGCGGAAGGGCCGCTCACCGGCTATTACGACTATGCGGACATCGACGACCACTTCATATCCATCCATCATTGGCTGAAATGGTACAAGTTCGGCTTCACCCGCCTGTTCGACAACCTGTCCCTGGAAATCCGCAACGGCCGCATGACCCGGGATAAGGCCATCGGAGAGGTGCGCCGGCTGGGAAGCCAGAAGCCGGACGCCGATATCGCGCGGTTTTGCGATTTCGCCGGCATCGACATCGCCGAATTCCACGCCATCATCGAAAAGTTCCGGAATCCCGCCGTTTGGACGCGGACCGCCGGCGGAAGCGCGGCGGAAGCGCCCTGGATGATCCGCGATTTCCTGGTCCCGGATTGGCCCTGGGCCTGAATCGGCCCCGGAACGGGCGCCACCTACGGGCAGGCGCCGTCCCCGGTTGCCCCGCGCATGCCCGGAGTTCTACAATACAGATGCGAAATCGTTAAGGAGCAGGATAACACCATGGAATACGCCAAACCTCCCAAGGACGTCTGGGAAGCCTCGTTCAAGGAACAGATCGCCAAGGGCGCCTACAATACCTCCCCCGTGGAGTCGCTCGTCCGCACCGCGGCCTACCATATGCGGGACCGCCATCCGGACGGGGATTACTCCAAATTGCATTTCCTGGAAATGGGGTGCGGCGCCGGTCCCAACCTCAAGTGGGCGGCGGAAAAGGGAGTCAATATCAGCGGCGTGGACATCTCCACCACGGTCCTGGAGCTTTGCCGCAGGAACCTGGTGGCCGCCGGTTTCGAAAAGAAGATCGTCAAGCTGGTCGAGGCATCGGTGACGGATGTCCCTCTCCCGGACGCGTCCGTCGACGGGATATTCGAGTCCTGCGTGTTCCAGCATCTGGACAAGAAGGATCGCGTCAAGGCCTTCTCGGAGGTGCGCAGGCTCCTGAAGCCCGGCGGGGCCTTCTTCGGGAACATGCTCGATTCCCGGCACGAAGTGTACCAGATGAACAAAGACAAGACCCTCCCGAGCGATCCGGGCACCTTGCTGCTGGAACAAGGCGGCGCGAGCTTCTACCTGACCAACCAGGGCCTGACGCATTTTTACAGCCGCGAGGATCTCGACGAGCTGCTGAAGGGATTCAGCGTGATCGACCCCTCCCAGACCATCTATTACCTGCCCAAGTTCGAAGCGGCCAAGCGCGGGTACAAAGAACCCTACATGCAAAGCATGTGGACGGTCTACGCCGTTAAATAGGGGAAAGGGGATCCGATGGCGAGGCTGGCGGGGCAATGGACGGATGAAGGGGGCGCCGACGGCGCGCAGGATGCCGGGAACGATCCGGTATGCCGGGCCGCCGCGGGTTATGCCGCCAGGATGGGTTGGAAGATCCGCGCCCTCGGCAAGGATAAGGTGCGCATGGCCTGCGCGGCGCCGGACCTGGCGGATTGCGACGAGGTCGGCGGGCTCCTGATCGCGATCGACGGCATGTTCTACAACGGGGAATTCCCCGCGGGCAGGCAAGGGGAAAGCGGCGTCTTCGCGGATCTCTACCGCAAGCACGGTTTCGAAGGTGCGGTGAAAAAGGTCAACGGCGATTTCAGCATCGCCCTGTACGATCCGGGAACGCGCGAACTCTGGCTGGCGCGGGATCGGCTGGGCACCCGGCCTATGTATTACGCCTTCAAAGGCGGCCGCTTCGGATTCTCCTCGCGCCCATCCTTCCTCCTCCGCATGCCCGGCGTCTCCCCCGCTCCCCGCAAGGCCTTCCTGGGCATCTACGGCGGGAGCCATTACCGTTATATCGACAACGATATCGATCGTTCCGCGTATGAGGATATCCTGCAACTCCCCTTCGGGAGCTTCCTGCGTTTCGACGGCCGGGATTGCAAGGTGGGCCGGTATTGGGACCTGGAGGAACGGCCGGATTGGGCCGAGCCGGAATCCGTCCTGGCGGAAAAATACCGGGATCTGTTCCTGGACGCGGTCCGCCTGCGCATGCGGCGCGTGGATCGCCCGGCCTTCACCCTTTCGGGCGGCATGGATTCCTCTTCGGTATTGGCCGCCACCGTAAAGCTTTCCGGGAAAAAGCAGATCGCGTTCTCCAGCGTCTACGAGGACAAGACCTACGATGAATCCGGGGAGATAGCCTCCATGCTCCCGGGGTACGTGGACAAATGGATCCCGTTCAGCATCGGCACCCCGGACGTGTGGGCCCTGGTGGACCGGATGGTGGAGGCGCATGATGAGCCGGTCCTGACGGCAACCTGGCTGTCCCACTTCCTGCTCTCCGAAGAGGTGGCCAAGCAGGGTTACAAGACCCTGTTCGGGGGGTTGGGCGGGGACGAATTGAACGCCGGCGAGTACGAGCATTTCTTCCCGTTCTTCGCGGACCTGATGAAGGCGGGACGGACCGCGGATCTTTCCGCCGAGGTGGCGATGTGGGTGAAGTACCACGACCATCCGATCTTCAAGAAGGATTACGGGGTGATGGAAGCCACCGTAAAGCGCACCGCCGACCTGTCCCGCCAGGGCATCTGCCTGCCGGATCGCGTGCGCCTGGAGCGTTACGCCTCGGCCATGAACAGGGACTACTTCGACCTGAAGGCTTTCCAGCCGATCATGGATCACCCTTTCCAAAGCTACCTGAAGAACCGGCTCTACCAGGACATGACCCGCGAGACAATCCCTTGTTGCCTGCGGGCCGAGGACCGCCAGACGGCCGCCTTCGGCCTGGAGAATTGCACGCCCTTCTTCGATCACCGCCTGGTGGAGTTCATGTACCGCGTGCCCGGGGACATGAAGATCCGCAAGGGCGTGACCAAGCACCTGCTGCGGGAGGCCATGACCGGCGTGCTGCCGGAAGAGACCCGCACGCGCACCAAGAAGGTGGGCTGGAACGCCCCCGCCCACAAATGGTTCAGCGGCGCGGGGCTGGAAAGGCTCAAGGACATGGTGCACGACAAACGCTTCAAGGAGCGCGGCATCTACGACATTAAGGAAGTGACGCGCCTGCTGAACGAGCATGAGGACATCGTGGCCAACGGCAAGGCCATCGACAACCACATGATGTTCTTCTGGCAATTGGTCAACATGGAGACCTGGCTGCGGCGGCTGGATGCCGGAGCTTAGCCGGGAAGATCCTTCCCGTCCGGACATCCTGATCTTCCTGGAAGACCCAGGTGCCGCCAACTTCGTCCTCGATTTCCCCGCCGCCTTCCGCGCGCGCGGCCTCGACTGCCGCCTGGCGGCGATGGGCCCTGCCCTTGGCTTCCTCGCTGAACGCGCCGTGGATTTTCTGCCCCTCGCCGGGGCCGCGTCGGCGGTGGAGGCTTTGGAACGTCTCCGCCCCTCGCTCGTCGGCCTGGGCACGGCGGATCGGCCCGATGCCCTGAACCTGTCCCTGGCGGACCATTGCCGCGCCTCGGGCATCCCCTCGATCGGGTTGGTGGACGGATACGGGAACCTGGGACGGCGTTTCGGCGGCGCCTCCGGGAATCCCCTGGCGCACGCCCCGGACTGGATCCTGACGCCGGACGCGAGGTCGCGTGCCGGTTACCTGGCCTACGGGTACGATCCCGGCCGGGTCCTGGACCTGGGCCATCCCGCGCTGGAGAAGGTGGCGTCGGAAAGGGAGCGGTTGTCCGCCCTGGATCGCCCCGCCCTCCGCTCGCGGCTGTTCCCGGCCGCGCCCGGGAACGCCCTCATCATCGTATTCACCGCGGAAGTCTCGCGGACCCCGGACCCTGCGCAATACCGGCGGGATGCCGACTATACCCTCCATGGCAGCGGTCGGTTCCAGGGGCGCACGGAAATCGTGCTGGAGGAGGTGCTCGACGCCTTGGACGCCCTCCGCGCCTCCCCGGGCGGGCCGCTCCCCTTCGTGGTCCTGCGCCTGCACCCTAAGAACGACCCTGGGGAATTCACACCCTTCCTGGGCCGCATCGGCCAGGTGAGCCGGGGCGGATCCGCCCATGAACTCGTATTCGCCGCGGACGCCGTGATCGGCATGACCACGCTGTTGCTCCTGGAGGCCGCCTATCTCGGAAAGCCGATCCTGTCGGTGGTGCCCCGGGCTTCGGAAGCGGAATGGCTGTGGACCATAGGCGAAGGGATTACCCCCTGCGCGACCACGCGGGCCGGCGTGGCCGCGGGAACGGCGGCCTTGCTGGCCTCGGCCGCCTCGCCGGATCGGTCCCGGAAGGCCGCGCCGCTCCCCGATCCGCGCGGGGCCCTGGACCGCTATGTTGGCTTTTTTGAGGCGCTCCTCCGCGATCGCAGATAGAGTTGAAGCGTCGCTTCAAGTTGGGCCGGAGGTTCCGCCGGATCGCGTACGGGGCAAGCGGGACAAGGGTTCCAGACGATCCGGCCGGCCGATTCTCCCCTTGCGGGGGCCGAGCGGGCCATAGTACCATCAATGGCACGTATTGCGTCGGCCATCCCGAAGGGAGAATTCCATGCGACCCTCCATCACCCTCATAAGGGTAAGGAACGACGGCGTTCCCGAAGACCCGGCAAGCCCATTCCTGCGCGGCTTCTCCGCCGAGTTCGGCTCCGGCACGCAATTCCTGGAAATGCCCTATCCCGCCTACCATAGCGCCAGGGATTTCGCCCTCGACTTCCTCGATGCGATGTCCAAGGCGCGCAATGAATGGATCTACGTCATGCCCGACCTCGCCAACCCGGACGCCCGCGCGCTGGCCGACGTGGTCGAGCGGTTGGCCGCCGCGCAGTCCCAAGGGATCGCGGGCGCGGTGATGGCGGCCCGCATTTCCCTCCCGGACGGAAAGGAAGGCCGTTTGTTCACGGATGGATTCACCCTCGACGCCATGGAATCCGGCAAGGCCGAGCATCCCTCCCTGGGCGATCCCTCCTGGCTGCTGTCCTTCTTCGTGATGAAGGCGTCCTTCGCCCGTTCCCTGGCGGAGGAGATGGTCCGCGCGGTCGATCCCGTGCCCGCCGTCCTTTCCTTCCTCGCCGCGGAAAAGGTCACGGCCCTCCTGAAGCAGGGGTTGTTCATGCCCATCGCCGAGGGAACGCTGTCCCTGGATGCGCCCCGGATCCCCGACGCCATCGCCACGCGCGCCTTGGCCGATTTCGAAGCGAACCGTTGCGATGATTCCCTCAAGGCGCTGGATTATCTCCGCTTCGCCTGGGGCGCGAACCCGGCTCTCGATCTGCATCGCGCCGTGCTCGCCGCGAAGATGGAGCGCTATTGGCTTTCCGGGCATATGATCCGGACCTTCCTGCAGAACAACAAAGGCAACGAGCACGGCCTCAAGCTGGCCGAAGCCCTCAAGACCCGCAAGGACCAGACCGCCACCGGGTACGCGGCCGCCGCGCCCTTGTTGGATGCCGTCGACGCCGCCGCGGAAACCGATGGCGAGAAGAGGCTCTTCGAACTCGTGCACGGCATGTACGAACAGGCCGTCATCCTGGAACTGGGCGACTTCCCCCTGCGCTCCACCGTGGCCATGGCCCTTGCCTGCCAAGGCACCGCGAAGAAGGTCGTGACCCTGTCCCCCTTCCGCGCCCGCAACGGCCGATTGGCCGAGTGCGGACGCGGCATCGATATCTGGAAGTCCGCCGTCAACCGTTATAACCTGGAACCCCATGCGGAAGCCTCGGTTTCCATGCGCGAGCGCCTGCGTTCCTGGGGCGACGCTCCCAAGCCCGATCTGGTCTACATCTCCCTCTACGACAACGATTCCTTCCGCGAAGAGATCGAGGCCGCGTTCTCCCTGCTCAAGGAAGGCGGAATCCTCATGGTCGAAGGCGCCGCCGCCGGCCGTCCCGCCGCCTGGAAATTCTGGATCGAATCGGCCGAACCGGCCCTGGCCGATAAGGGGCGGGACGGGATGTTGTCCTGGGGACGGAAGACCCTGGCGCCCTTGGGCGGGATCAAGCCGCCCGTCACCCTGCCGGAATTGTGGCGCCGCTCCCGCCTGCCGGAACCGCTGGAACGCACCATGGTGACGTTCGAGCGCTTCCGCAACGCCTTCACCCTCGCGCGCATCGCGGATATCCGCAAGCTGCCCGGCGCCATCGTGGAATGCGGCGTCTGGAAGGGCGGATGTTCGGCGTCCATGATGCTCGCGGTCCAGGAGACCGGCAGCCGGCGGGAACTGTGGGCTTTCGATTCCTTCCAGGGCCTGCCGCGGCCCACGGAAAAGGACGGGACGCGGGCCATCCAGAAAAGCGAGGAATGGGGGGGCGGGGGCTGCGAGGCCACCGAAGAGGATTTCCGCGAGACCCTGTTCAAGATAGCCGGTCTCAAGGACGAGAACATCCATATCCGGAAAGGCTGGTTCCAGGACACCGTGCCGCCGGCCAAGCACGAGGTGGGGCCCATCAGCATCCTGCGCCTGGACGGGGACTGGTACGATTCCGTCCTCGTCTGCCTGGAGCACCTCTATGACCAGGTGGTGCCGGGAGGGTACATCCTCATCGACGATTACGGTTGTTGGGAAGGGGCGCGCAAGGCCACGGACGAATTCCGCGCCAAACGGGGCATCAGCAGCCCGCTCATCACCACCGATTACGACGAGCGTTATTGGATCAAGCTGGACGAAAAGGAATCCTGGAAACCCGCCGGGACCGCGCGCGATTTCGCGATCGGGAACGGGAACGGACAAGGCGCCCGCTAGGGCCCGGGAACGCGGAAGGATCGGAAGCGCGCATGGCAGGCAAGAAGGTTTTGATATTCGCTCCCTATGGGGCCTGGATGGTCCATCACCAATTGGATGCGGTGATCGGGGCGGCGCTGGCGCACCGGGGATGCGAGGTGATGGTCGTGCTTTGCGACGGTTTCCTGCAAAGCTGCCTGATCGCCGGAAAGCCCCCGAGCCCGGATTTCTGCAGGGCCTGCGCGTTCACGGGCGAGAAGGTCTTTTCGAGCATGGGCGTGAAGATCGTCCAGCTCCGGAGCCTGGCGACCGACGAGGATCGCGAAATCGCCGCCGCCTTCTCGCAATCGGCCGATCCCGCGCGCATGGGGGAAGTGCGGTATGAGCGCTATCCCCTGGGGAAATGGTGCCCCCCTTCCCTGCAGGGTTATTTCGCCACCGCCGATTTCCCCCTGGGCCAGGAGTGGGCCGTGAAGGCCATCCGGGACCAGTTCTCCAACGGCGTGCTGCTGGTCCGCACCCTGAACCGCCTGATGGATCGGTTCCGGCCGGACCAGGTGTTCTCCTACAACAGCACCCATTACTATTACCGCATCGCCTCCGAACTGGGCAAGGAGCGGGGCTTGCCGGTGCTTGTCCATGAACGCGGCCACCTCAACGACAGCTTCACCTTGCTGGACGGGGAAAGCACCAATGCCAACCAGGGGCGGTTCGAGGCCTACAAGGCCTGGGAGGACGTCCCGCTCACGGAAGCCGAATGCCTCGAGGTGCGCGACTATTTCCGGGAGCGCGAAGAAGGCAAGAACGGCTTCTCGCAATTCTATTCCTTCAACAGCCAGGCCGAAGGCGTCCGCCGGACCCTGCGGATCCCGGAAGGGGCGCCCATCCTGGCGCTTTTCGGCTCTGGGGATCGCGAACTGGGGGCTTTCGAAACGGTCCAGCGCAAGACCTTCTCGGGGCAGCTGGACTGGATCCGCGCGACGGCGGAGATATGCAGGAAACGCGGATGGTACCTGGTGATCCGGCACCATCCCAGCAATGTCATGAAGAACCTGGTGAATTTCCCCTTCATCACCGGGCTCGCGGAGTTGAACCGGGAAATGCCCGATTGCGTGCGCGTGGTGATGCCCCACGAGAAACTGACCTCCTACGCCATCCTGTGGAACGCGGACGGAGCGGTGACCCATTTCAGCACCATGGGTTCCGAAACCCCCACCCGCGGCGTGGTGGGAGTCTGCGTGGGCGATTCCCTCTACCAGCCTTTGGGCGTGGAATGGGCGGGGTCGAGGGAGGATTACGAGAACGCCCTGGTGTCCAGCGTGGAAAAGACCCGGAACTTCGGGCTGGCCCACCTCCGGCGCGCCTATCGGGGGGCGCATTACGTGGTTTTCAAGCTGGGCTACAAGTTCAAGAGCTTCGGGATCCGCGATGTGTTCGCCCCTGAAATCCGGGTGACCAGCCTGGCCGAATTCGACCGCGGCAAGGATCCCATCCTGGACCGCGTCTGCGACTATGTCATGGAAGGGAAACCGCTGCTTCCCGTTCCCGGTCCCTCGGACAAGGGCCGGGACGATGGCGAGGAGCGGGCCTTCCTGGAAGGGGAATTACGGGACGTGCAAGCCAGGAGGCGGGCCGTCAAGGCCGCTTCCCGCGCGGAAGGTCCGTCCGGAGGACCCTTGCTCACCGTACTCATCGCAGGGGGCGGGGACCCATCGGGGATCCGCGGGAAAAGCCTGGCCCGCAGCCGGGAAAAATCCCTGGAGCGCATCGAAGTCGGATTCGATCCTTCCGGGGACTATGCCGGCCTGTTCGGTTCGCTGCGTACGGAAGCCGAGCGCGCGCGCGGCCGCTATCTATACATCGCCCTGCCGGGAGTGGACGTCAACGAATCGGTTTTTTCCGATTCCATCGATTTCCTGGAACGGGAAGGGAACCGGCAGGTGCCGGGGATCTCCTGGGGAGCCTGGCTGGGAGGCCCGGACGGAAAACTTACCGGCGAGCTTTTCACCGAAGCCAGGCCATGCCAATCCTTCGAGGACGCCATCGCGGCGCTGCCCTCCATGGCGGATCCGATGGTGCAGTTCCCCTTCATCGTGATGCGGAAGGAGTTCTTCTCCGACCTCATCGGGTGGCTGGAAGCCATGGCCGGATTCGACCCGAGGCAAATCGCCGCGACGCTTTTCAACCTGATCCACGTCCCGAAGGCCGAAGGAACGTTCCACCGCATGAGCGTTCCCATGATCGCCATCTACCCTGAAGCGCCCCCGGCGCCGAACGAAACCACGGCAAAGGAGCCGGCAATGAAGATCCCGTCCGCCCATTCCCCGCATGCGACCCCTCAGGCCAAGGCCGACAAAGCGCCTGATCCGGCCATCCTGACCGTAAGCCCCGAAGAACTCAAGGCCCGGTTGGAGAAGGCGGCCACGGCATTCTCGGCCAATCCTTCGGATCTGGAAGCGGGCCTGGACTGCGCGGACCTGCTGGCCCGCTTGGGCGAGGGGGAAGGTTCCCGCCGCGTATTGCGCGCCCTGCAACAACGCCATCCCGATGAACCGCGCATCAAACCCATGCTGGACGGCGTGGATTGGAAGGCCCGGCAAGGCCTGGCGGGCGTGGTCGAATGGGGCCTGCGCGGCAGGGGTTACCAGGACCTGCGCGAAAAGCGGACCCTCGATTCCTACGCGGACGCCAAGCCCTACGTCGAATCCGTTCCCGGATGGATGCTGGACGGCCAGGAGCAATACCTCTTCGACAAGGTGAAATCGCTTCCGGACGGCGCCGTCATCCTGGAAATGGGGGCGGACCGCGGACGCTCCACCAGCGCCATGGCCCTCGCCTGCAAGGGCACGAACAAGCGCATCTTCTCCATCGATACCTTCGCGGGCAATGACGGCATCATGGGCAAGACCTATGACTTCTACCATGAATGGCATGGCAACCTCGCGCGCCTGGGAGTCGATCAATACGTAACCGGGGTGCAGGGCTACACCTTCGACGTCCTACCCGCCTGGAACACCAAGATCGATTTCGCCTTCATCGACGCCTCCCACGAATACATCGACGTTCTGAACGATTTCAGCCTGACCTATCCCCATGTCAAGGAAGGCGGATGGATCGCGTTCCACGACGTGGAATCCGGCTGGCCGGGACCTTGGCGGGTATGGCTCGATTTCGGCATCCCCATGCTGGTCCAGCATCAGACGGTCGCGAACCTGGCCTGCGGCCGCAAGGCCGTCACCATGCCCTTGCGCCGGGACTTCAAGGACGGCGTGGCCTTTTCCTTCGCCAGGCATTGGATAGCCGAATTGAAAGCCTCCTGGGACCCTCAGGCCAGGGCCTTGTCCGCCGAGCTCCAGTGCGGGATGGATTCCCGCCCGGGGGAAAGGCAAAGCATGGATAGGGCCCGCGAGGCCGAACGTTCCGTCAAGGCCATGCCCGATTACCTGAAAACGAATCTCCGCAACATGATCCTGAAGGACGCCTTCCTGGACGGATGGCTGCATTACTGGCAGGGACTCGTCCTCGAGGCGGAAAACAAGGGCCCCGAAGCCGACAAGGAATTCCGCGAAGCCCTGAAGGTATCCTACCCGGCGTCCAGGCACCTAGTGGAACCGCATCTGCGGGGAGCCGAGCCATCGAAGCCGCAACCCATCCGCGCCGAAGCCTGGTTCTCCTCCCGGCTCGCCGGTTCCCGCGTGGTCCTGGAATACGGCTCACGGGAAGGGACCCTGCTGCGCGAGCTGCCCGGCGAATCCAAGATCGGCATCGAGCCCGATGTCGGGCTTTGCAAGCGCGCTTCCCTGGAAGCGGGCATAGACGCGGTCAACCGGGCTGCGGACCTGCCCGATGCGTGCGCGGACGCCATCGTATGCGATCGCGCCCTGGAACGGGATCCCGCGCCCCTCCGGACCCTGGCATCCCTCCTTCCGAAATTGAAGCCGGGAGGAATGGCATTCTTCACGGTTTCCGCCTTGCATGGCGCGAAGCCGGCGGCTTCGCCATCCTCTTCCCCTTCCCTTTATGCCTGGACCCAGGATACCTTGCGGAATCTTTTCACGGCCGCCGGATTCGCGGTCGCGGATACCGGGTTCGCCGCCGCGGACGGTTCCGCCGCATCCAACGGATCCGCGGAATTCATCACCATAACCGCCGGACCCGCCGTCGACCGGCCCGCATCCGCCGCGAAAGGCCCGGATTGGGCCATGGTCCCCGCCGCGATCGGCGGATCGAATGCGGTTTCCAAGGGGCTCGATCCCCGCGACATCCCCGTGGCGCTGGTCGCCTACAACCGCCCCGAACATACGCGGCAGGTGCTGCGGGCCCTCTCTGACAGGGGCATCCGCAATCTCCACATCTTCCTGGACGGCGCCAAGGGCAACGGGGACGAGCAGTCCGTGCGCGAGACCCGCAAGTTGGCGGAATCCGTCGATTGGATCCGCCCCGAGATCCATACCGTGGATCGGAACCGCGGACTGGCCAAATCCATCGTGGCCGCGGCCGACCTCCTGTTTTCGGAGCATGAACATATGGTGCTCCTCGAGGACGATTGCGTTCCCCAGAAGCATTGCTTCGACTTCATGGCCAAGGCCCTGGACAAATACCGGGACGATGAGAAGGTCTTCGGGATCTCCGGATACAGCGTGCCCATGACCCCGGACCTGCTCGCGCGGTATCCCTATGACGCGTACTTCTGCCCGCGCATAGGCAGTTGGGGATGGGCCACCTGGAAACGCGCCTGGCGCCTCATGGAAACGGATATCCTCACCGCCTGCCGCAAGGCGCTGGACAAGGGCGTGGACCTGGACCAGGGAGGCAACGACATCCGTCCGTCCCTGGAAGGGCTGCTGCAGGGAACCGTCAAGGACGTGTGGACGCTCAACTGGGTACTGACCGTCTACCTGCACGGAGGGCAGTTCCTGTATCCCATGGTCTCGCACATAGACAATATCGGAATGGACGGAACGGGCGTGCACTGCGGCAAGACCGACAGGTACCAGACGGTCCTGGCGCAAGCCCCGGCGACGCGTTTCCCGGATCGGATCGCGACCGATCCCGGCGTCATCGCGCGCTTCCGGAGCTTCTACGATCAGCCCGCGTACCAAAGGGCCGGCGCATAATGGAGAAGGCGCAAGCCACGAGGCCGGACGGCACGGGGGCGGACGCCTCCGCGAACAAGGACTCCGTCGTCTGTTATTGCTTCAACAAGACCCGGGGGGATCTGGACGCCTCCTACAAGCGCTGCGGTTCCCTGGCCGGCGTCCAGGCCGAGACCCGCGTGGGCACCAATTGCGGGGGATGCCGGCTCTTGCTGGAGTCCATGTTCGGGGAGGCCCCGGGAGACATCCTGGCGATGCGGGGGAGCCCCCTTACCAACAGCCGCTTCTGCGTCAAACCGGGAACGCGCATCATGAAGGGCTTCGTGGCCGCGGACCACGAGTTGGATACCCTCATCTACGCTTCCAACGGCGTTCCGCCCCAGTTCGGGAACCAGGACACCACCATCCCAGTGGAATACGCCCTTCTGGACGCGAACGGCAGGCGCGTCACGGGCCGCCGCTTCGAATGGAGGACGGGAGAGACGTTCTGCTTCGACACGTCCAAGGTCGACATCCCCAGGCCCCTGTACGGCATGTTCCTGTTCCAGATCGGCCGCGAGAACTACGGGGCGTCGCGGTTCAACCTGGTATGGACGAACGGCGTTTCTTCATGCTCGACCCACGAAGTCAACGATTCGGGCCGCCCTTCCGTGGTCCTCCCCCTCTTCGCCGACCGGGCCTTCCTGGAAGGCCCGAACCGCGTCTTCGTTTCCGTCCAGAACCCCCACCCCAGGCCCATCAGGCTCCTTTTCAGCCTGTTCGACGAAGCGAACCGCCCGATCGCGGAATTCCCGATCGCCTTGGATCCCGGTTCCACCCGATGGCTGGACGTGAACCGGGAATTCTACGGCCCCGCTCTCGCCCGCGCCCCGTCGGCGCGCGTGGCCATGCGCATCGCGAGCGATCCCGTGGATGTATCGCAATCGCCCACCATCTATTTCTTCTTCCACAACCGGAATACGGGGATATGGACGGCAAACCACCTATGATACCCGACCCCGAATCCATGTCCATGGTCATGCTCGGCGGATACCTGCCCCCGACGGATCAATATTCGACCTTCATCCATCTTTTCCCGGGGAACAACGCCCACGCCCCTTGGGGCACATCGGGCCATTTCCATTTCGAGGTCACCGTATACGTGGGCGGCAAGGAAACGGGAAGGATCGCGAGTCCCATTTGCGACGAGAAGGGCAATATCCGCGTAGAGCTGAACCCGGCCGCCGAGGGCCCGGGGAAGGCCGTCAAGGGGATGTTCGTCGTGCACAGCCACCACGCCAGGGAAATCCCCGTGGAGGTCTACGCTTTCCACATCCACAAGGCCACCGGGACCTACGTGTCGTGCAATATCACGCCGTTCATCGGCGATCAGCTCTACCCGGCCGTCCACAGCGACCAGATGGAGAATACCCTGTTCTGGCCGGGCATCATCGCGGACCAGGACAATGATCCGTATTCCATCCTCGTCAATCCGTATGACGTGGCCATGGGATACCAGATCCACCTCATCACCCCGGAAGGCGAAACCGTCCACGGGGAGAGCCTCAAACTGCGTCCCAAGCAATCGATCGAGCATTCCATCTGCGGCATGTTCGAACGGTACGAAGCGGATATCCGCAAGCGGAACGGGAGGTATTCCTTTTGCGTATCCTCCCAATACAAGCTCGTCACCTATTTCATGCTCAAGAACAAACCCCATCAGGTGATCGCCATGATGGATCACCTCCACAATTTCTGCCTGGCATGAATCCATTCCGGGACGGACCCAAGCAGCGGTGCGCGGCCCCTGGCCGCCCCGAACCCAGAGGAGACTCCCATGGATGCGGCTGAACGCGACGTGGCCCGGATCATGGAAAGCCTGAAAAGCTGGAAGCCCTCGCCGGCTCCCGGCCATGCCTCGTACTCCGGATTCGCCGGCCTGGTGGAATCGGCGCCGGGACGGCTTACCCAGGCCCAGGGCCGGCTGCTTTTCGAAAAGGTGCAATCGCTTCCGGATGATGCGCGGATCCTGGAAATCGGATGCGACGGCTGCCGCTCGACCCTGGCCATGGCCTTCGCGTGCGCCGGAACGGGGAAACGGATATTCGCCATCGACCCTTTCGAGCGGGAACGGCCGGAACACCCGGGCCAGGGTAACATGCTGGATACCCTGGCCGAATGGCGCGGCATCCTGGCCGGCCACGGGCTGGAAGCCTATGCGGAACCGATCAAGGGGCATGGATTCGACGTCCTTTCCGCCTGGCAGGGGCCTCCCCGGTTCGACCTCGTCCTCATGGGTGGCGCTCCGGGATACGTGGACCTCGCCAGGAACCTCCGCCTCGCCTATCCCATGGTCCCGGCGGGAGGATGGATGGCCATCCGGGATGCGGAACCGGAAAACCCGGGCCCTTGGCGGGCCTGGCTGGAATACGGAAGGGCCCTGCTCTCGGATCATGAAACGTCCGGGTCCCTCGCTTGCGGAAGGACCGGCCCGGACAGGCCGTTGCACCGGGCGGATCGCGAACATGCCGATTTCAGCTTCGCCCGCGAATACATGCTGCACCTCGCCGATGCATCGGGCAAAGGCGCGGCGGCCCTTGCCGAAGCGATGAAGAGGAGCCTGGAAGGCAGGTACGGAACGGAGGCGGAAAGGGAGCACGTCCATTCCGCGGAAATCGCCCTGGGAACCGGGGACGGCGACCCCGTCTTCCGCGTAACCCTGCGGTCCATGCTTTCGAGGGAAGCGCGCACGGACGGGCACCTGCTTCTCTGGAACGCCATGACCCTCATGGGGGAAGCCCGTTGGGAGGATGCCTATCGGTACCTGCTGGAGTCCACCCGGGTCTCCCGTCCCGTTCCCGTGGAACGCATCCGCGAATATTGCGCCGTGCTGCGGGAAAACCTGGGGGATGCGGCCGCGAAACTGCCGGAACCCGGAGCCCCCAACTTCGGATCGGTCGCCGCGGACGTTACGGGAGGGGCATCCGGTTCCGGCCATTACGGGCAGGATTATTTCAATTGGCAGAAGCGCATCGGCGCCTTCGGTGGAGTCGCGAACCTTTTCAAGTTCAGGGAATTCATCCGTCCTTCCGACACCGTTATCGACCTGGGAAGCGGCGGGGGATTCCTATTGGGGAATGTCCGTTGCGCGCGGAAGATGGGCGTGGAGATCAATCCGTCGGCGCGCCGGGACGCGGCATTGTTCGCCGGGATCGACACCGTGGAACGGCCGGAGGACCTGCCCGATTCCTTCGCGGACATCGTCATCTCCAACCATGCCCTGGAGCATATGCACTCGCCCCTGGAGGTCCTCAGGACCTTGCTGCCCAAGCTCAAGCCGGGCGCCAGGCTGGTGCTGGTGGTTCCCAACGATCCCCCCCAGCAGGAATGGGACCCCGGGGACATCAACAAGCATTTGTTCACCTGGAATCCCATGACCCTGGGCAATCTGGTGGCGCTGGCGGGATACAAGGTCCAGAAGGTGGAGGCCATTCAACACCAATGGCCGCCGAATTTCACCGAAGTGTACGCCAGCCTCGGCGAAGAAGGTTTCCATCAGGCATGCCGGGATCAGGCCAAGCGGACCGGAACGTACCAAATCCGGGTGGTGGCCGTACGCTAGCGGGATCGCCCGCTCCGGAAGCCGGACGTTTCATTTCAGCTTGAGATAGGTGAGCCACCGGTAGGCGGGCATTTCCTGGTGCAAGACCAGGTATTCCTGATGGCGCCTCGCCTCGAACCTGCCGAGCAGGGACGGCTCCTGGATCAAGGAGCCTTCTATGGTGATCGGGAGGGAGTGCTCGAACACCGGCGGGAACACGTAGTAGGTTTCCAGGTTTTCCATCAGGAAGCGCTTCTCTTCCGGGAACCTGTCGTTCCCCTTCGGATCCTTTTCGTTCAGGCAGGCGGCGACGCTGAGGTGGCGGCTTCCCCGGTACTCAGGATAATTATCGTCGAACAGGATATGCCGGATGCCCAGGCCCAGGCATTTGCGCACGCAGGCGATCGCGTCGGCATGGTCATCGAAGACGGCCAGCGGCGCATCCCCCTCCGGCACGAGATCCGCCTCCAGGAATCCCACCTCCGCGTACTCCGCCTTCTCGGCCCGGTATTCCAAGCGGCTCAGGTCCCGATCCATGCAGATGAGCGCGGAACCGGGCGAGCCTTTTTCCATCAACCAGGTGGTGAGTCCCTTGTTCACCCCGCATTCGAGGATGGAATGCGGCTTGAGGGCCCGCAGCATGAACCAGACTCCGAGGAGGCCGACGGCTCCCATCGATCCATCGGTACCCAGGATCGGACGGCGATCATAAAGGTCCAGGAATTCCTCGATGCCGGCTATGATATCGCTTTCCTTCCAGGCCACGGGTCCGAAGGATGTGGAGGCTTCCACCCGATCCGCGTTCCGGGCCGGGTCGGCCGTCGATCCCGGTGCGGGCTGGATTCCCCTGATGGTCTCGGCGGGCGCGGACGCAAGGGGAGCGGAGCGCGTTCCCTGGGCCGCCGGCTCCGGAGGAGAACCGTCCCGGGACATCGGCGTCGGCTGCCATTTCTTCAGCATGGTCCCGCGGCTATTTCAATTTGAGATAGGTCGTCCACCGGTACTCCGGCATGTCCTTCCAGTAGGACTCATAGCGGGCGTGCCGGGCCGGATCGAATCGCCCCATCAGGGACTCGGCCGTGATGCGGGATTTCTCCATGGTCAGGGGTTCGCCATAGTCGAAGATGGGCATGCAGACGTGGTAGGCGTCCAGGTTCCCGAGAAGCCAACGGCGTTCCTCCGGAAACCGGATCCCCCCGGAAGCGTCCCGATCGTTGAGCACGGCCGCGGCGCTGATATGCCGGTTCCCGGAGAATTCGGGATAGTTGTCGTCCAGGATGATGTGCTTGATTCCGAGGAACTGGCATTTCTTCAATCGCGGGATCACGTCCTGGTGATCATCGAAAAAGGCGAGGGATTCCCGGCCGTCCCATCCGAACGCGTTCAGGTCGATCCGCAGGAAATCCGTATCGCTATAGCGGGCCTTGCCCGAAATGAATTCGCGGATTTGCAGGTTGATGTCGATGGAAACGATCCCGGCCCCGGGCAGGGTCTGTTCGATGAGCCAGGTGCTCTGGCCCTTCCAGATCCCGCTTTCCAGGACGGAGGCGGGCCGCAACCGGTTGAGCAGGAACCAGACGTTGAAAAGGCCCACGGAACGCATGCCGCCCTGGTTCTCGCGGATCGGCCGCCGATCGAAAAGCGGCAGGAATTGATCCAAGGCGTTCGACAGGTCCGTCCGGCTCCAAGGCACGCTCCCGAGGCTCTCGATGCGTCCGGTATCCTGCCCGGCCGCGGTGTTTCCGCCCTCTCCTGGTTTCAAAGAATGCAAAGGGATGCGCATGGCTGCTCCTGGAAACGGGATCACTCAGTCCATGGTACCACGTCGGAAAGCCGGCGCGAAAGGGGAATGCGACGCCGGGGTTTGGGTTATTGGGGAAAGGCCGCGGACCGGGGGGACCGGGCCGTTCAATTCCCTTCCTGGATGCGGACGGGCAGGATGATGAAGGGGATCCCCATATGGTACAGCTTCCGTTGGAGCGCGAATACGAGGTTGTTGTGCAACAGCCTGGTGAAAATGGTCTCCTGGGGGAAAACCAGTTGGCCCATGAAGAACATGGCCTGGGGGAAACGTTCGCGCACGCGGTCGGCGACCGACACCGCGCCCTCGACCTGATCATGGCTCAGGACGGAGATGCCTTCCGCGTGGTACCCATGGCTGCGCATGAACGCGACGTACTCCAGAAGGTTCTTGTCCACGTCCGCCTGCAGCCTGCTGACCTCGTCCACGCCCTTGTAATTGCCCGCGTCCAGAACGCCCACCTCGATGAATACGAAGTTGCGGAACAGGTTCCCGAAGAGGCGCAGGATGGCGAAGAGGGCGTGCAGCCCCAAGCCGTTGAAACCGCGCACCACCAGCACGGCCGTCTTGGCCTTGGGGTCGAAGCCCAGGGGACCATCGGATCGGACGCCTTCCGGCATGAGGGGTTGGATCTCCCCCCGCTCCGCCTGGGACCGGGCCGTCCTCGCCGCTTTCACCAGGGAGTCCAGGCGGAGCAGCATCTTGAGGACCTTGCGGTAATGGCCGCGGATGAGCAGGCATAGGCCCACCATCAGGGCCGTGGCCAGCAAGGTTATCCATCCGCCCTGATCGAACTTGAGGTAGATGACGAAAAGGAGGATGGAGGAGGAGAGCAGGAACCCGGTTCCGTTGACCAGGAGGCCGCTCCGCCAAGGCTGATCGCGCTCCCGTTTCCGCAGCCAATGGCGCACCATGCCCAGTTGGGACAATACGAAAGCGATGAACACGGTGATGCTGTAGAGGACGACCAGGTGGCGCACCGAACCGCGCGTATAGAGCATGGTGGCCAAGGCGGCCGCGCCCATGATGAGGACCCCGTTCTGGGTCACCAGGCGGTCGCTCAGGTTGGCGAAGCGCGTGGGGAACCAGCGGTCCACGGCCATGTTCGCCAGCACGCGCGGTCCCCCCAGGAACCCGGCCTGGGCCGCGGCGAACAGGATCAGGGCTTCTGCGGTCAGGGTCACGATTACGAAGGCGGTGGAAAGCCCCGGCGGCCATCCGGAGGAAAGGGTCCACAGCAAGGTGGCGTTCAGGGTGCGGCCCGGCTCGCGCCGGACCTTGTAGAGCAGGTAGGCCACGATCAGGCCGAAGACCATGAAGGCGAGGGAAGCGGACATGAGGATCATGGTCCGCTTGGCTGTCCTGACCCTGGGTTCCCGGAGGATGGGGAGGCCGTTGCTGACCGCTTCGATACCCGTATAGGTGCCGGCGCCCATGCTGTAGGCCCTCAGGATGAGCAGGGTCATGCCGACCAGGCCCATCTCATGGCGGGTGGCGCTCACGTCCGCGGCGGTGTCGGAGGCGATGCGGCCGAAATCGGGGAGATGGGTGAAGACGGCGTACAGGATGGCGAACCCGTGCGCGAGCAGGAAAACCAGGAAGACCGGGACCATGAGGGCCACCGATCCCTTCGCCCCGCGCAGGTTGAGGGTGATGATGATCAGGAGGCAAAGGTACGCGGCATCGAGCTTGAAATGGAGCCATTCCGGGGGCAGGAAGCTGAAGACCGCGTCGACGGCGGCCGCCGCCGAAATGGTGATGGTCAGGATATAATCGATGAGGAGCGCGCAGCCGGAAACCATCCCCATGAAGGGCGAGAGCAGCTTGCTCGCCACCAGGTACCCGCCTCCCCCGGCGGGAAAGGCCTCGATGATCCGCATGTAACTCGCGCTGATGACCAGCACGGTGAGGGCGGAGGCGACCGCCACGAAGATCGCCAGATGGGAATGGGATCCCAGGGTCGCGAACGCTTCCTCCGGGCCGTAAGCGGAGGAGGAAAGGCCGTCCGAACCCAGGGCCACCCATGCGAAAAAAGCGATCAGGGAGACCTGATTGAAGGTGGACGTTTTGGACGGGTCCAATGCGCCCCCGATCCAGAAACGGCGAAGACGCTTGGTCAGGTTGTTTTTCGGCTCGGGCACGGCGGATCCGGTGGAATTTGGGTTTTAAATAAACTTCGCGGAGTCCCATGACAAGGACAAGGCCTTTCGTTGACCCGAAAAGCCTCCCGGAAGGCATGGCCCGCCCATTCGGGGCGGATGGCCCCGGGAATTCAGGGCGGATTCGCCATTTATGGCCATGCGGGGTCGGGCCCGGCTGACTATCATTCACTCATGCCCTTCCCCCGCCCCGCTGCCTTCCCCGGCCGCTTCGCCCGCCTGGCGCCATCCGTCCTGGCCGCGGCCATTTCCATGGCCTCCGGCGCCGACATGCAACCCCGGAGTTACTCCTACCTCCTTTCCCATGCGGACCTGGTCGCCGTAGGCACCGTCGACGGCGTCTCCACGGGGTTCCTGTCGGAGAACCGGAAGGCCGTCATCGACGTGAACGGCATCATCAAGGGCAAGGTCTTCACGAAGAAGATAGAGGTCGCCTGGAGCGACAAGGAGTTCGAGGAGACCGCCTACAAGGACGGGGCCAAGGTGGTCGTGTTCGCGGACATGGCCAAGGACACGACGTATACCCAGGTATCCCCGGGCATCTCCTGCTGGCCCGTCGAGAAGGTCAACTTCAAGGGCAAGCCCGTCCGCGCGGTGGAATACGCCTTCCCCATGGACCTGATGACGGAAGTGCCGAACGCCTCCTTGAAGGAGACGACGGAAGAGGTGGAGAAGTCCATGAACTTCCAGATGGCGAAGCGGAAAACCTGGATCCTCACCGATCAGTTGCTGCCGCCGGTGAAGCCCGTGGTCCTTCCCAAGCCCCCCAAGGCGAAGCCGGTCGCGAAATCCGCGTCCCGCATGCCCGCCAAGCCTACCAAACGGAAAGCCGCGAAGGGCAAAGGCGTGAAATCCATGTTCTGAGTTCAAGCCGCCCGGCGGACCTCCAGGACCGACCTGACCTTGGCTATCAAATCCGCATGGGAGAAGGGTTTTCCGATGAAGGCCCGGTTGGTTTCCAGGACCCCCTGCCGCACGTGCTGATGTTCGATGAAACCGGACATGAAGAGCACCTTGACCTTGGGGTCCAGGATCTCCAGGGTCTGGGCCAGCTCCAACCCGCCCATCCCCGGCATCACCACGTCCGCCAGAAGCAGGTCGATGGGCGACTGCGCGCGATGCACCAGTTCAAGGGCCTCCTGGCCGGATCCCGCCACCAGAACCGAATACCCCTGGCCCTCCAGGATGGAGCGCACGAGGGCGCGCTGCGAATCCTCGTCTTCCGCGATGAGCACCAGCGGGCCGGCCGTGCCGAGCGCGGCCGAGCGCAGGGCCTCGATGTTGCCCGGGTTGTGGGCGCCGTCGAAGCGGGGCCAATAGAGGCGCAGGATGGTGCCTTCGCCCCGTTGGGAGGTGACCGAGATATGGCCCCCGCTCTGCTTGATGATCCCGTAGACGGCGGAAAGGCCCAGGCCCTGGGCCCGCCCCTTGGTGGAATAGAACGGTTCGAAGATGTGCGACTTGGTCTCATCGTCCATGCCCACGCCGGAATCCTGGACGGATAGCAGTACATAGGGCCCGGAGCGGGGTTCGCCTTCCAGGGGATCCGCGGGGAAGTCCCCCGGGCGGATCTCAGCGTTGTCGGTTTCGATCAGCAATCTGCCCCCTTGGGACATGGCATCCTTGGCGTTGAGGGCCAGGTTGAGGACGACCTGTTCCACCTGGGCCGGATCCGCCTTGATGCGGGCGATCTGGCCCCCGGGCCTGAAACAGATCTCGATGGCGGGACCCATGAATTCGCCGAGCATCTTGCGCATGTCCCTGACCACGGCGTTGAGATCGAGGACCTTGGGGGCCAGGACCTGGCGCCGGCTGAAGGCGAGCAGTTGCCGGGTCAGGGTCGCGGCCCGTTCCCCCGCGCGGAGGATTTCCCGCATATGCGGGGCCAGATCGCTGTCGTCGCCCAGTTGCGCCAGCACCAGTTCGCTGTACCCGTTCACGGCGGTGAGCAGATTGTTGAAATCATGGGCGATGCCGCCGGCCAGCCGGCCGATCACTTCCAGGCGCTGGGACATGCGGCGCCGCTCTTCGCTCTTGCGCAGCATCTCCTCCGCCCGGCGGCGCTCCGTCATGTCCGTGACGAATCCCATCCACAGCCTGGGAGTGCCGGACCGATCGCGCATGACCTTGCCGCGGTCCAGCCAGTGCATGACTTCGCCGTCCTTGCGCCTGATGCGGTATTCGATCTGGAAGGGCCCGCGTCCTTCCAGGTGGCGGGCGCGCGCGGCGAGGACCGTGGCGCGATCCTCCTCATGCACCGCATCCTCCCAGGCCGCCTCCAGGCGCGGGAAACCTTCACGTTGGAACCCGAGCAATTCGTCCACGGGCCCGAACCATTGGCGCGCTCCGGAGGCGAGATCGCATTCATAGAGCAGATCGCAGCCGCTCTCGAGGGCCACCCGGAACCGCTCCTGGTTCTGGCGCAACTCCTCCTCGGCGTCCTTCATCCCGGTGATATCGAGGTTGACCCCCACCCACGCGATCAGGTTCCCTTCCGAGTTGCGGACGGGCATGCCGCGGCTCAACAGGTGGCGCGTTCTTCCATCGGGCGCTGGCACGTGGTATTCATGATCCCACCGGGATCCGTCCCGCATGCAGTCGCGCCATTTCCCGATCACGGATTCCATCTCTTCCGCGGGCAGGTCCGAGGCCCAGCCCCGGGCCGTGGCGTTGCCTTCCCCGTCGCATACCCAAATCCCGAAGGGGAGCGTACCGTCGAGTACGCCGATGCAAAAGGATGGAGGGGATGCGTTTCCGAGGAAATCGAGATCTAATCCGATCGGGTCCGGAGTCATGGGCGCGTCCTGACGTTGGATCCCCAGCAATATAAAGATCCAGGGCCGCCCGCAAAAGGATTTTCGCCGCGCACGAAAAAACCCTGGCCCCCATGCAAAAGGTATTTTAAAGGAAAGCGTCGCGACCCGCGCCGCCGCAAGCATGGACCGGCCCCGTCGCCGGAAGGAGTCCGCATGAACGAAGGCACGCTCACCGACGTCAGCACCCTGCGCGAAAGGGCCCGCAAGCATATCAGCGAAGGGGCCGTTACCGAGGGGTATTCCGCCGATCGCGAAACCGTTCTCAAACTCCTCAACGAGGCCCTCGCGACCGAAATCGTCTGCACCTTGCGCTACCGCCGCCATTATTTCATGGCCAATGGCGTGAACGCGGAATCCGTTAAGCTGGAATTCAAGGAGCACGCGGATCAGGAATTGGAACATGCCGATCTCATCGCCGAGCGGATCGTGCAATTGGGCGGGGCCCCGGATTTCAATCCGGCCGGATTGACCGAGCGCAGCCACGCCGAATACATGGAAGGCACCAACCTTGAAGACATGATCAAGGAAGATCTGGTGGCGGAACGCATCGCCATCGACAGCTATCGGGAGATGATCCAGTATTTCGGCGACAAGGATCCCACCAGCCGCAGGTTGCTGGAAACCATCCTGGCCACGGAAGAAGAGCATGCCGAGGATCTTTCCAGCCTGCTCGTGAAGAATTGACGGGAAGCGCAACCGGGAGGATCCATGGCCGACGAGAATGAAGACCATTTGCCGATGAATTCGAAATTCGATTGGTTCAAGATCGTGGTCGTGCTCGCCGGGCTGTTCCTGATCAACGTCCTGGCCTTCCTGGTCTCATTCGGAGCCGGGGTCATCATCACCTTGCCGCTCACCATTTTCCTGGCCTTCCTGCTTATCCGGGACATCGCGCCCAGGCACCGCTTTCCGCGGGGAAGGTCCCCGCAAGGAACAATCCCATGAACGAGAAACCCGAAATCGGGACCTTTGGAGACGATAGGAACGAACCCGGGCTTCCCAGGCGGCCGGGGCTCCGCAGGGGACCTCCGGCCGGTTGGCGCATGGCCACGGTCGCGTCCAGCCTCCTGCTCTTGAGCGCCGTGGCGGGGATGGCTTCGCTCCTGGCGGGCGCCGTGCTTCTCCTGCCGCTGGCGATCCTCGCCGCGCCGCTCATCCTCCGACGCCGCATGCGTCGGACCGGGGGCGGGCCCATCGGCGGGGGGAAATTCCCGTGGCGGCGGATGACGGGGTTCCGGGGACCCAGACCGGCCTGAGATCCGCATTCCGGAATCGGAGCGATCGGCCTCAATCCGGCGGCTGGCGCCGCCACAATTCCATATTGTATCCATGGGGCGGAAGCCGCAGGATGCCTGCGGGCTCGTAACCCGCGTACAATCCGTCCTCCCCCGGATAGAGAAGGCCTTCGTCCCTGGCCAGGCGCAATCCCATGATCCAATCCGGATCGAAACGATCCTGCAGGGCCGCCATGCGCAGGAAATACCCCTCCGCGGGTCCCAGGTAGGGCAACGCTTCCGGCGACAACAAGCCGTGGGTGTCCAGGATGCGCGCATGGGACCAATACCCGATGGCCCCTACCTCATCGATCATGACCAAGGGAACCTTGCCCGGCGCCGCCAGGGAATCCACGATGCGAGCGGCTTGGCGGTAACGCCCCTCGCGCGCCGCTTCCGCGAACACGTGCTTTTGCGGCAGCCGTTGCCGGAAGCTCTGGGCGGGGACATAGGCGAGGAACGCGAGCAGAACCGCCCACGCGGCCTTGGAGGGAAGGCGGTCCCGGGCCAGGCGCCCTATTCCCGCGGCCAGGAAGAGGATCAGGAACGGAAGCACGGGCAGGTAATACCAGGTGAAAAGGATATAGCTGGAGCGGGTGACCGTGAAGAACAGGAAGTACAGGAAGGGCCAGGCCAGCAATTCCCAGGGGACCGCGCGTCCCGTGACTCCGGTTCCGGCACCAGGATCCCCTGGGCGCCGCGGCCGCAGGAATCCGGCGGCCGCGGCCGCCATGGCGGCCAGGTTCGCCAAGGTGACAACCGTGGTACCCCCCAGGCAGGGCCCTTTGTAGAATACGTTCAGGATCCACGACCGCAGGCCTTCCGCGAAACCCACGTGGATTTCCAGGCGCTTGGCGAGGATGGAATGGGGCAGCCAACGGCCGTATGCATACAGGTTGAAGGCGAAGAACCCGGCAAGGCCAAGGGCGGACGCGGCGGCGCATAGGATCAAGCCGCCCGAGGGGCGGGTCAAGCCGCCCGAGGGGCGGGCCAAGCCGCGCGAAGGGCGGCCGCCCTCCTTGCGCCAGCGCAGGAGGATGAGCACGGCGGGCAGCAAGGCGCCTTCGGGACGGGCCAGGGGAGCCAGAAAGGCCACGGCCGCCAGGCCGCGCAGACCGGCCGCACCCGCTGAGCCGGCCGGAGGGGAGGACCCGGACCGCGATGGAGCCGCGTAGAATGCGAACCAGGAGCCGGCCAGGGCCAAGGCCGTATACATGGGCGTTTCCATCCCATAGGCCGAAACCGCCAGGAAGTTGACGCTGAGGGCGTATGCCGCCAGGGCCAGCAGGGCATAGGGTTCGGCCAAATCCAGGCCCCGCCTGGCGATGCGGTACAGAAAGAAGAGGCCGACCAGGTCCCATGCCAGGTTGGTGAAGTAAGCCAGGGAAAGGTAATCGGAGGTCCGCAGCACGGCCCCCTCCAGGGCCAGGATGGCGGTATGGAGCGGGGTGCTGGTCGCGCAGACGGGATTCCACGCGGACATGACGGGTCCCAGGCCGGCGTTCCAGGATCGGGCATGGGCGAGGGTGATATAGGCGTCGTCGCAGATGAGGATGCCGAAGGCGTGCTTCAGGAAGGCATAGGCGGAAAGGCAGGCGGCCAGGCCGATCAGTCCCGGCAGGCCGGCGAAGCGGGAGGCCTTCACCGGTTCTTTACATTTCGGCTTGGGACACCGAGACCACCTGCTCGATGGTGGTGAGCCCGGCCAGCGCCTTTTCCAGGCCGTCGCGCCGGAGGGTGGCCATGCCCAGGGTGCGGATGGCGTACATCTTGATCTCCTCGCTCGACTTGCGCTCGAGGATCATCTTGTGGACGTGCTCGTCCGGCACCAGCAATTCGAAGAGGGCGAGACGGCCGCGGTAACCGGTATTGTTGCAGGCCATGCATCCCTTGCCCTGGTAGAACGGGGTCCCGGGGCGGATGCCGATGCCCTCGAGCACGACGTCCGGAACCTGGATCTGCTGCTTGCATTTTTCGCAGATGCGGCGGACCAGCCGCTGGGCCAGGACGCCCTTCACGCAGGAAGTGACCAGGAAGGGTTCCACGCCCATGTCCAGGAGACGCGTAAAGGCTCCGGCGGCATCGTTGGTATGCAAGGTGCTTATGACGAGATGGCCCGTGAGCGCGGCCTGGATCGCCATTTCGGACGTTTCCTTATCGCGCATTTCCCCGAGCATGATGACGTCGGGATCCTGGCGCAGGATGGCGCGCATGCCCGCCGCGAAGGTGAACCCGGCCAGGTTGTTGATCTGGCCCTGGGAAATGCCGGGGATGTTCTTTTCCACCGGGTCTTCCATGGTCACGACGTTCACGGAGGGCGAGGCCACCTTCTGGATGAAGGCGTAGAGGGTGCTGGATTTTCCGCTTCCGGTCGGGCCGGTGGTCAGCAGGATCCCGTCGGGCAGCTCGATCAGCTGGTTGATGACGGGATAGACCGATTTGGAGAAGCCGATCTTGTCGATGGTGGCGATCTCGGAATTCGGATCGATGATGCGGAGCACCATCTTCTCGACGACGCCGCGCGACCGCAGCAGCAAGGGGAAGGTCGAAAGGCGCAAGTCCACCTCCTTGCCCTTGTATTGGATATGCGCGCGCCCGTCCAGGGGCTTGCGCTTTTCGGCGATGTCCATGCCGCCCAGCACCTTGAGGCGCGAGATGATCTGCACCATCAGGCGCGCCGGGATCGGGTTCTGCTCCATGAGTTCGCCGTCGATGCGGTACCGGATGCGCATATTGCGCTCCTGGGGCTCCAGATGGATGTCGGATGCGCCCAGGCGGATGGCTTCGCTCACGATCAGGTTCACGATCTTGATGATCTGGCGGCCTTCTTCGTCGCCGCCCTGCCCGATTCCGTCCTCTTCCTTGAGGGTCTTGTCGTTGGCCGCCTGGTCCAGCACCAGGTCCTTGTCCTCGTCCCCGCCGATCAGATCGCTGAGGGATTCCTTGCCGCCCACGTAGGCGCGGCCGATCGCGGCGAGGATCTCGGCCTCCGTGCCGATCACGGGCTCCACGTCCTTGCCGGTCTTGAACTTGATATGGTCCAGGGAGCGCAGGTTGGTGGGATCCACCATGGCCACGGTGAGGACGCCGTTGTTCTCGTACAACGGGATGACCTTATAGGACCGGGCCATCTCCTCGGTGATCATGCGCGTGATGGTCTGGTTGAACTTGAAATTCTCGAGATTGATATGCTGGAGATCCAGCTGGGCCGCCAGAACGTCGAGGAGCTTGGTTTCTTCGATGAAACCCAGCTTGACCAGGGCCTTGCCCAAGGGCAGGTTCATCGCCTTCTGCTGGGACAATCCTTCCTGCAGCTGGGCCGCCGATATGTACCCCTGGTCGACCAGGATTTCGCCGATGCGCTTGCGGTAGGACAGCTCGAGCTGCTTGCCGAGCACCGCGTTCAGGGTGTCTTCGTCGATGAAGCCCAATTTGACCAGGACGGTGCCCAGGCTGATGCCGGTGCTGGAATGCTGCTCCAGGGCGTGTTCGAGCTGCTGGGCGTCGATATAGCCCTGCGCGAGGAGGATCTCCCCCACTTTCCGCTTATTGCGTTTGACCTGTTGTATGCTCATCGGTTCCGTATCGTGCGCGGGCGGCCGCTAGTGGCTCCACCCCGCGGCCTGCATTTCCTTTTCCGTTCCCGTCCCGTCCAAGATGCCAACGCCTTCCCCGGCACTCACCTTTCCGATTTCCCGCACCTGCGCGAGCCCGCCGATAAGGCCGAGCTCCGCCGCGGAAAAATCGCCGGTGAAAAGGAGCTGGTACTCCTCCCCCCCGTTAAGGACCCAATCCGTCCACCCCTCCCCGCCGGGCAGATGGACCAGGCCGCCGTCATAGGGAAGCTTACCCCATTCCACGGTCAGCCTGCAACCGGACTGCCGGGAAAGATGCCAGAGTTCCGAGGAAAGCCCGTCGCTGATGTCGATGGCCGCCGCGGGGTGGGCGCACGCCGCCAGGGCGGGTCCCAGGTCCAAGGGCGGCGATGGGCGGAGGTGAGCGGCGAAATAACGTTCCCACTCCTTTTCCCGGCCTCCGGGGCGGTTTCCCGCGCGGAGGAGCGCAAGGCCGGCCGCCGAGCCGCCCAGGCTCCCGCTTACGTAGATGCGGTGCCCGGGCCGGGCGTTCGATCGCAGCAGGGAATGCCCCTCCACCCGTCCCAGAACCGTAAAGGTGAAAAATCCTTCGCCATCCTTGCGGACGGTGTCGCCTCCCGCCACGCGGAAGCCGAAGCGTTGCTCCAGGCCGGAAAGGACCGCTCCCAGGCGGGCGATTTGCGCCTCGTCCCAGGAAGAGAGGGCGCCCAGGTTGAGGAAGGCCAGGGTGGCGCGCCCGCCCATGGCATTGATGTCGGAAAGGTTGGAGAGCAGGGCCTTTTCCAGCGCCGCTTCCGGCGAGGCCCAATCGAGGCGGTAGTGGATGCCTTCTACGCTGGTATCGGTTGAAATCGCCCAGGTCTCGCCGCCCACCTTCATCAGGTAACCATCGTCCCCCAGGCCTTGGCCGTCGCGGGAGAAGTGGGATGCGTCGAAAAGGGTTTCGATCAGGGAGAACTCCCTGCCCGCGGCGAAAAAACGGTTCAAGGAGCCGTGCCGGCCAGGTAGGGCGCGGAAACGGGAGCGCGGCCGTCCTCCTGATGCGCCGGCTTCTTCTTGCGCATGGTCTTGGACGCGCATTGCATCATGCCGACCACCACGCCGATCAGGATGAAAACCATTATCATCAATCGCATGCCTCGAGTCATAGACACCTCTCCTGAATCCGTCCTCAGGTCAAATTATAGCTGGAAACCGGGGTGGCGCCCATTGGATCCGCATGGAATCAGGGAGCGTCCGCGGGCGAAAGCGTAATGTCCAGGCGCACGTTCTGCCTTGGAGCGATGCCGAAACGGCTCTCCTGGGGCTTGAACCCGGGTTTGGAGACGCTGACCACGTGATTGCCCGGGGCCACCGACACCAGCCAGACATCCTTGTCGAGATATTGGCCGTCCAGGGCGATTTCCACGTCGTCGGGATCGATCTGCAGCCATAAAAGGCCATAGGCGGGAAGGGCGGGAGCCAGCGGCGACGCGCCGGGAGCCAGCGGGGACGCGGCCGGATCCGGGAATGCCCCGGAAAGCAGGAAGAGCAAGGCGAGGGACCATCCGAGAAGCGGAAGGGACCGGGGAAATGCGGGCGTGGAGCGGAGGGCCGGGGTATCGATCACTGCGGAAAATTATAACATTCTTTGCGACCCCGGATTCACGGGCGCGCGCGGTTCGAAGGCGGAGCGGATGCCGAAGTTGAAGGAAATCTTACAGCGGGAATCGATGCGATCCATCAAGTCCGCGGCGGCTCCCGCAGCGGCGGGGAAGGCGCGCGGCGAAGAGGTGATCGGCCTCAAGGGCATCGTGCTGCGCCGGGAAGAACGCCTGGTCCTCAAGGACATCGGACTCTCCATCCAACGGGGCCAGCACTGGGTCCTGATCGGGCCCAACGGAAGCGGCAAGAGCTCCCTGCTCGGCGTCCTGCAAGGTCTGCTCTGGCCCATCGAAGGGGAGATCCGCGTGCTCGGCCGTCGTTTCGGGGAAAGCGACCTCAGCGAGCTGCGCCGCCTCATCGGCTGGGTCGGGAACGAAATCGAACCGGAGTTCCCGGCCTGGCAGAGCGTGGAGGAGATCATCTGGTCCGGCGGCGTCGGGACGGTGGGCCTGCGCTTCGATCGACCCACCGCGGCGGACCGCGCCCGCGCCAAACGCCTCATGACCGCAGCAGGCATCGCCCACCTGGCCCATCGCCGGTTCCAATTCCTGAGCCAGGGGCAAAGACGCATGGCCACCATCGTCCGCGCCTTGATGGTCAAACCGGGGCTCCTCATCCTGGACGAACCCGCCTCGGGCCTGGATCCGGTGGCGCGGGAGGGTTTCCTGGCCCGGCTTTCGGCCCTGATGCGGACCCCGGCCGGACCGGTTATCCTCTACGTGACCCACCATGTGGAGGAAATCATCCCGTCCTTTACCCATGTGCTGATGCTGAAGGGCGGGAAGGCCGTCAGCATGGGCGCTATCGAAGGGACCCTGAACGCGAAGAACCTGGGCAAGGTGTTCGGGAAGGCGGTGGAATTGAAAAGGCTCGATGGGCGATATACCCTGAGACTGGCGGGCCGCCGAGGGGCGTAGCGGAGGGGGAAGAGCCCCTCACGAATCGTTCTCCGGGATCCGGACTCCCGACCCATTCCGCGATTGGACTCTTGGACCGGCCTTCAAGACCGGCCCCCGGTGCTACGGATAATCCGGCCTGGTCCTGGAGGAATCCCGGGTGGAGGGGGCGGGCTTGCTTTCCTGGGGCCGGGGATTGTAATCCCCGTATACGCCTTCGCTCTCCCTGGATTCCCGGATATCGTTCTTCGCGAGATCGTCCGGCCGGCCGGCCTGGGCCACGATATGCGGGGTCACGAAGATGATCAGATCGCGTTTGCTGGTCGAGCTCGCGGTATGCTTGAACAGGTAGCCGATCAGGGGGATGTCCTTGAGGAGCGGCACGCCGGTTTCCGTATTGGTTTCCTCCTTGGTCGTGAGCCCGGCTATGACGACCGTCTCGCCGTCGCTCACCACCACCGTGGTCTTGGCGGATTGCTTCTGCAGGATAGTGCCGGCGCTCGGATCCACGCGGAAGGAGTTCTTCTCCGGATTCAGGTCGAGGAGCACGCGGCCGTCCGCGGTGACATGGGGCGTGACGGTCAGGGAGGTGCCGGCATCCTGCAGCTGGATGGCCTGGCGCCCGTTCGCGTCCAACACCCGGATCGGGACCTGTTCGCCCATGAAGATGCGGGCCTCGGTATTGTCGATGGTGGTGATCTGCGGTTTCGCGAGCACCTCGCCGCGCAGGTTCTTGACCAGGTTGGCCACGGCCACGGCCAGGTTGCCGTTCAGCAGGCCGAAGGCGAATTGCGTCGTCGCTCCCGCCACGCCGCCGACCACGGCCGCCGCGGCGCCACCCGCCGCCGCGCCCGCGCCGGATCCGGAGGCCGATCCCGCATCGCCCGACTGCGCGCTCTGGTTGGAGGTTCCCAGCATCCCGAAATCCGTCTTCAGGCTCGCGTCCAGCTTACCGGGCTTGGTGGACAGGGCGGAGAGGATGCCGCTTCCCACGCCGAACTGCCAGTCGACGCCCACTTCCCGCAAAGCGTCCGCGTCCACCTGGATCAATTGGGCCTGGATGTTGACCTGATAGGTCTCGATGTCCAGATCCTTGACCGCCGCGCGGATCTCGCGGATGTTGGCCCGGGTGTCGAATACGAGCAAGGCGTTGTTGCGCTCGACCACGTTGACGCGGCCGCGCTGGGATAGGAGGCCCTTGATGGATTCCTCGAGATCCTTGGCCTTCGCGTTCTTGAGCTTGATGATATCGCGCATCAGCGGAGCCATCGAACCCGCCTGTTGCAGGGCGGCGGCGTTCTCGACCGAGGACTTGTTGAAGTCGGCCACGTTCTGCACGTAGAGGTAATTATCCTCCACCAGGTACTTCAGGCTGTACATCTGGCACAGGATGAGCATGGCTTCCTGCCAGGTCTTGTCGGTCAGCTGGAGGTTGACGTTCTGGCCCGTCACGTTGGGGGCCACCACGATATCCACCCGCCCCGAAACGGAGAGCGCCTTGAAGGCGGATCGGATCTCCATGTTGGAGAAGTTGAAATTCTGGCGGTGCGAGGGACCGCCCAGGGATTGGGGCGCGGGCGCCGTGGAATCCTGGGTGAACGCGGCGGTCGCGAGGCAGGCCATCAGGCATATGCCCCGGAAAATCTGAAACGTCATTTTTTAGCCCCTTCCTTCGAGGAAACCAATTTCAAGCTATAGGATCGCGAGATCCCGTATTCGCTGATGTCGAAGGTCACCGCGTCCTTGGAAATGCGCGCCACGCGTCCGTTGTGGACGGGATCGCCTTCCTTCACCGTAAAGGAGACCCCGGCCTCCTTGTTATGCTCGAGCACGGCCATCGGCTGCTGCGACTGCCAGATGATGCCCACCACTTTCATTTGATCGATGTCGATGCCGACGTCCGTGGAACCCTGTTCAACCGGGATGAAGGGATCCCGGCGCCCGTAACTGTTGTAGGCGATGCGGTTCGCTTCCGGCTCGATGCGCTTCTTCTCGTCCTCCGCCGCGATTTTCTCCTGGGCCAGCTTGTTCGCCAGTTCCGGATTGTCCGCGATGGCCAGCTTGGGGCCGCCGGGGGACGCCATCGCGGCACCGTTGGAGGCCGCTTCCGGACCGGGATTCTTGCCGGCGGCCTGCGGGGCGCCGGGACGGGAACGGGCGTTCGCTTCCTGCAGGCCCTGGGGATCCTGCATGGCGGCGGCTTGGGCCTCCGCGTCGGCCTTCTTCTTGGCCAGCTCTTCCGCCTTGCGCGTCTTCTCGGCTTCCTTGGCGGCGAGGGCGGCCTGCTTGGCGTCCTCCTTGGCCTTGGCGGCGGCCGCTTTGGCTTCTTCCTTGGCGGCGGCGGCGGCCAGCCTTGCCTCTTCCTTCGCGGCGGCCGCGGCGGCCTTGGCCTGGGCGGCGGTCAGCTTGGATGCCTTGGCTTCGATTGTGCCCTTGATGGCCTTTTCCTGGCCCGGGGTCAGCTCATCCTCATAGACGGCCTCCGCGGCCCTGATGTATCCGGTATCGTTTCCCGATACCACGCGCAGGTTGGGGCCCTGGGCTTCGATCTTGGAGACCTTCTCTCCAATGGGGATCTTCCTCATCAATTTCCCTTTCGCCCCGGGCGCATCCTTCAAGGCGACCGAATCCCGCAACAGGACCATGGTCTTGCTTCCCTTGCCCAGGGAGAAAATCCGGCTCGAGGACAGGCCTTTTCCAGCTCCGGCGCCCGCGCCGTTCCCGCGCCCCAGGCCGGCGGCCTCCAGGGCTTCGCCTTCCTGATGGGCGGATTTCACCGGCTCGCCGGTCTCCGCTACGCTTTCGCTGACCACGCCCTCGGGCTTGGCCGTGGTCCATTTGAACGCCGGGGCCGCGTCGCCCTTGCCGAGGCCGGACAGGGCCAGGCCGTTCTCTTGCGGGACGATCTGCACCGGGATATTGGGCGCCAACTGGATGCGCAATTGCAGGCGACCTTCCTTATTCGCGACCTTCAGCTTCCTGAAAACCGAGCTCTTGGGCAATACGTAATCCTTCTTGGCCAGGCCCGAGGTGACTCCCGCCAGGGACAGTTCCAGCCAGGAGGAGTCCTTGGGGTCCTTCTTGGGGACGTAATTCGGCGGGGAAGGCGGATCGAAAACCAGCAGGAGATCCTCTTGCGCCGAGGTCACCATCAGCTTCACTTCCTTAAGGCTGGCCGCGGGGGTTCCCTCCGCCTCATCCGCCGGGGCGCCCGGCCCGGGTTCGGACTTCGGGATGCCCGGCTCGACAGGTAACGCCGGAGTAACGGGCTCGGCCCGGGAAGCCTCCTTGTTCGCGATGGCTTCCAACGCATCCGTCTCCGGAACGGCCTTGGGGCCCTTGCCGGTCTTGCCTGCGATGCCGGCGGGCGGGGCGACCGCCTTGGCGGACAGGTAGGACTCTTCTTCTTTCAGGGATTTGGCCAGGGACCAGGAGAATTTGCCCTTCGCCTTGCCCAGCATCACGTTGAGGACGCCCTTCGGCATCGGCTGGACGGAGGCGTCCCCGAGCGGGGGCTGCTTGAATTTCAATTCCACTCCCAGGAAGCTCTTCCCGCTGGGGCTGGTGATCTTCTTGAGGAGGATTTCCTCGAGATCCGGGGCCGCGGCTTCGAGGGGGTGGCGCCCCAGGGGATAGGCGGATTCCGTCTCCAGGAAAGAGAGGGTGATGGTTCCCTTGGCCATGTCCGTCTTCTGGAAATAGAGGGGGTAATCGCCTTCCGACCCGTTGGGCGAGAAGCCCAGCTTCAGGTGGGTCTGCCCGCCCGCCGTGATGAGCGAGACCTCCTTCAGTTCATGAGCGCTGGACGCGACGGCCAGTAAGGCCGCGTACAGGAAGGCCGCGGCCGCCAATGCGGGAGCGGCTTTCAAGGCTGTGCGGATGCGGTCGGATTTTCTCATGTTTTCGATTCTGGATGCTTTCCACGTGCAAGCCGGCCGGCGCCGGAAGGCCTGCCCCGATTTCATCGCTTGGAAGTGAACGTCGTAAGTTGGAAATTGGCTACGATGGTGCGCGGCGTCTCGCCGTGCTCCTTGGCGTCCTCCACCTCCTTGTCCAGGTCGGGAGCCTTCTCGATCTGGAGCTTGTTGATGGCGGTGGGATAGCGGAAGTTCGCCACCTCCCCGAAGAGCATGCCCAAGGCATGATAGCTCGACGAGATGGTGATGGCGTAATGGTTCTCCTTGTAGAATTCCTTCTCCTCCACGCGCAGGGGCAGGAACTTGGTGGGAATCGTAAGGGACTTGCGCGTCACCGCGGTCAAATCGATCAGGCGTCGGGGGATGAGCTCTTCGTCCGGGAACATCTCCTGGAGCTTGGCGAACTCGGTGTTGGCGAGCTCGATTTCGGACTCCAGGTCCTTGAGGCGCTGCTTCTGGGCCAGGATCTGGCGCAATTCGCCCTTCTTCTTCCGGATGTCGGTATCGAGGCGCTCGACCTTGTCGGAGTATTCCACGTATTCGGTCGCGTAGAAGTTGTAGCCCAGGTAGGCGATGATGAGCAGGGCGGCCCCGGCGAAGAGCCAGAGCCGGGCGTTCATGGTGAGGTTGAGGCCCTTCACGCGCCCTCCTTGCGTTTCGCGGGCTGGACCATCAGCTGGTCTATGCCCACGTTCGGATTCAGGTTGATGCGGATGGTGTACATGAAGGAGCTCCGGTTGGCGTCCTTCTGGAGCTCGATGCTGTTCAGGAACACCTTGGCGAAGTATTCGTTCTTCTCCAGCTCCAGCATGTACTCGGCGATTTCCGGGAAGACGTAGGTGCGGCCCTTGACCTCCATCTCATTGTCGTTCTGCTCGGACTGCTTGATGGATTCGATCCACATGTTGAGGGGCATCGACTTGTTGATGCCCTCGAGGATGCGCACCCACTTGCGCTTGCTGACGCTGATGCTCTTGAGCGAATTGTTCTTCGCGGTCTTCTCGTCCCGGAGCTTCTCCAGCTCCTTGATGCGGGCGCCCACGTAGGAATTGGCGCCTATCTCCTTCTGGACCTCGGCCAGGGCCCCGCGCTTGCTTTCCAGGTTGGCCCGGAAGAAGGACTGCCCTATCAGATAGGCCGCCGCCACCCCGATCAGGGCGGTGGTCGAGACCAGTATGCGCATGTCGATCAGGAAGGAATAATCCTTCTTGACCACCCGGTACTCGATGGGCAGCAGGTTTACGTGGATGAAATCCGGCGCCTTCGCGCCCGTCAATTCTCTGGTGGCCATGCTATATCCGCCTCAAGGCCAGCCCGGTGGCCACCGTAAGGATGGTGGAGATGTTCTCCGGGATGGGGCCGCTGAATTTCTTCTCGTCGTACGCGATGTGCTGCAAGGGATTGGTGATCTCCACCTCGACGTTGTGCCGCTTGGCCAGGATGCCGGCCAGATCGCGGATGCAGGCGCCTCCGCCGCAAATCACCATCTTTTCCACCTTGAGGTTGTTCTCCGAGGACTGGAAATAGCTGAAGGCCAGGTCGATGCCCACGGAAAGCTCCTCGGCGGAGAATTCGATGCTCCGGTTGAGCGTGGCCGCGTTGTACTTGTCCGCGTTGTTGCCGCGCAGGATGTTGGCGGCCTCGTCGCGCTCCACCTTCAGGTTCTTCATGATGGTCTTCACGAAGAAGTCGCATGCGGTCGCGATGTCGCGGGTGGAGTGGTAGGTGCCGTTCTTGAGGAAGGTGAGGTTGGTAAGGTGCTCGCCGATGTTGATGAGCGATACCACCTTGTTGGCGTCCTCCGCGGGGGCGGAGAGCAGGTAGGCGTTGGTCACGGCGAAGGCGTCCACGTCGATGACCACGGGGCGGAGCCCGGCCTCGTACAGCAGATCGATGTACGACTGCATCACCTGCAGCTTGGCCGCCACCAGCAGCACTTCCATCTCGTCGTTCTCTTCGCTCTTGTGCAGGATCTTGTAATCGAGGGTGATGTTGTCCACGTCGAAGGGGCTGCGCTGCCCGGCCTCCATGAGGATGACCTCCTCGTCGCTCTCGCCCTTGCTGGACTTCAGCTTGATGCGATCCGCGATCACGCCGTAGGACCAGGACAGCGAAAGGATCACGTCCTTGATCTTGCCGGTGGGATCCGTGCGATGGACCAATGCCGTCAGGGACTGCAGCAGCTCGTCGCGGTTCTTGATCTCCCCGCCCACGATGGTGTCCGGCTTGAGCACGTGGATGCCGGCGCCCAACAGGACCGGGCCTCCGGGGCGATGCGCGATGCGCGAGATCTTGATGCTGTAATTGCCGATGTCGATGCCGACGGTCGTCGGTTCGCCCTGTATCGCGTTAAGCACTTTTTCCTTGAAGCCCAACTAATGCCCCCGGCTCGGGATTCCCTGAACTTTCTCAATCCAGGCTTAATTTTCTCAACCCAGTTATTATAGCACCGAGGGAAAACGGAATTCAATGAAGGAAGACGGGAAGAATTATGGACTTAGGGAAGGAGGAGGGAGGATCGCGGTCAAGGGGAAGTCAGATGCGGACGGCGCCGATGCCATTGGGCTCCGTTCCGTCGCGCGGACCCGGGCAGGGTGGACATCGGGGCACTAATGGAAACGGAAAAGGAGGGAAAGGGAAGCGGCGGTAAGCGCTTCAGTCGATCTTGATCGGTCCCCGCATCTGCGAATCGATCCGCTGCTTCTCGAACACGTAACGGACGATCTTCTCCTGGGCCGCGGTCTCCATGCTCATGAACTTCAGGTTATGCTCGAAGTCCTCGCGGTTGCCCTTGAGGACCGAGGTCATGCGCATCACCTCGCTCTGCACGCCCCTCAGGGAGGTGCCGGGCAGATCGAAATTGACCGAAAGCTTGCATCCCTGGGGGATGGGCGACGAGAAACGCGCGCAGGTCCCGCCGCCGCTCAGATCAAGCATCCGGCCTTCCAGGACCATGCCTACGCCGGGCCCGCCGTTCTCCTTGGTCCATCCTTCCGGACGGGCCATGACCGTGACCCGGCAGGGTATGTTCACGTCGATGCGGACCCAATTGCGCAATTGCTTGCGCTCCAGGGTGCGCGTATGCGGCAGGAAGATCTGGCGCTGGCCCAGGCGGGTGGCCATGATCGGGAGCCGCACCACGTATTCGCCGTCCCCGGAGCGGAGCAGGGAAAGGTCCACGGCCGCGCCCACCGCCACCGTGGGAGGGATTTCGGATTCGAGCGCCACCGTCCAGGTTTTCTCCTTCACCTCCATGACCCTGCCCTTGCGGACCGAGCCTTCGCCGTCGATGAGGCTCACGGGCATGCCCTCCTCCAACTGGCGGGTGCTGTTGATGGGGACCTCGGGGGGCAGATGGGCGTAGCCCATCTTGAGGCGGAGGCCGCGCAGGAGGGCGTATTGCGTCTCGTCCCGGTCCAGTTGCCGGGCATTGTCCTTGAGGAAGGCCTCCAGGGCGTCCTCATAGATGAAAGAGGAATCGAAAACCATGTCCGCGCTGCTGACGTTGCCCTGTTCCACGATGCGGCGGAGGATGTCCGTCTCTTGCGGGGTGAGGCGCTTCAGCCCCGCCATCTCGGCGAAATACTGCCAGCCGATATCGATCTTCTCGCGCTGCTTGCTGTCCGATCGGATGATCTCGAAGACGACGAAGACGCCCATGATTGCCACGATGGCGAAGCCGCATACCGCGAGGGCGAAGGGGCTGACCTTGCCGAACCCGCTGCCGAGCTCCTGCATCACTTCCAGGGAAGCGGCGGCGGAAGCCGGGCCCGGGAGGACGAGGGCGCAAACCACGGCGAGGGCGGCGCCCCGGGAAACCGGACGTATTGTGGCGTAAATCTTCATTTTAATCGATCCAACCCAATTGTCGCATATTTTCAGTTGCCTGTCCTCCGTGGCGGGAGATAAAATAAAGGCGCCGGATCCCGACCCTGTCTTTGGCAGGGGTGACGGGGAACCGGAGGGACGGTCGCTTGAACCCCGATTCCAATGAACTGAAGGCCCTGGTCCAAAAAATCACGGACCTGCCGACCTTGCCTGCCATGATGGCGACCATAACGCGCCTCATGCAGGATCCGCGTACGTCGGCCGAAGAACTCGGCCGCGCCATCGCGTCCGATCCGGCCCTGGTCTCGAAAGTCCTCAAACTGGTCAATTCCGCCTTCTACGGTTTCCCGGGACGCATCAGCACCATCACCCAGGCCATCGTCATCCTGGGCTTCAGCACCATCCGCAATGTCGTCCTCACCACCTCCGTGCTCAAGGCTTTCGGCAAGAACGCCTCGCAGGGCGGATTCGACGTGGGCAAATTCTGGGAGCATTCCCTGCTGACCGGCGCCATCTCGCGCTCCCTGGCCGTGGAACGGGAGGCCAACTTCGTCGAAGAGACCTTCATCGCGGGCCTGCTCCACGATATGGGCCGCATCGTTCTCAGCCAGAAGCTCACGGCCGAATTCGAGAAAGTGCTCCTGGTCAAGGAGAAGGCGGGCATCAGCCAGTTGGCCGCGGAACAATCCGTGCTCAAGCTGACCCACGGCGACATCGGAGGATGGCTGGCGCGCAAATGGAACCTGCCCATCCCCTACGTCGAGGTGATGCGGTTGCATCATTTCCCCGGGGAAGCGCTCAACCTGGAGCCGCCGTCCCAATCCGACACCACCAACCTCATCTATATCGTGCACGCGGCGGACGCCTTGTCCAAGGGACTGAAGGACGGCAAGCCGGACCTGGCCAGCGCCGACGCCATCGATCCGGCGGTGCGGGCGGAATTGAAGATAGGGGCGGAAGGCTGGGAGCGCTTCCAGCTGCGCACCCAAGAGGAAATCGGGAAGGCGCGCGCCTTCCTGGAGATATTATGAAGCGGTACATCGGAACCATCTGCGCGGAGAGGTCCTAATGCCTACCGAATACAAAAGATCGACCAAGAAGAAACTGTCCATGGAGCACCTCCAGGACATCACCTTGCCCGTGAGCCTGGAACTGGGGCACAAGCTCATGCGCGTCAAGGAACTGCTCGAGCTGACTCCGGGCCGCATCGTCAAACTGGACCGCCTGGCGGGCGAACCCGTGGATCTGGTCATCAACGGCAAGACCATCGCCAAGGGGGAGGTCGCCGTCATCGACGAGAACTTCGCCGTCCGCATCGTGACCCTGCTTTCCCCCGAAGAGCGCCTTAAGCTGCTTTGATCCCCTACCAGCGCCTTTTTTGATCATCCGTCCCGTTTGTTAGTAATTTAACCGGTATGGCCGATCCCGTTCTCCTGGTGGATGATGAACCCCTCATCCTGAATTTTTCGCGGATCGTGCTGGAACGGGCCGGATATGAGGTCGTGACCGCGGAAAACGGCCGGAAGGCCCTCGAGGTTTTCGACCGGCTCGTGGTCCCCGTCCCCGTCCTGGTAACGGATATCCGCATGCCGGAAATGGGGGGCCTTGAATTGGCGAGGCGCATCAAGGCGATGGTACCGTCCATCCGGATCATCTTCCTTTCGGGATACCCGGCATCGGATGAATTGGTCGAGGAAATCCAGCATGGAGGCGCCTCCTTCCTCAGCAAGCCCTTCTCGGCCCAAAGCCTTTCCCTGGAAGTCGAAAAGGCCTATTCCCTGAAATAGATCGACTAATTCTTTCTATTTTAAACCCCCTGATGAGTAGGGGTTCCCGCGCTGCAACCGGTCTTTGCGCCTTCCCCGCCGTCACGCTCCTGATTTCATTTCTGGCATCCTTTACGGCCGTCCCCGCGTCCGCGCAATTGCATCCCCTATCCCATTCGGTCCAGGACAGCCTGGCTGCCAAGGCCGTCGCGGATTCCGTGCGCGCCAAGGCGGATTCGGTCCGGGCGGATTCCCTGGGTACCGGGTCCGATACGGTGAGCTATTCGGCCAGGCGCATCCGGTACCGCAACGATCGCTTCTCCCTCTCGGACAAGGCCCTGCTCACCTACCGCGGTTCCTCGTTGACTGCGGACTCCATCGTTTTCTACAGCCAGGACAACGTGGTGGAGGCCATGGGCGCGCCGCTGATCCAGGATCCGGCCAATCCGCCCATCCTCGGATACCGCATGCGTTACAACCTGAAGACCAAGGTGGGCGAGATCTACTACGGGTCTTCCAAGAAAGGGAACCAGACCTTCAACGGCGTGGAGATCCGCCGGCAGAAGAATGGGGACATCCTCATCGCCCGCGGGGATTTCTCGACCTGCGACTTGCCGGAGGACAAGCACTACTTTTTCTACAGCCGGCGCATGATCCTGCAGCCCAAGTCCAAGGTGCTCTCGGGGCCCGTCGTCATGAACGTCGGGGACGTTCCCGTGGCCATCCTTCCCATGATGGTCATGCCCCTGGGCACCGGACGCCGTTCCGGCCTGCTGCAGCCCAAGATCGGCGGGGACCAGTCCCAGGGATTCTACATGACGGGCCTGGGCTATTACTGGGCCATCAACGATTACACGGACTTCCTGACTTCCGGGGACGTCATCGAAGGCCAGGAAGGGACCTTCGACCGCACCAACCTGAATTCCCAGTTCCGCTACAACAAGCGTTACGCCTTCAACGGGTCCCTGGGGAGCAAGCTTTACATCAGCGAGTTCGACTTGACCAATCCGGGTTGGATGGTGGACTATGCCCATGATCAGAACATCACTCCCGATCAGAGGCAGACCCTGAAAGGAACCGGCCGGTTCCAATCCGACCCGGGAATCGTGGATCGGAACGCCTTGAATCAGGAAGAAAAAGAGAAGCAGACGGCGAACGCCACCCTGGGATACCGCCGCCAGTTCGAATGGAACCAAGCGACCTTTAACGCCGATTTCATCCAGGAAAACAACCTTTCGGACAACCTCGTCGATCGCCAGATCCCCAACCTGGGTTTCCGCGTCAGCGGCCCCCTTTTCCCCAAATCCGACGAGGAAACCCCGCTCCGGTTCGGGGAGGATCCCTGGTACCGCAAGCTGACCTACAGCTACGACAACCGCTTCAACGTGGACATGGTCAGCCGCCCGACCAGGGCGTCGGTGCGCGGGGATTCCAACACCTACGTGGGATACGTGGATCACCTGAACTTCTCCGGCAAATACCCCTTGTTGCAGTATTTCAACATCACCCCCACGGTGAACCTCAGCCAGATCTGGAGCCTGACGAGCCGCGGCGATTCTGCCAATCCGGTCCGGAACGCCTGGAACCCATCCGCGGGCGAGACCGGGGAATACTTCGCGTTCTTCAATACGGGGGCGTCCCTGGATACCCGCATCTACGGCATCGCCCAGGCGGGGGACTCGCCCTGGCTGGGCAAGGTGATGGGGGTGCGCCACACCGTGATCCCGGCCCTGAGCTTCACCTACGCGCCCGAGCTCGATTCCAATCCGAATTTCATCCCCAATCCCAAGCTCGGCGGACGCGCCTTCCAGGAAGAGCTGAAGTCGGTGGGCTTCACCCTGGGCAACGAGGTGGACATGAAACTGGTCCCGCCCGGTAACCCCGCCGCTACCCCTGCGGCCCCGGTCCAGGGGGCCTCCAAGGCCGAGCCGGAAAAGGCCAAGGGGGAATCCTACAAGCTCCTCTCGGCCAACTCGTCCGTCAATTACAACTTCGCCAAGGATGTCCGGGAATGGTCCTCCATCCCCAGCACCTTCAGCCTCTACCTGACCAAGAACGTGGCCTTCACCCTGAATACTGTCCATGTGCTTTACGATGATTTCTCCCCGGTCGCGGGGAGGGACCGCCTGGTCTCCCCCATCCTGACCTCGTACAATTTCGGCTGGCGCAAGGGCCTGCAGGTGGCCGGCAATTTCAACGACGGGGTGCGGGTCAAGGACACCCAGGGGTTTCCCACGGACCGTTTCGAGACCACGCCCTGGTCCGCGGACATGAATTACAGCTTCGATTTCAATTCGACCCGGGTGGGCGGGGACCAGGCCTCGGATTTCCAGCGCCTGTTCGGGATAAACGGCACCTTCCAGCGTACGCGCACCCATAGCGCCAACGGCAGCCTGAAGCTGAATCCCACCCCCGGCTGGCAGATGTCCTACGATACCGACTACAACTTCTCCGAAGGCAAGTTCTCCCGGCATTCCTTCGCCTTCCACCGGCTCCTGCATTGCTGGCAGATGGATTTCCGGTGGACCCCGGAAGGCATCTCCCCGGGCTGGAACTTCAATATCCGGATCACGGATCTGCCCGACGTGAAGCTGGAAACCAGCGATACGCGGGCCCGTCGCCTGAATCGGTGACGATTAACTAACTTATGGGCATGCCGAACGGTTTCCGGATCCTCCCAACCCCTTGGATTGTCAGGTCTTATGCCTGAAGCCAAGCTCGTCCTGGCGAGTCGATCGCCCCGCCGGGAGCAAATCCTCCGCATGCTCGGGCTGGACTTCACCGTATCGGTCCCGGACTATGAGGAAATCAATCCCCCGGGGATGGATCCCAAGCTGGTCCCGGAACATCTGGCCCGCGGCAAGGCCGCTTCCATGGCGGATCTGGGGCCGGATACCCTGGTGCTCGGTTCGGACACCGTGGTGCTCCTGGGGGACCGGATCATGGGCAAGCCGGAAGGCGCGGCGGGAGCATTGGAAATGCTGACCGCCCTCAACGGCCGCACCCATCTGGTGGTGACCGGAGTGGCCCTGGCCAAGGAGGGGCGCGTACTGGAATCGGGCGCAACCCTCACGGAAGTGACCTTCGCCAGGTCGTCCCCGGAAGCGCTGCGCGCTTACGCGGAATCCGGGGAACCCCTGGACAAAGCGGGCGCCTATGCCATCCAGGGGCATGGGGCCAGGTTGGTGGAAAAAGTGAACGGATGCTTCTACAACGTCATGGGCCTTCCCATCCAGCTGACCATGCGGATGCTAGGCCCCTATTTCAATCAGGAGTGACATGAACGAGGAAACCAGCGCTGCCGCCCCCGAAGGGCGCAACGGAAGCCAGGGTGGCGAAACCGCGATCGGACGGACCCTGAGGGAAGCCCGCCAGGCCGCCAATATCGACGTGAACAAGATCTGCTCGGACCTGCGCATCGCGCCCCAGGCCCTGGATGCGCTGGAACAGGGGAATTACCACCTGTTGCCCGGGGATCCGTACATCCGCGCCCTGCTGGGCTCGTTGGGTCGTTACCTCAACCTGGATCCCATCTCCCTGGTGCAGGGATACAACAAGGAGATCGGGGCCGTGCACGCCGCGCCATCCATCGCCCCGTACAAGGACCGGACCCAGAAACACACCGCCACCCACAAGCAGATCTTCATCGGCATCTTCGCGGTCCTGTTTATCGTACTGTTCCTACTGTTCCGCAAACTGAACGTGAACGATTCGGATCCCGCCAAGGCGGTTCCGCCGCCCGCGAACTCCGGCGTCGCGGACACCCTCACGCCGGCGCAGGATACCTTGCTGGAAAGCAAATCCCTGGCCCCCGATTCCACCGGGGCCAAGGCGTCCCCCGACACCGGGGAAACCCGCGGGAGCGTCCGCGGCGCGGCCAGGCCTTCCGCCGCCGTTCCCCCGTCCACCATGGTTCCGCCCGCGGCTCCCGGCTCCTCAACCGCCTCCGCCCCGGTCTCCACCGGGGCCATCGATTCCTCGCATCTGACCCTGGCCTTGGTCAAACCCCTGATAGACAGCGTCTGGGTCAAGGTGGCGCGGTCCGGCAAGGAGGATTTCGGCACCGTGCTGCGCCTGGGCAAGCAGATGCAGGTCAGCCATACGGACACCATAGTGGTCACGATTTCCAAAAAGCGATCGGTGGAAGTCACCATCGGCGGTAAAACCGTGATTCCGGACAAAAGAAGGTTTAAAATATACGGGACCAACCTGAAGACCTTCTGACCATGACCATCGCCATCCTCATTCTTACCGCTCTCGTCCTGCCCCTGGCCCTGCTGTACCTTACCCTGGCCACCAACGAGTTCGAGAAGAATACCAAGGCCCTGGCCGCGTTCATCCAGAAGCGTTACCATATCGAGCCCAAAAAGCCCGGGGATCCGGCCAAGGGCATGAAGTCGATGAATCCCCAATCCAGGCCGGCCGCGAAGGCATAGCCGTTCAGGGCTTCCCTTCCCCTCCCCGGCCCGAACCATAGGCGGAACCCGTGCGCAAAGCGGACATCAAACGGAAGACCAAGGAAACCGACATCGCATTGTCGCTCGATCTGGACAATGCCATCGACGGGCCCATCGATACCGGTTCGCCTTTCCTCGATCACATGCTCGACCTGTTCCGCAAGCACGGGGGCCTGGGGCTCTCCGTGGTCTGCAAGGGGGACAAGGACATCGACATGCACCACTCCGCCGAGGATATCGCCATCTGCCTGGGAGAGGCGCTGCTCAAGGCCGTGGGCGACAAGCAGGGCATCGAACGCTACGGGTTCTACTACGTGACCATGGACGAGGCCCTCGCGCGGTGCTGCCTGGACCTGGCGGGCCGCATCAGCTTCGTCTACAACGCGTCCATCCCCAACGCCCGCATCGGGAACCTGGATACGGAACTTGTGCAGCATTTCTTCCAGAGCGTGGCCGAGAACGGCAAGATGAACCTGCACATGGACCTCCTGCGCGGCACCAATACCCATCACTGCATCGAGGGCATGTTCAAGGCTTTCGCCCGCGCGCTTTCCATGGCCATCTCCCCTTCCCGGCGCGTGCAGGGCGTCCCTTCCACCAAAGGCACGCTAACGTGACTCAGGCACGCTCAATGCATGACCCGGGCTCGCTCAAATGCGTGACTCAGGCACCCTGAACGCGTAACCGCGTGAGCTCCTTGTCCCGCGCGGACCGCGCGATTCCATCCTTCCTGTCCGCGCTCGCGGCCATCGGCCTTTGCCTGGCGGCGACGCCCGCCCTCTCCCGCCCCGCTCCCGTTGAAGCGACCGGTTCCCCTGAAGCGTGGGAACCTCCCCGTCCCATGGCCCCGGCCGAATCCAAAGCGGCCAGGGACGCCAAGGCGCCCGTCTGGACCGCGCAGGATTCCTCGGCCGCGGCCGCCATCGTGGCCTGCCTCGCCAATCGCCCGGAAGCCATAGATTCCCTCACGGCCGGATCCCTGGCGCGCGACCATGGCCTGGGTTTCGGCCGGCGCCTCCGCGAGGCCTGGGTGAATCCGGCGGGCAAGCTGGGTTTCGCCTTCAAGATCCTCTACGAAGGCACCCGCCCGATCAGCTTCGAGGCCAAGCCGGTTATGAACTACGGGGGGTTGCGCGCACGTTACCTCGCCGCCCTGGCCCCGCTCTTCAAGCCGGCGGGACCCGGTCCCTACGCGTCCGTGCGGCCCTACTATTGGAACCTGGCCGCGGCCGCGAGGCCATTGTCCCACGACACCCTGAGATTGACGCCGGACTCCCTCCCCTCCCCCGCCATCCGCGAAGCCCTGGCGCTCTACATGTCCCCCTATTCCGGAACCCTATACGGAATCCGGGGGGGCGAGGCTGGGCAGATCCTGGAGAACCGCGATTATTTCCTCGGGCTTACGGAGATCCTGATGGCGGAAAAACGGCTCGCGCGTTTCCTGCTCCGGAGTGTGAATCCCGCCACGCGCCTGACGGCGGTGGAATTCATCATCCGGCACAAGGAGGACTTCCCCGGGTTCGACAGCTTGCAATCGACGGCCTTCCGGGCGGTCTACGCCAATCCGCCCAAGGCGGCCACCATGCGGGCCGGCCTGGAAACCTTCGAGGATCCGCGCAAGCGGGTCGCGGAATGCGCGCGCGAAGAAGCCAGGCGCGACGGCCGCGGCGTCCTGCGGATGTATTAGCGTTCCGGAATGGAAAGCCGTCCCCGGAAGCCGGCGGGAATCCCCGGCGCGAACGGCCTAGCGGGCATCGGAAGCGGGAGCGCCGGTGCCGGCCAGGATTCCGGCCACCTTTGCCACCAGGACCGACGGGGAGAAGGGCTTGGGCAGGAATCCGGCGGCGCCGGTTTCCACCTCGCGCGCCATGCGCTCATCATCGGTGAAGGCGGACATGTACAGGACGCGGATGTCCGGGCGGAGCACCCTCATGGCCTGGGCCAGGTCGCATCCGTTCAAATCCGGGCTCATGCGGATATCCGTCAGAAGCAGGTGGATCGGGAAGGGATGGTTCGCGTTCACGAAGAGCGCGTCCTCGCCGCTGCATCCGAATATCACCGTATACCCTTCCATGTACAGGATGGTCTTCGCGAGCTGGACGATGGAATCCTGATCATCGACGACGAGAATGGTCTTGGGGTCTTGCATGGAAAGTCTCCGGGCTACTGAACACCCATTGTATGCAATCCATGGGGTTCCTTTCCAGTGGGTAACCAGGGGTTTTGTTACACCCGGGGTATTTACCGGTATTTACGCACAAGGCGGCACCCCAGACCGGAAAACCGCGTAATACAGCGGGCTGATCCTTGGGATGATAGCGGAATTCCCGCACTGTAAACCGTCGCGGAAAAACCTTGGGTTTCGCGACCGGAATGGTTAATGAATTAGGGCGATCGAAAACAATGGCGACCGCCGGCCGATAGCGGTCCATCGGCCTTTCGGCCTTTCGACCTTCAGGTCTATCGGCCCAGGGCCTTGGCGTAGAGGGCTTCGTACTGGGGCACGATGCGATCCGGGTGGAAGTTGGCCTCGGCGGACTTGCGGCCGGCCTTGCCCATTTCGACGCGCATGGCCCGGGAACGGCCCAGGTCCACGGCGTGCCTCGCCATGGTATCGACGTCCCCGACATCGGCCAGGAATCCGTTCACGTTATGGGTCACCACTTCCGGGATGCCTCCCGCGCGGGTGGCCACCACGGGTATTTCGCAGGCCATGGCCTCCAGGGGCGCCAGGCCGAAGCTCTCGGACTCGGAAGGGAAAAGCAGGACGTCCGAACAGCCCAGGAGGCTCACGATGTCGAGCTGCTTGCCCAGGTAACGCACATGTTGCTGGATGCGGAGCTGGGCCGCCAGCTCCTTCGCCTCCCGGAGCATGGGACCTTCGCCCACGAGCAACAGGACGCCATCGACCTCTTCGCGGATCTTGGCGAAGATGCGGATCACGTCCGGGATGCGCTTTACGGGCCGGAAGTTGGAGACGTGGATGTATACGGGCTGCTCGGGCCGGGCGAAATTGGAGCGGTGGCAGCCGAACGCGGTGTGGCGGAACAGGTCCAGATCCACGAAATTGTGGATCCGGTGGATTTCCTTGGTGGGCTGGAAGACGGTTTCCGTCTTCTCCTTCAGATAGTCCGAAACCGCCGTGACCATGGTGCTCTCGTTGATGCTGAACCGGGTGATGTCGAAGAAGCTCTTCTCCTGCCCCACCAGGGTGATATCCGTCCCATGCAGGGTGGTCACGAACGGGATGGAGGCCGGTTTGAGCAGCTGGGAGGCCAGGTAGGCGCTCACCGCGTGGGGTATGGCGTAATGCACGTGAAGGAGATCGAGTCCTTCCTGCACGAAGACGTCCTTCATCTTGGCGGCGAGGGCGAGATCGTACGGGGGATGCTCGAAAAGGGGATAGGGTTCCATATCCACCGTATGGAAATAGATCCGGTCCTGGAAATCCCGCTGCAGGCGGTACGGGATGGTGGAGGTGATGAAATGGATTTCGTGGCCGCGCTTGGCCAGGAACTTGCCCAACTCCGAAGCCAATACGCCGCTGCCTCCGTAGGTGGGATAACAGGTAATGCCGATTTTCATGCGAATCTTTCCCCGCCCATGGCGGTAAGGTCATGCACTTCCGGGAGTTCGTTGGAAACGAAGGCCTCGGCGTAGCGGCGCTTGATGCGGGAGCCCCAGAAGCGGTTGCGCACCGACAGGAACTCCATGAAGGCCGGGCTCGCCAGATCGGTCTTGCCCTTGTATTCCCTGGCGTCCGGGTTGTGGAACTGGCTCTTGTAACAGAGCACGGCCTTGAGCTTGGCATCCCAGTACGGAGTGATGTCGACGCAGAAGGAAGGCTCGTGCAGCTCCACGCCCACGAAATAGAACAGCCGCCCGGGACGATGGGGGGTTCCCGCGCAATCGAGCTTGGCCAGGCCGGCCTTGTAGACGGCCTGCTTCACGATGCGGGAGGTGGTCTCATGGTCGGGATGCTCTTCGCGCCAGTGATGGGTGATGACGACCTTGGGCCGGTACAGCCGGATCTGATCGATGAGACGCTTCTGCGCCTCCCAACCGTCGGCCAGCCTTCCGTCCGGAAGTCCCAGGTTCACCCGATCCGCCTTGAGGACCTTGGCCGCCGCCTTGGCCTCCCGGGCCCGGATCTCCGGCGTGCCGCGGGTGCCCATGGACGCGTCGGTCATGTCGACCAGCACCCCGCGCTTGCCCAGGGCGGCCAGGCGCAGCAAGGTGCCGCCGCAACCCAGTTCGATATCATCGGGATGGGCGCCGATGGCCATGAAATCCACCGAGGTAACCGACATGCTATCCCCCTCCGTACTTGAAAACCTGTAACTCCGCGCTGACGGGATCGACCAGCTCGCGCAGCTTGGCCATCCCGTCCTTGCCAAGGCCGTTCATCAACGACCCGAGATTGAGATGGCGATCCTGCCCCATGCCGTTGCCGAGCCAGCGCAGCTGATCGAACAGGCCCTGCCGGGACTGGGCCGTGGCGGAATAGGCCGCCTTCTCAAGGCTGCGAAGATAGCGTTTCCAGGAAAGGTTCAGGGATTTTTCCAGGCGTTCGAGCGGTCCCGCGTCCTTGAAGTGGCGGGCGTGGGCCTTGCGCAATCCCTCAAGCCACCTATCGGCCGGCCCAGCGGAAAGCGCGGTGGAAGCGGGATGGTGGCGCCAAACGCGTTCGGTGAGGCGGGCGCGCAAGGCTGCCGGGCCGAATCGGATCACTTCGGGCAGATCCATTCCTTCGGAAAGGAAGGACTCGAAAGCCTCCGCGGGGGCGACCGCGGCGGTCATGCGCGGCTGGAGCAGCGGCATGTCGCCCGTGGCCTGGAGGAAAAGCGGCGCCAACTGGGCGAAGTACCGGAGTTCCGCCGGCCCCAGCACGTGGCCGAGCACGGGAAAGATCGATTCCGCGACCAGGGAACGGCTGAATACATCGTGGGTCAGTTCCGTTCCGGCCAGGCCGGCGCGGATATCATGGTTCGGGCGATCCGGGGTATACAGGATTTCCCTGGAAGATTTCTTCTCGGCGAAGAGGCGGTGGCGTTCTCCGTTCCGCAAGGCGAAAGCATGGACCACGCCCTCGCGCAATTCCACCTGGGCGGGGATGCCGGCCGCGAAAGCCGAAGCGGTGCCTTTCCGCAGGGCGTCCTGCCAGGATTCCCAATCCGAGATCGCGGATTCCAGCACCGGACGCGCCAAAGCGCGGAGGTTGCGGGAATAGCCGTCCACGAAAAGGATCCCTTCGCGGCCCAACTGGGCCTGGGCGAGGCGCAGGAACCCTGAGCTCATGGTGCTGGGAACGGGATAGGCGCGGCGGAATTGCTCCACGATTTCCGGATTCCAGATCGCTTCCAGGCCCTTGAGAAGGTCGCGCATGCCGTCCGGATCCACGCGGCGTTCTCCCATGGCCAGCGGCCGGACCTCGTCCGGAAAGGAAAGCCGGAGCGGTCCGCGCACGTCCGCGGCGCGGCGGTCCAGCAGTTCCACATGGTTGCATTCGTCCAGATCCGCGTCGTCTCCCGCCACCCAGAAGATGGGGATGACCGGCCGTCCCAGCCGCACGGACCATTCTCGCGCGATGGCTGCGCAGGTCAAGGCCTTGTAGTACCAGAGGACGGGACCGCCCAATAGGCCCGGCTGTTGGCCGGTGAGCATGAACACGGCGTGGCGGTTGCCCGCCGCGTCCAGGTTGGCGCGCTGTTCCGGGGCCAGCGGGGCGAAGGCGTTCTCATGGCGCAGGAATTCCTGCAGGCCCTTCCGGGAGGGCAGCGAATCCAGGTGGGCCAGGCGCCGGGCCACCGGGGCTTCCGATCGGAAATGGCCTCCGGGGTAGATGGCCGCGCTGAGGGGCGCGTTCCCCAAGGTCCCCGCTCCCTGGTCCGGCGAGGCGAACAGGACCCTTTGGGCCGCATCTTCGGCGGGCAGGCGGGCATGTAGGGAGAGTTGCATCGGGTTCAGATCGCTTCGGGGTCCGGAGGCATGCGTTGCAGGAGCATGGCCATGCGGGGCGAATCGTCCGGCCGCCACGCAGCGCCGGTCTCGTCCCCGAAGGTGGCCACGTGGCGCAGGCGGAACCGTTTCGCGAGCTCCAGCATGGTTTCGAGTTCGTAGAGGCGGACGCGTTCCACGAAGCGTTCCGTCTCCCCGCCCGGCCGGCGGATCTCGATTTCCTTCACCACCACGGTCCCGGGTTCCGTGGTCAGGCCTTCCAGGCGGCGGCTCTGGATGACTTCCGATCCCTCGACGACCTTGCGATCGTCGGAAACCAGGTGCTTGATCAAATGTCTCTTGTTGATGAGGTCGAGGAACAGGTATCCGCCGGGCTTGAGGACGGAGACGAATTGCGCCAGGGTTTCCACGTCCTCGGCGAAGGTAGCAAAGTACCCGAAGGAAGTAAAAAAGGAGGTTACCAGATCGAAACTTGCGGGCCTGAAAGGCAGGTGCCGCATATCGCCGCGGGCCACGTTCAGGGATGCGGCCCGTGCGTCCCGCAGGAGGGGCATGCTCAAATCCAGTCCCTCGCAATGGACATGCCCGCGCTTCCGGAGGATGTCCAGGTGCCTTCCGGGGCCGCAGCCGATGTCGAGGATACGCCACTCCGGGGTTACCGGTAACGCGCGCAGCACGAAGCGCACCTGGGCCTCGGCCTCGCGGACGTCCCGATGCGGGTAGAGCTGCTTGTAGGTTTCGCCGAACCAGCGCTTGTACCAGGTCCTATCCATTGGCGGCGGAGGTGGCGAAAGTGGGATGGGAAGTGAAGAAGAAGAGATATTGCAAATTGCGAATTGAAAATCGGAAATTGAAAAACGGGCCCTGGGGCCGATGCTGCCGGTTCAGAACCGATGCGGATGGACAAAGTGCATTTGGTCTTCCAATTTGCACTTTGCGATCTTCAATTTTCAATTTGCAAAATGCGGCCCGCGTAAGGAGCGCCAGTCGTGACACGCGGGACCGCTTTGGCTGCCGCGAAGCCTCGACTAAGCGGGTACCAATGCCGCGGACATCTGCTGCAAGGCTGCGTAGAAGTCTTCGGTCTGGGGCGGGATGCTGCAATGGGCGGTGAGCGCCTTGGGATTGCGGAACTTCAGCGGGGGCAGTTTCTTGCTCTTGCTGAAAACGATGATGGGCTTGGGGTTGATGTCTTCCAGCACGCCGAAGTACTTCAGCAGGGAGACGCAACGCTGCCAGCTCTGGTGATCCACCAGCATGCCGTCGAACGCGCCGAGACGGCCGCGGGAAAGCACGGCGGCCAGGTCGAAGGTCTGGAAATTGTGGGGTGTGGAAGTCAGGAGATCCTCCAGATGTTTGCGGAGGCTGCTGTTTTCGGAAAAAACCACTAATTTCATGTCCCGGCATTCCTTTCGGTCCGGATGGGGCTTTTGGCCATCCACCCTCGACCCAAGTCGTTTGAGGGCATAAATCTAACAAGAATGGGCCGGATTTGAAAACGGAAGCCCGCTTAGCCCAAAACGGCCCGAATGGACGCCAGGGTGATGCCTTCCAGCTCGGAAATGACCCCGGGATCGGCATTCAGGGGCAATAACCAATAGACGGTATCGCCCAGGGTACGCAGGAGGGCTCCCCGGGAAACCGCTTCCCGATAGACCCGGAACCCCGCCCGGGCGTCCGATCCGGTGCCCGGACCGTGCAGGTCCGCCGCCGCCACCGCCCCCAGGCAGCGCACGTTTTTCAGCCTCCCGGTGGCTGCGGCCACCCGTCCCATCGCCGCGGCCAGGTGGGGCTGGTTCCGCCGGACCTGTCCCAGGATGTCCTCGTCCCGATAGACGTCCAGGGCTTCCAGGGCGACGGCCGCCGCAAGGGCATTGCCGGAATAGGTATTGGAATGGAGGAAATCCTTCCCATGGCCGTAATCCCCGTAGAAAAGCCCGTAGATCTCCTTCGAAACCAATACGGCGGACATCGGCAACCAACCCGCGGTCAGGCCCTTGGAGAGGCAGGCGATATCGGGAACGATGCCGGCATGCTCGCAGGCGAGCATGGTCCCGGTGCGGCCGAACCCGGTCAGGATTTCGTCCGCGATCAGATAGACGCCGCGCTCCCGGGTCCAGGCCCGCAGGCGCCGGAGGAAGTCCGCGCTGTAGAAGCGCATGCCGCCCGCGCCTTGCAGGATGGGTTCGATCACGACGGCGCAAAGGCCGGCCAGGTTCTCCTCAAGCTGCTTTTCCAACGCCGGCCAGACCTCGGAGCAATCCGTCCAGAGCGGATGCGAAGTCGAATCCACGTAGGGCAGCCCGCGCAGGAAGGCGACCGGCGGGAGGATTTCCCGATAGGCTTCGCGATAGATGCCGAGATCGCCCAGGGCCAAGGTCAGGGCGGTTTCCCCGTGATAGCCGTTTTCCAGGGCCAGGAAACGGCTTTCCCCGCTTCCCTGGATCTTCTTCCCATGCAAGGCCAGCTTGGCGGCCACCTCCACCGCCGTGGACCCGTCCCCGGCATAGAAGACATGGTCCAGGCCGGGCGCCAGGGCGGCCAGCCTTTCGGACAGGGAGACGATGACGTCGTTGGTGGTATTGGCCAGGATGACATGCTCGAAGCGGTCCATCTGGCGCGACAAGGCCGCCTTCAAGCGGGGATGGCCGTGCCCCAGGGACTTGCACCACCAGCTGGAAATGGCGTCGATGAGCCGGGAACCGTCCTTGAGATGCAGATGGCAGCCTTGGGCGCCTACCACCTCCAGGGGAGGGAAGGCCTCATAGTCCCGCATTTGCGAGCAGGGGTGCCAGACGTGCTTGAGATCCCGGGAAATCAGATCGGACATGGTCGCCTAAAGATAATTCGGGTTGATCCGGTTGGCGATCCGCCGAAAGGGCGGTTCAATCCGGGGCTGGATAGACGGAGGCGCCTTGCTGGGAGGAGGGCTCGGCGGAGTGGCTCGAATCCGGTCCCTTCGGGTCCCCGTCATCCTTTTCCAGCACCCATTCGGGCGCGCCCTTGCCCCGTTCGCTGTCCTCGATCTTCAGGCGCAGCGCGCGCAATTGGGGACCGGTGCGGAGCAGGACCGTATACAGGCCCGGCGGGAGATTGCGGGGCCGCAGGCTCCAGTCGCCGGGTTCCAGGGTATAGGCGCCGCGCGCGAGGGTGCGGCCCGCGCCGTTGCGGATTTCGGCCGTAACTTCCTGGTTACTGACCATCCGAAGCGAAAAGCCTTCCTTGGCGGAGAAGTGCAGGCGCTTAAGGGGGGCGGCGGGAAGGCGCAGGCGCTTCTTGGGATCGACCCTGGAGGCGGCGGCCGGCGGGGCCGGATTCGCCACCGGTACGGCCGTAGGCGCAGGGGCAGAGGATGCCGAGGCGGCGGACGCAGTCCCCGCGGCCGGAACCGGCCCCGGTCCTTCCGCGCGAACGGAAAGCGCGACGGAGCAGAACAACAGGGCGCAAAGCGTAAACCCGGCCGGCTTGGTCATAATCCATCCCTTTGTTGGCGCGTCAGCGGGTAAAACTAATCACAGCTTCAACCCCCCGCAACTTTGAGTTCTTGGATGATAACCCTTTAAATCCCGGTTTTCCAGCCTTCCGCCGCCCCGAATGCCGCCAACTCGACCGCATTGAGGGACGCGGAAGCCTTCAACATGGCTTCCGAGAATTCGGATTCCGGATCCGATTCGGCCAAAATGGCACCTCCGCATCCCACCCGGAACTCCCGGTCCTTCACGACCAGGCTGCGGATCACCATTCCCAGGTCCATGGCGCCGTCCCATCCGAGGTACCCCATGGCCCCGGAAAACACGCCGCGCGCGCGGCCTTCCTCCGCTTCCAGCAATTCCATGGTGCGGAGCTTGGGCGCGCCGGTCATGGAGCCCCCGGGGAAGCAGGCGCGTACGGCGTCGATGGCGCCCTTACCGGCCGCCAGCCTTCCCGTTACGGTGGAAACCAATTGCAGGACGGTGGGATGCTCCTCCACCTTCATCAGGTCCGGGGCCTCAACGCTGGACAGGGCGCAGACCTTGCCGAAATCGTTGCGCACCAGGTCCACGATCATGAGGTTCTCGGACAAATCCTTGGCGTTCCCCGCCAGGTCCGCCTTGAAGGCCGCGTCTTCTTCCGGCGTGGCGCCGCGGCGGCGCGTGCCCTTGATGGGCCGGGACTCAAGGCGGCCCCGCGCATCGAGCTTCAGGAACCGTTCCGGCGAGGCCGACAGGACGCAGGCCTGAGGGAACCGCAGATAGGCGGCATAGGGGGCCGGGTTGATGCGCCGCAGGATCCGGTACACGGCGAAGGGGTCCGCGTCCGAGACGGCGCGGAATTCGTTGGTGAGGCAGGCCTCATAGGTCTCGCCGCGCAGGATGGCCTCCTGCAGGGAACGGATGCGCGCGAGGTATTCGCCCTTGGGCGCGGAGAGGCTCCAGGGGAGCCGCAGGGCTCCGGCGGGATCCCCGGTCCTGCGCAGGTCCAGGCTCGGCTCCTCCAGACCATCCCATTCCGAGACGATGGTCCGCAACCAGGCGCGGGCCTCCGGCGAGGGCCCGCCGCTGGAAAGCGGCCCGCCGCTGGAAAGCGGCCCGCCGGAACGCGGACCCGGGGGAAGCATGGCGTAAGCCTTGCGGGCCCGGGGGTCGAAGGCCAGCATCCGATCGGGTTCCAGGAACAGGGCGTCGGGCGGATCGGCGGCCGGGGTACCCGGCAGGTTTCCCCCTTCCGGAGGACCGGAAGCTCCGGCCGTTCCGGCCGTTCCGGTAAACCGCTTGAGCCCGTACCCGAACCATCCCACCAGTCCGCCGAGGAACGAACCGGGAAAAGGCATGCCTTCGGGCAACCGGCACGCTTCCGCATCCTTCAGATAGGCGGCAAGGAAGGCGAAAGGATCGCGAGTCTCCGTTTCCCGGGCCGGGAATCCGCTACCCGCGGCATCAGGGAAGATGCGGATCGCTTCGCCGCGGGCCTCGATGAGGCGCCGACCCGAACCCATGTAGGAAACGCGGGGTTCGCCGGGCACGGGTTCGGAAAGGGAGTCGAGCCAGAACGAGGCCGGGTCTTCCCCGAAAAAACGGGCGAAGGCGGCTTCGGGATCGCGCCAGGGAAGCTCGACGGCCTCGAGGACGCGCGCGGGCGGCCGGGCCCCGGTTCCGGGGATGGCGGGTTCGCAGGCGACGATCGGCGGCGCCGGCCGGGATGGATCCGCGGGATCGCCGGGTGATCCGGAATCGCCGCGCGATGCAGAGGCCCCGCGCGACCGTAGGGCGGACAGATCCCGGAAGTTCACGAGCAGGGTTTTGCCGTGATCGGTACCGATGGATTCGGGGTGGAATTGCACGCCGTACGCCGGCCGGTCAGCAAGCCTGAGTCCCATGATTTGGCCGTCATCGGCGGCCGTGGCCGTTACGATCAGGCCCGCCGGCACGGCCGATGCGTCGACCACGAGGGAATGGTAGCGCACCGCGCGGAATCCCTGCGGCAGCCCCGCGAACAACCCTCGCCCGTCATGGAGGATGGCGGAAGGCTTTCCGTGACGGACCGCCGGCGCGGGGACCACGGACGCGCCCGCGGCCAGGCCCAGGCCCTGCAGGCCCAGGCATACGCCCAGGACGGGTACGTCCGGGAACGAGCGGATGACTTCGGCGCAGAGGCCGAAGTCGCGTGGATTCCCCGGGTGCCCGGGGCCGGGGGAAATCAGGATATTGTCGAATCGGGCGGCGCGGATCGCCTCCAGGGTCCATTCATCGTTATGGATGAAGATCGGCTCCTCGCCGTTCACCTCCCAAAGGTATTGGAAGAGGATATGGCTGAAGGAATCGTAGTTGTCGAGGAGAAGGGTCTTCATGGGCTGGTTCAACTATAATTTAGGAATGAAGACAGGACTATTCCGGACCGGCAGGTACGGATCCGCCGCTTTTATTTTCCTGGCGATGGCCGTACCGGCCCTGCCGGCCTTGCCGGCCTTTCCGCAGCAGGCTTCGCGGTCCGCCCCCTCCGCGGGAGTCCTCTCTTTGGGGTACCAGGACATCGCCTGGGCCTCGGCCGCCGTCCTTACGGCCATCCCGGCCCAGATCCGTTATCATAATATGACCGCGTCGGATACGGGAGCGCTCGATCGGAACGACCTGTGGTTCATGGACCGCTGGGCCGCCGGCACCCATTCCCCGAAGGCGGCCCTGGCCAGCGACCTCCTGATCGTCCCCTTGGTCGGATTGCCGATGGCGGTTACGGCCTGGGAATCGTGGCGCGGCCGCCAAGGCTGGAACGGGGCCGTTTCCGAAGCCGCGGTCTATTCGGAAGCCTTGCTCATCTCTTCCTCGCTCGATCTGCTGGTCCGCGCCACCGGGGTGCATCCGCGCCCATTGGTGTACGGCAAGGACGTACCCGCCGATGAGCGCCTTTCGCCGGAAGCCTCGGGCAGCTTCTACTCCGGCCACAGCAACGCCGCCTTCCTCTCGGCGGTCTATTTCTCCTACACCTACTCCCTGCGCAATCCCGGTTCGCGCTACCAGGGGGCCATCTGGGGGGGAAGCCTGGGGGCGGCCGCCTTCGTCGCCGGCCTGCGCGTGGCCGCCGGGAAGCATTACCTGTCGGACGTGATGGTGGGCGCCGCGGCCGGATCGTTCTTCGGCTGGGCCTTCCCCTATATGCACCGGAGGACCGGGGAAGGGGAAACGGGGGGCCTGGGCGTGGGGATGAACGGGACCTCGCTGTATCCCATGCTGACCTGGACCTTTTGAATCACGGATAGGGCGCGGCATAAGCGCCGCCGGCATGCCCGCCGCCCGCGGCCTTGACGGCCCATCCGAAGGATGGCCGCAAGGGAAACGCGATGGTTACGGGGCGGCCTGATGAGGGCCGCGGACGGCGAACCCGCCTCCCTCGATGAGCTTGCGCGCGGCCTTGTCTTCCAGGGGCCTGGAAAAGAAATATCCCTGGCCATAGGCGCAGGCCAGGCCGTGCAGCAGGGCCCATTGGCCTTGGGTCTCTATCCCCTCCGCCACCACGTCCATGCCCAGGTTCTTCGCCAGGGAGTTGATGACTTTGACGATTTCCGTGTCCTTGTCCCCCGCCTCCATCTTGGAAACGAAGGAACGATCGATCTTGAGGTTATGGAACGGGAAGCGATGGAGGTAGCTCAGGGAGCTGTAACCGGTCCCGAAATCGTCCAGGCTGAGATGGATGCCCATGTCCCGGAGGCTGTTCAGGATGCTCGCCGCCTTTTCCGGATTCTCCATGATGGCGCTTTCCGTGACTTCCAGCTTCAAGGAAGTGGGATCGAGGCCGGCTTCCTGGATGATGGCCTTGATCTGGCGCACGAGGTCCATGTCCTGCAATTGCTTGCCCGAGAGATTGACGCTCATGGTCAGGCGCTTGCCGTTCTCGAGGATCCCCTGCCATTCCACCAATTGCTTGCAGGACTGCCAGAGCACCCATCGGCCGATGGGGATGATCAACCCGGTATCTTCCGCTAGGGGGATGAAATCCATGGGCGAGACCATGCCGAGCTTGGGGTGCTGCCAGCGGATCAGCGCCTCGAATCCCATCAGGGAGCTGTCTTCGAGGGAGACGATCGGCTGATAGTGAAGGCGGAACTCCATGCGCTCCAGGGCCCGGCGGAGATCCGTTTCCAGGGTCATCATATGGACGGCCTTGGTATGCATGGAATCGTCGAAGACCTGGTACCGGCCCTTGCCCGAGGATTTGGCGCGGTGCATCGCCGTGTCGGCCTCCCGCAACAGGTCCTCCGGACCCTTGGTCTGGGCCGTGCCGACGGCGATCCCGATGCTCGCGGCCATGTAGATTTCCTGGCCGTCCATATCGAACCCCATGGACAGGGCCTCCTGGAGCCGATCGGCGATGAAGGTGGCGTGATTGTAGTCGGTGAAGTCCTCGATCAGGATGCAGAACTCGTCCCCGCCCAGGCGGGACAAGGTGGTCCCGGCCGGGACGAACACTTCGAGCCTGCGGGCGAAGGCGATCAGCATGCGGTCGCCCTGCTGGTGGCCCATGCTGTCGTTGATGATCTTGAAGCGATCCAGATCAAGCACCATCACCGCGCACATGATCCCCGGCTTGCGCCGCGCGCGCTCGAGGGTCCTGCCCAAGCGCTCAATCAGCAAGGTGCGGTTGGGGAGCCCGGTCAGCGCGTCATGGAGGGAGCCGTGGATCAATTGATCCTCCATGCTCTTCCGTTGCGTCACGTCCATGACCGTGCCTTCGCAATAGTCTATCGAGCCGTCCGCCTTGAGGACGGCCCGGGCGTTTTCGGAAATCCAGATCACGGAGCCGTCCATGCGGCGCACCTGGGATTCGAATTCGGTCACCCTCCCACGCTCGCCCAGGATACGCAGGAATTCCAGGCGCCTTTCGGATTCGACGTATATCGACGCGCCGATGTCGGCGACGGCGGCCATCATCTGGCGGGGATCCGCGTACCCGAGGATGCGCGCCAGGGCCGGATTGACTCCCAGGAAGCGCCCGTCCGGCGTGGTCTGGAAGATGCCTTCCACCGCGTTCTCGAAGATGTTCAGGTATTTGGCCTTGGCCTCGCTCAGGGCCTGATCCACCTTCTTGCGCTCCAGGGCGTTGATGAAGATTTCGCCGGCCATGCGCAGGACCTGGATATTGTCCTCGGACCAGCTTTTCTCGCGCTGGACCGAATCGAATCCGAGGTAACCCCGGAGGGTACCCCGGTGGATCATCGGGACCACGACCAGGGATTTGATGCCTTCCCTTTCGAACTCCGCCTTCTCAGCGGCGGCCTGGGGGGGCAGATGGGAAACGGAAGGGACGTGCACGGCATCCAAGGCCCGGATCGCGTTCATGAACCAGGGATAACGGGAAACCTTCAGGCCCTGCAGACCCTGGATTTGGGGCTCCACGCCCTTGGAACACCATTCATGGGTGTTGTCCACGGTGGCGCGATCGGCCGAGAAGAGGAAGATATAGCTGCGATCGACTTCGGCGAATTCGCCCAGGGCGTGCAAGGCGTAATTGATCCCCATGTCGATTTGATCGCCCGGCAGGTGGATGAAATGGGTGGATATGGAGGTGATCAGGTTCTCGAACCGGATCCGGTACTGCAGTTCCTCGCGGGCCTGCCGGTGGTTCTCTTCGCTTTCCCGCAAAGCCACCGCGGTCAGCTTGCGCGAAGACAGATCCCGCGCCAGGACCAGCCTGATGCCTCCCGCATCGGCCGCGAAGGCCCCTTGCGACAATTCGACCGGGAAGCGCGTGCCGTCCTTGCGGAGGCCCACGGATTCCGCCGCCTGGGTAACCAATACGTTACCCGCGGGCGGGAAAGGCCAGGCGCCTTCCACGAGGCTTTCGGCCTTGCGCCCCATCGCCTCCGCCCTGCCCAGGCCGAACATGGCTTCGGCGCCGGCGTTCCAGAAGCGGATGACGCCGAGTGGGTCGCAAACCAGCATGGCCTCCTGGGAGGATTGGAACAACGAGAGCATATCGGCTGCGGGATGGGCCGCCGCCGCGGGCGCGCCGTCGTCCGGGCGCCAGTCCACCGGCGGGACCTTTTTCTTCATCGCATTCATGTTACGGGCCATATACGACCTTGTTTCCGCCGTCCTCGCACCTCGCGAAGAACCTGATATTCCGCATTAACGATACGGGTTGGCGGCGGAACGCAACAAGCCCCGGCGGCCCTTTCGGGCGCCGGGCATGCCGGGGGGAGCGGGTTCGTTTGGGTTTTTGGGGACGCCCTTCCCGGAGCCTGGCGCCGGAGGGGACGGCGGCCCGGATCAGCCCTTGAGGAGGGCGAGGATGCCCTGGGGAACCTGGTTGGCCTGGGCCAACATCGAGGTCGCGCTCTGGGTGAGGATCTGCGCCCGGGTGAATTCCGTGGTCTCCTTGGCGAAGTCCACGTCGCGGATGCGGCTTTCCGCGTCCTGGGTATTGTAGATCTGGTTGCCGAGGTTGGAGATGGCGAACTCGAGCCGGTTCACGTAGGCGCCCATGTCCGAACGCACCGTATTCACCGAGCGCACGGCGACGTCGATGGCGGACAATGCCGCCAGGGCGGTCGCCGCGGTGCTCACCGAAGTGGTGGTCGCGTTCAGCCCCAGGGCTCCCAGGGTCATGGACCCCACCGTGATGCTGATGCGATCCACGGAAACGCTGGAACCCGCTCCGATATGCAGCACGGAAGCCTGTCCGCCGGACACGCCGAAAGACCCGGCCGCCCCGTCCAGCAGGGTCATGCCGTTATAGGAGGCCGAGTTGGAGATCCGGGTGATCTCGTTCATCAACTGCCCGAACTCCTTGTTGATGTAGGTGCGCTCCGTGGTGGTCATGGTGTCCGAGGCGCTCTGGATGGCCAGCTCCCTCAGGCGCTGCAGGATATTGTTCACCTCTCCGGTGGCGCCTTCCGCGATTTGCAACAGGGCGATGCCGTCCTCGGAGTTGGACCTCGCCCGGTCCATCCCGCGGATCTTGCTGCGGAGGGATTCGGATACGGAGAGCCCGGCGGCATCGTCGGATGCGCGATTGATGCGCAGGCCGGTGGAAAGTTTTTCCAGGGATTTGGAAAGGGCGCCCGTTTGCATGCCGAGGGCGGACTGGCCGATCATGGAAGAAATGTTGTGGTTGATACGCATGGCTCAAGCCTCCCGGAGCCGGGGGTTTCCTCCCGCGCTCTCTTTCCCCTTTCATCGGGGGAAACCGGAAAAGACTTTAAGAGGCGCTTGAGCTTTAGGCTTAAGTCGTTGCTGCAATTTGCGCCGGTTGGGCCGGCGATGCGCGATGGGGATCACATTTTACCCCGGCCTGTCTTCCTTAGCGACCGGGGCTATCAATAGTATCGGCGCGGATGCCGCCGACTTTAGGCCGGAGCGGAAATTTTTTCTCCCCGTCCGGCAGTATTTTCCCCCGCCCCCGGGGCCGGCCCGGAAGAGCGGGACTTGAACCTGAGGAAGATCGCCAGGAAGGCGATGTCGATGACGAAAGAGGAGGCGGCCATGGAGTGGAGGAAATGGTTCCCTGGGTAATGCATGAACATGAATACGGTATTGGCCCCCGTCCCGAAGGTCCTGAGCCAGCCGACATTGAAGGAGAAACCCCGCAAGCCGGGGTTCCCCAGGAGCAGGGTCAGGCTGAGCACCGAAACGAACATCTGGGCGATGTACGCGGAATTGGCTCCGATCAGGGTATCATGTCCTTCCTTGATGAAGAAGTAGTAGATGAGGGTGAAGACGGCGAGCAACCCCACGGTCAACGGCTTGAAATGCCTGGCCAATACGGGGGATTTCGCCTGGGAGGAACCGTATCGCAGCATCAGCCAGAAGATGTAGATGTCCAGGAAGAACCAGGCGCGGTAGGTCCAGACAAGGAACCAGCCCATATCGGTCCGGAAGGGGAAGGACCAGAGGAACTCCCAGGCGAAATTGCTGCATCCGGCCGCCACGGCCATGTCCACGAGCTTGTCGCGCCGCGCATTGCGGATGATGAGCCAATAGGCGGCCACCCACATCAGGCAGCCCCCCGCGAACAGGAACAGTTCCAATGGCGTATAGGGGATGCAATTCCTGTCGGTGAAGTTCAGGAATCGGCCCGGGTCGTTCACCAGACCGTCGGCGCAGCGGATGACGTCTGCCATATCCTCTCCTTTCGAAGGTTCCCAGCCAATGTCAGGGGCCGCGGGCGCGCCCCTGCAGCGATGATAGGATGAAGCAAGACCGGTTTCCACCTTTTGGTTACTTTTCCATCCATTTCCATGGAGCGCGAGGAGCGGATGCAGCCAATCCCCCATTCGGATACCCGGGTCGGATCGGGCGATCGGGGAACGCCGATGCTACCCCGCCCGGCCGGAATCCGCTGGCTCCTCCGCAAATTGGGCCATGCCGGCATCGCGCCGGATACCAACCCCAGGCTCGCGCGCAATATCCTGATCACGAATTGCGCCGCTTACGGCCACGTCCTCATGACCTTCCCCTATTACTGGATTTTCAAAGGGCTCGGCGCCATCTGGCTTTCCCATCTGGTATTCCCCCTTACCCTCTTCTTCGGCATCATCCCCCAATTCAACCGTCTGGGCCTGACGACCGTATCCCGGCACCTGCTGCTGGCCGCCATCAACCTGAACGTCTACCTGTTCACCGCCTCCCTGGGAATGCAAACCAGCATCCAGAACGTTTTCTTCTTCACCCTGGTTTCGCCGCTCATGCTTTTCCGGGTGGCGGAATGGCGCAGCATCCTCTTTTGCGTGGCGCAGCCAGTCGCGTTCTGGATCCTCCTGGTCCTGAAGGGGCATTGGTTCATCCCTCCCACCCACTTCGAGGAATGGGCCTATCGCATCATGAGCCCGGCCATCTCGCTCACTTCGGCGGTGATGCTTTTCTCCTGCTCCATGCTTCTGGCCTTCCTGCAACAGTCCGGAGAAGAGAGGCTGGAGCGCGCCAAGGAAGCGGCCGAAGCGAGCAACCTGGAGAAAAGCCGATTCCTGGCGACCATGAGCCATGAAATCCGGACTCCCCTGAACGGCATTTTCGGCGGTATCCAGTTGATGACGGGTTCCAAGCTTACCCCGCGGCAAATGGGGGACCTGGACCTGGTGAAATCCTCCGGGGACCTGCTCCTGGCCATCATAAGCGACATCCTCGATTTCTCGAAAATCGAGGCCGGGAAACTGGAACTGGAGGAGCGGAGCTTCAACCTCGCCGAATCCGTGCGCGTCTGCAAGCGCATCCTGGAAAAGGAGGCCCACGACAAGCGATTGTCCCTCACCCTGGATATCGCCGACGGAGGCCGGACTTGGGTCGTCGGGGACGAGACCCGCTTCAGGCAGGTGGTGATGAACCTCGCGAACAACGCCATCAAGTTCACCAAATCGGGCAGCGTGGAATTGCGGCTCCATTGCGTCGAGCGCAGGGGTTCCGACGCCCTGATTTCGCTATCGGTCAAGGACACCGGCATCGGGATCACGCCCGAGGGCATTTCCAGGCTTTTCCAGCCCTTCACCCAAGGCGACTCCTCGACAACCCGCGAATTCGGGGGCACGGGCCTGGGGCTCACCATCTGCAAGCGATTGGCGAACGCCATGGGCGGGGACGTTACCGTTGTATCGGAGAGGGGCAAGGGCAGCACCTTCACCTTCTTGAGCTGGTTGAAATTGCCCGCGGTCCAGCCGGAACCGCCGCCGGAAATCCGCTCGGAATCCGGAACGTCGGACTACGCCGGTAAATCCGCCCTGCTGGTCGAGGACAACGCCTCCAACCAAACGGTGACGGCAAGCCTTCTCAACCAGATCGGTTTCGAGGTCTTCACGGCGGATCATGGCGCCCAGGCGATCCAGGCCGCGTCCGGGCGCCACTTCGATCTCATCCTCATGGATTGCCAAATGCCCATCATGAACGGTTTCGAGGCTACGCGGATCCTGAGGGCCATGGAAACGGGAGGCTCCCGCAGGCTCATCGTCGCCATTTCCGCCGACGTCCATCCCCATGACAGCCGGAAATGCCTGGATGCGGGAATGGACGACTTCCTCGCGAAACCGCTCCTGATGAGCGAGCTTTCCGTTTGCCTGGAGAAGCATCTGTCCCCGCTCCATTCCGGGATCGGAAAAGCCTGAAACGGCGGGAGCCGGGAGGCTTGACCTCCCGGCTCCATGATATCGGCTTCGGGGAACCGGTTTCCCGGCCCCTACCCTGCATCGCTATCCGGCCGCGAAGGGCCGGACGGGCGAGACTACTACCGGCCCAACAGCGACAGCACGCCCTGAGGAACCTGGTTGGCCTGGGCCAACATCGAGGTCGCGCTCTGGGTGAGGATCTGCGCCCGGGTGAACTCCGTGGTCTCCTTGGCGAAGTCCACGTCGCGGATGCGGCTTTCCGCGTCCTGGGTATTGTAGA